>DSBG01000157.1 GCA_011046135.1 Deltaproteobacteria bacterium
CATTCTGCATTCTAGTGACTATACGCTGTTTTCCTGTACGTACGCAAGAAGACAGTCTCTTGCTGGTCTGTGCCTGTCGACTTGTTTGGTATGGCTGCACAGCCTGCAAGGCACCGCTGTTTACAAAATAGAGCAGTATGAACTGATTTCAAGAGATGTTCCTGGTGATCCTTCGGTTGTTCACATCCAGATCCAGGCGAAACTCCCGGTTTGTGATTGATCACGGATCTGAAATGGATTATAGAAAAACCAGTATCCATATATCAGAGGACTACAGTTCCATCGCACTGTTTCTCAAGCAGAAACACATCGTACGTTTACCGGCGGTGGTTTTTTCAGTGGACATCATGCACGGGAAAGAACATGGCGCAGTAGCAGGACCTCTTGTCCTCATGTCGGATACAGTCTGTGTTCACAAGAGAGTTTGGTAGACGACAGGAGGAGATACACAGGATTCATCAGACGACTCGTCGAAACAGGTACGAAGATACCTTGTACGTTGAAAAAAGCATCCAAGTCTGGAGATTGTTCGTTCTCGGCAGGAAGCAACCAGCATCTACGATACTACAAGGAGGCAGTCATGGGATATTCTGAAAAAAACGTCGCGGGAATTTTTCATAACAGAGCAGATCAGTATCAGTATGAGCCCTTCTTGAGGTTCAAAAAACAGGGCACGTATACCCCCATCAGCTGGAAAGAAATGCAGAACATGGTGATCAAAACCGGGTTGGGGCTCATGTCCCTGGGTGTCAAACAGAACGATCTGGTATCGATCTTTTCCGAGAACTGCTGGCAGTGGGTCGTGGCAGATCTTGCCGTCCTGTCCATCGGCGCTTCAGATGTCCCCATCTATGCAACGAATTCAGGTTCTGAGGCAGCATACATCATCAACGACTCCACCGCAAACGTTGTCTTTGTTTCCGACGCAGACCACCTTGAACGACTCCTGAGCGTCAGAAAACAGATGAACAATCTCCAGCACATCATCAGCTTCGATCCCGTAACCACAGAGGATCCGACGATTATCCACATCGATCGACTCATGCAGATCGGAGAAGAATTCAAGGACAAAACCCTCTTCGAAACGAGGCTTCAGCAGATCAAAGAAGATGATCTTGCAACGCTCATCTACACCTCGGGGACAACCGGTCAGCCCAAAGGGGTGATGCTCACCCATGCAAACTTTGTTGCAAACGTCATGCAGTGCTATGCTTCACATCCCATCATCGATCACAGGGACACGTCCCTTGCCCTGCTGCCATGGAGCCATTCTCTTGGCAGAACGGTGTCTCTCTACCTCATGATACACATCGGTGCAGTCATCAATCTTGCCGAGAATTTCTCCACGGTCCTGCAGAACATGCAGGAAGTTCGGCCAACCCTGGTCGTGAGTGTCCCGAGGCTCTTCGAGAAAATCCACGCCGGTGTTCTCTCTCAAGTCCAGAAGGCCCCGGCAATGAAGAAACGGCTGTTCGATTGGGCAATGAGTGTTGCAGACAGGGCCGTTGATTACCGTGTCCAGAACAGGAATCTCCCCGCCGTCCTCAAGATCCAGTACGACCTCGCGGAGATGCTCGTGTACTCAAAACTGAGGGGAGCCCTCGGCATGGACAGGATCAGAATATTCATCAGCGGAGGCGGTGCAATTGCCGTGGAGATCGATCGTTTCTTCAACTCCATAGGGGTACCGGTTCACAACGGCTACGGTCTCACCGAAACCAGTCCGGTTACCAATGTGAACAAATTCGATGCGTTCGAATTCGGGTCAGTTGGCCCTGCACTTCCCGACACGCAGATTGCCATTGCACAGGATGGGGAGATTCTCATCAAGGGACCCCAGGTCATGAAGGGCTATTTCAATAAACCTCAGGAGACGGCATCGAGTTTTACCGATGACGGTTGGTTCATGACCGGGGACATCGGCAGAATCGATGAGCAGGGGTGTTTGTTCATCACTGATCGGAAGAAAGATATCATTGTCACGTCGGGGGGGAAGAACATCTCACCGCAGAACATCGAGAACACCCTGGTTTCGGATCTCCTTATAGAGCAGGCCGTGATCATCGGGGAGGGAAAGAAATTCCTCAGCTCACTGATTGTCCCGAACTTCGCCGAACTGAAGAACTACGCCAAAGAACAGGGTCTCTCCTTTGATACTCACGAGGATCTTATCAAGAAACCCGAAATCGTGAGGCTGTATGAGGAGAAAATCACGCTCCTCATGAAGGAATACGCACGGGTGGAACAGATTCGAAAATTCACCCTGTTGCCCAGAGAATTCAGTATCGAGAATGGCGAACTTACTCCCACCCTCAAGCTCAAACGAAAGGTCATCAATGAACTCTATAAAGAGAACATTGCAGCCATGTACACCGAATAGCGTACACCGGGCAGGGGGCTCTCTCCCCCTGCCCGAATAAATTTCTTTCCACATCACTTTTTACTTGCATTCCCGGGTTATTGTCCTATATATAGTACTTTGTTTGCCGATTACCACCATATATAGTACATTGGGAGGGTGTTATGTTTTCTAAGATAATCAAGCGGGATGGAAGGTATGCCACGTTCGATGCCTCAAAGATAACCTTAGCAATAGCCAAGGCCGGCAAGGCCACCGTCGAGTTCGATGAACTCGTCGCTCACAGGCTCACGCTCAAGGTCCTTGCGATTGCAGGGCAAGCAATAACGGATATTCCCACCGTTGAGGAGATCCAGGATATCGTCGAGGAAATCCTCCTTTCTTCACCCTACCGGAAAACAGCCAAGGCGTATATCATCTACCGCGATCAGCATGCAAAAATCCGGGAAATCAAAGCTGGGATCGGAGTGGACCTCATCGATCAGTACCTGGGAAAACTTGACTGGCAGGTAAATGAGAACAGCAACATGGCCTTCTCTCTCCAGGGGCTGAACAACTATCTCTCTTCAGAAATCAGCAAAATCTACTGGCTCAACAAGATCTATCCGCCGGAAGTACGGGATTCCCATTCGGAAGGGGACTTCCATATCCACGATTTGAACATTATTTCTGTCTACTGCGTGGGGTGGGATCTCTATGACCTCCTGGTCCAGGGATTCAAGGGGGCAGCAGGGAAGGTGGAGAGCCGTCCGGCACGTCACTTTCGAACAGCCCTTGGCCAGATCGTGAATTTTTTCTACACCCTCCAGGGAGAGGCAGCGGGGGCCCAGGCCTTCTCGAATTTTGACACCCTGCTCGCACCGTTCATCAGGTATGACAATCTGGATTACACCCAGGTGAAACAGGCTCTCCAGGAATTCATCTTCAACATCAATGTTCCCACCCGGGTTGGTTTTCAGACCCCGTTCACCAATGTAACCCTGGACCTCGAGGTGCCTTCCTATCTGGCAAATCAGCCCGTGATCATCGGTGGAAAGCCGCAGAACACAACCTACGGGGAATTCCAGGAAGAAATGGAGATCTTCAACAAGGCCTTTGTCGAGGTGATGGCGGCCGGGGACGCGAAGGGTCGCGTATTCACGTTTCCGATCCCGACGTACAACATCACGAAGGACTTCAACTGGGACAACGAACATCTGACACACCTGTGGGAAATGACCGCCAAGTATGGGGTCCCGTATTTTTCCAACTTCATCAATTCGGACATGGACCCGGAAGATGCACGGAGCATGTGCTGCAGGCTCAGGATTGACAATCGCGAACTCACACTCAGAGGAGGAGGGCTCTTCGGATCGAATCCTCTGACTGGGTCCATCGGAGTCGTCACGATCAATCTCCCGAGAATCGGCTATTTGAGCAAGGACAGAAAGGAGTTTCTCTCCCGGCTGGAAAAGCTCATCGATATCGCATCCAACAGTCTCGAGATAAAACGCAAAGTTCTGGAGAGCTTTACCGACAACAACCTCTACCCCTACACCAAACACTACCTTTCCGGGATCAAGCAACGGTTCGGTGAATACTGGAAGAACCACTTTTCCACCATCGGTATTCTGGGGATGAACGAGGCGTGCATGAACCTCATCGGTACCGATATCGCGAATGAACGCGGGAGAGAATTTGCCCTCATGGTGAGCGATTTCATCAGGGGAAAGCTCCTCGAGCTCCAGGAGAAGACCGGAAACAACTATAACTTTGAAGCGACGCCTGCCGAGGGAACCTCCTACAGAATGGCACGGATCGACAAGAACAGGTATCCGGACATCGTGTGCGCCAACGAGGCATCCTACCGTGAAGGTCACGAACCCTACTACACGAATTCAACTCAGCTGCCAGTCAATTACACCGATGATATTTTCGAGGCGCTGGATCTCCAGGATGAGATCCAGGCAAAATACACCGGCGGTACGGTCTTCCACATCTTTGCGGGGGAGCGTGTGGATGACCCTGAAGTGATCAAGACCTTGGTGAGAAAGATCTGCCTCTCCTACAAGATGCCGTACTTCACCTTCAGCCCGACCTTCAGCGTCTGTCCAAGCCATGGGTATCTCTCCGGAAACAAGGATTCCTGCCCGACATGCGGTGAAGCCACGGAGGTCTACTCCCGGGTGGTGGGGTACCTCAGGCCGATAGCCCAGTGGAACAACGGTAAACAGGAGGAGTTTATCAACAGGAAGTCTTTCAAAATGGCATCCGAGGAAACGAAACAGGAAACCCTCTCCAGTCAGCTCTTTCCCCCTGATCGCACGGCAGAGTGTTCCAGTGAAGGGTCCTTCCACGAAAAACCCGAACACAAAGAGCAGTCGGCCAGATCGGTATAGGGGGAGAATGACACAGGGGCAGGGCGTGCTGCGGTACAGGTGTTCAGAAAACGCACCTGGAGTGTGCTCGCACGTTAGTCCTTCCTCAGCGCGCGATCGAGCACTTCGCGCAACTCCTCCAGCTTGAAAGGCTTCCGTACGACTCCGCTGAACCCATATGCGGAACAATCGGTCATGACTGGATCGTTTGAATATCCGCTGGAGACGAGTGCTGTTATGCCCGGATCTATTCCCATAAGCTCCTTGATGGCTTCTTTCCCACCCATACCGCCAGGGATGCTGAGGTCCATAATGATCGCGTCGTACGGAGATCCAGCCTGTTGTGCCTCTGCATACATCTCTATGGCTTCGGTTCCGTCTGAAGCGAGATCAACGTCATAATTCAGAAAATCGAGCATGCTGCTAACCACATCCCTGATGATTTCTTCGTCGTCCATAACAAGTATACGACCTATCGCCATTGTGACAGCTCCTCCTGCGTTCGATATGATGTCCTTCAAAGGCTCCTTCGTCTCCTGGGAGGGAAATCTTGAATGTATGGAGGAGATTATCCCGTGACAGACGTTGTGACCCGTTCCCTGTATGTCCATGTCAACGGCACGTTGCCCGGGGACGTGGCAGAGATGAGACTTCCGTTGCTGAGTTCACGATCCGGGATTCTCCATCATGGGGTAAGAGGATGAACTATTTGACAACAGATTCAGAATTGTTCATTCTTCACTCCATGAGTTTCGTGATCAAGCTGGCATGGGGACAGGAGAGATGAAGATTGCCCATGTTCAAAAAACCTCCTTCATCGATTATCCCGGTAAGATCAGTGCCGTCATCTTCACCCGGGGATGCAATTTCAGATGTCCCTACTGTCACAATCCTGAACTGGTGGACCCGGCTCGATTTACCCCGCTTATTGTGAAGGAGGAAGTGCTCTCTTTCCTGGAGAAACGCAGAGGAAAACTCGACGGTGTTGTCATCACAGGGGGTGAGCCTCTGCTTCAGGACGGTCTGCTGGAATTTTTACGGCGCATAAAATCAAAAGGATTTCAGGTGAAGCTCGACACAAACGGTTCTCGACCGCGACAGCTCCGTGAGGCAATTAGGTTGTCTCTGGTCGATTTTATTGCCATGGACATCAAGGCTCCCCTTGAACGCTATTACCAGATTGCAGGGTCCCTTGTGAACGTGAGCGAAATAAGATCCAGCATCGAACTCATCATGGGCTCTTCTCTGCCCCATGAATTCAGGACAACCATTGCGAGATCTCTCCTGTCACCGGACGACATCGTGCAGATTGCAAAGATGATACGGGGCGCCTCACAGTACGTGCTGCAGAAATTTGTGCCGTCAAAACATGTGGATCCATCCTTTCTGTCTGAAAAATCCTTCACTCAGGAGGAGATCGAACTCATCCTCGATCAGATCAGACCCATGGTGGATCGCTGCAGTGCCCGGTGATAGGTTCAGGAGAAGGATCACTGGTGCCTGCGTTTTCTTTTCTGCTGCGGGTAGCCGGTGTGGGGAACACCGGGTTTCACGTAATACGTTTAAGCGTCTCCCTGCTTGTACAAACCGTCAGTTCTGGAGCAGCGTGTGAACTTTTTCAAGCAGCTCTCCGGGAAGAAACGGTTTCTGCAGAAACACAACGTCTCCGATTTCAGAACGTTTGATCGTTTCTTCCCCGTACCCTGACATGAACATCACCTTGACATGGGGCCAGAGTGAAAGCATCTTTTTCGAGAGCATCTTCCCGTCTATTCTCCGCATGACCATGTCCGTGATCAGGAGATCGATTCTTCCATCGTGTTGTCTCGCCAACTGAAGAGCATCCCCTCCATTACAGGCTGTCAGGGTTATGTGCCCTTCCTGTCTGAGGATTTCACTGACCAGCTCGCGAACCGTATCGTCGTCTTCCACTACAAGGATGGTCTTGGCCTCCGGCAACAATTCCCGGACCACGTTCTCCGTAGTTGTTTTCACAGTGACCTGCTTTTCTGGTGCCGTGGCAAGGGGAAGGAACATCCTGAAGCATGAACCCGTTTCAGGAGTTCTCTCTACTATGAGGGTACCACCGCAGGATTTGATGATGTTTCTCACTGTCCACAACCCCAGGGTCTTCCCAGAACGGTTCTCAGAGAGGAAGGGATCAAAGACCTGCTCGATCATCTCTTCCGACATGCCTTTACCTGTATGCTTGAGGGAAACGAGGACATACGTGCCAGGTGATACTGAGGAATACTGCTGAGAGTTCGAAGGACCGATGGTGATCAGTTCGGATGTGATGGTAACTTCTCCCTGATCCATGGATTCTTTTGCGTGCATGGCGAGATTGATGAGGATGCTGTCGAAGCTTTGTAAATCAATGTTCACCAAGCTCTCCTCGGGGCATAGGGAGATGGTTAGCCGGTTGGGTTCACCGATGAGGTGCATGAGAATGGGTTCCTGGTTCATCAGTTCAGCATTGATATCCAACTCCGTGGTTTCTTTTCTGAATTTTTTGCTGAAATCAAGGAGTTTCTGGGTGAGACGAGAAGCCTGGTTCCCGGCCTGGTGAATCTGGTTTATCTTGGAAAACAGGGGAGTGTTCTCATCCATGGATACCTTGATGATCTCGGAGTATCCGTTGATTACCGTAAGCAAGTTATTGAAGTCATGGGCAAACCCTCCGGCAAGCTGACCGATGGTATCGATCGTCGCGTTCTGCAAGAGATGCTGCTCCTGAATCTTCTGGTCGATCATGTCCATGGCCTGGTACTGGAAAGACACAACAGCATCGTCCACGATGATGGGTCTTCCGCTGACGAGCAGGTACTTGATTTTTCCGTCCCCCGTGATCATACGGATATCATAGGAGACCTCCCGCTTTTCCAGCATGCTCTTTTTCCACAACGACACGACCTTGCCCCGGTCGTCTTTATGGACAAACTCCAGGATGTTCCTCCCCTTGAGCGTTTCAGGGGTGTACTGGTCGCCGAAGAACAGCTCGATGGCCTTGTTGTTGATCAGGGTGATGAACCCGTGTGCATCAGTGACTGCGGACATGGCGGATGCATTCTCGAACAGTTCCTGAAAAAAAACCTTTTCTCTTTCTGTTGTGCCGTGAGTGCTCACCGGGGTGGAGATATCAATTTGCAGGCAGCAGACAGCACGAACAGACCCACCGTGTATGATGGGAAAGCGTGAAGCGAGGAAATGGTTCTTCTCAGAATCATCATGAAGGGTGTTTTCATGGAAAGCCTGCGTGCCTTGTTCTTCACGAACGACCACGGCGTCACTTTCTTCCCGCTGCACGGAATGTTCATCACGGAACAACTCGGTGTCACGACGCCGAAGTATTGCTTCAAGCGATTCAGCCCCGATTGAGTCAAGATGCCGCTGGTTTGCCCACAGGTAGCGAAGATCTCTGTCTTTCACGTAGATGATCGCGCCCGGACAATCGAAGATTTCCCTCACTCCTTTTTCACTCTCAGTACAGGGTACATCGATAAGATGCTTCCGGGTCATGTCTGTGCCTTCTTTCGCCAAGCCCAATACAGCAGGTGCGGCTCAGATACTGCCAGTTGTATCGGCATCGCTTCTCCCGAATATGAGCTTGGTGCACAGCGTTGAGAAAGACATCGAGATTCCATCCTGTATGTCACCATCTAGGAGAGAGCATCCTCCAGCACTTCGGAGAGCTCTTTCATGTTGAACGGTTTGTTGAGCTTTGCGATAATGAGCGGGTTGGCAAGGATGTCTCCCTGTTCATGTTCGAAGGAATACCCCGACGAAATGATCACTTTTGTAGTGATGTTCTGCTTCTGCATTTCCTGTAGGGTGTGATACCCGTCGAGATCGGGCATGATCATGTCCAGAATAACCAGGTCAAACCTCTTTGAATCTTTCGAGAGGACTTCGATGCACTCTCTGCCGTTTGAGACGGTTTCAACGGAATGCCCCAGGAGGTTGAGCATCTCTTTTCCGATCTCCCTGAGCATGTCTTCATCATCCACGATCAGGATACGAGCAGATTGTTTCGAAAGGGAATGTTTGATCCGATCATCGGGAGAAAGCGAGGCATGTTTCTGCCCTGAGACAGGAATGAGCACGCTGAAGATCGTCCCCCTGCCTTCCTCGGACTGTACGTGAATGCTTCCCCCAGCGTTTTTCACGATATTGTAGGCTATGGAGAGCCCGAGACCCGTTCCTTTGACCGTTCCCTTTTGCTTGGTGGTAAAGAACGGATTGAATACCTTCGAGAGAATCTCATCATTCATACCGCAGCCATTGTCTCGAATATCTATCTTGACATACTTGCCCAGAGAACCGAGGAGGTACTGTCGTTTGGAATTTTTGTCCGCGACAAAGGAACTGATGTCGATGGATATAGTTCCGTCCTGCTTGTTGCCGATGGCATCTTTTGCATTAACCACGAGGTTCAGGAACACCTGGGTAAGGTGAGTCCGATCCAGAAACACGATGTGCTCTCTGCTGTCTCCGGTAATTTCCATCCTGATATGCTTGGGGAAGGATTTGGACGTCATATCCAAGACATCATGGAGCACCTCTTTTATGGGTATGTGCGAAGGTCTGCCTTCGTGCCTCTTGGTGAAAACGAGCATCTGCTGGATGAGATCCCGGGCCCTGTCAGTGATATTTTCGAGGGTTTGGATATAGTGCTGCTGTTTCGTTGCATCCTTGGTGTATTTCAGCATGGAGATATTACCGGAAAGACCGGTGAGAATGTTGTTGAAATCATGGGCAACTCCTCCTGCAAGTTCCCCGATGGTCTCCATCTTCTGGGCATGGATAAGTTGAAGTTCCATGTTTTTCTTTTCCGTGATATCGACGGCGGTGAAGACCACCCCACCGTGTGCGGGATTCATGAGTGGATAGATGCTGATATCAAAGAACCGGGGCGATTTCTGCGAGAGGGTCTGTTCATGGAGGAACTGTGGGGATCGCTCAGTCTGAACATCCTGAATCAGTTTCTCAAGGGAGGCCATCTGGGGACTGAGTCCGGATATCTCCTGGCCGATGATCGACGAAACCGGGACCTGAAAAATACGCTCTGTTATTGGATTGGCCATGACGACCTTTCCCGATCTGTCCAGACAGATGACCAGATTGGGACTTGACTCAAAGACGCTCGAAAGATAATTCTTGAGGTCTTCAATGGTCTGCTGTGCGAGTATCAGTTCTGAGATCTCCTGGGCATTGTACTGCACCTCGACGATTTTTCTCTTCTTTTTAATAGCACTGCCGCTGGCAAGGAGATAAAATTCTTTTCCCTGGCGTGATACTGCCTTTATTTCAAACCGTGGGGTCTGTCCTTCGAGAATTCTCTTCCAGAAATCGATATAGGTCGAACGATCATCAGGGTGGGCGATCATAAGGATACTCTGACCGACGAGTTCTCTCCTTGAGTATCCTGAAATTTCTTCGACTTTTTTATTGAGTCGTTTTATGTAACCGTACGCGTCTGTGGTGATAATGAGTTCGTTTGCATTTTCGAACAGGGATTCAAACTGCTCCCTGTTTTCCCTGAGCTGTTCTTCGAGGCGCTTGCGTTTTGTGATGTCCGAGATCAGTCCACAGAAGCCGACGAGGTTTCCAGAGGAATCCTTGAGAATGCTCACGGAATTATCGATCACCCTGCGGGAGTTGTCCTTGAGAATGATCTCGTATTCAATTCTCTGGGGTATGCCGGTGACAAAGGCCTTGTTGAATGTTGTATAGAGACGCCGGGCCGTTGCCCTGGTGGTATATTCCGTGAATTTTGTCTTCAGCATTTCTTCGCTGGAACGGCAGGCTATCTTACAGGTAATGCTGTTCACATAGGTAACGTTTCCGGAGAGATCCGTTTCGTAATATCCCTCCTTCATGTCCTCAAAAATCTGCCTGTCTCTGGGAATATTCATGAAATTACACCCTGCTGCAGTGATCTATCGGAGGTACGAACAAAAAACTTGATGTATCAAAGAAGGACCCCCTGTGTTATGAACTTCTCATGCAAACCGAATCCTTGGAACGAGTGCCTATGAATATTCATGAGCGAATCGAGACCATCATCAGCCACATGCAGCACGTGTTTCTGGGACAGGAACACGTGGTCACGTCCATCCTCTGCGCATTTTTTGCCCGGGGACACGTCCTCCTGGAAGGGGTTCCCGGTGTGGGAAAGACCCTCATTGCCTTGGCCCTTGCAAAACTGCTGAACCTGAGTTTCAAGCGGATACAGTTCACCAATGATCTTCTTCCCTCTGATGTTACGGGCTTCCATACCTTCAGGAGCCCGGTGGACTCCATGGACTTGATTAAAGGTCCGCTCTTTGCAAGCATTGTTCTCGCAGACGAAATCAACAGAACCTCTCCCAAGACGCAATCCGCTCTTCTCGAGGCCATGGAGGAATCCCAGGTCACCATCGACGGGATGACCTATGTTCTGCCGGAGCCCTTCATGGTCATTGCAACGCAGAACCCCATTGAGGTGACCGGCACCTTTCCCCTGCCTGAAAGCCAGCTTGACAGGTTTCTCATAAAAACGATCGTTGGATATCCACCGGTTGAGAAAGAAGCCGAAATTCTCAGGAAAGACATCGATCACTCCGACGCCCTTGGCCTGGAGCCGGTCACAGATCGCCATGAGATTCTCCAGCTTCTCGCAAGGGTCAATACGATCATCGTCCATCCAGACATCCTCGGCTACATTGGCGCCATTGTCCGGACATCCAGGGCACATCGAGAGATCGAACTCGGGATATCTCCCCGGGGAGGACTCGCCCTGAAAAGAGCATCCCAGGCATATGCCTTTATCCACGGGAGGGCTTTTGTTACTCCTGGTGATGTGCAAAGTGTCTGCCCGTGGGTGCTTGCTCACAGGATCATCGTGAAACAGGGAAACGCAGAACGCGTCATCGAGGAGATCCTGAATGAAGTGGAACTTCCTCTATGAGTACCTGAAGCCTCCCCGGGGATTTCATCTCACAAAATCGGGCACGCTCTTCTTTGTGTTTTTGCTCGGAATCATTGTTTCAGCCATGATCACCGGGAACAATCTCCTGTTTCTGATCCTTGCCTGCATGCTGTCATTCATGATTGTCTCCGGTATCCAGTCCGAGATGAATCTTCGGCACCTCGAGATGGAGCGCAGGCTGCCCGCCGAGATCTATGCACGGAATCCCGCACGCATCGGATATGCCATCAGAAACAGGCACAACACCTCATTGCGGCTCGTCATCTCCGACTTCAGAAAACTCAAGGTCCCTCGGCTCACACGGGGGTCCGTCGAGGTGGTGGAAACAGATGTCGTCTTTCAACGTCGGGGTGCAGTGACTCTGGGAAGCGTGGTAGTCAGCACCACATTCCCCTACGGCCTGTTTGAAAAATCCATCACCTTTGATCTCACAGAGGAGATCGTGGTCTTTCCGGAACCCATTGAATGGAGCGTTCCCTCCAGATCAGGTAAGGTGGAGCGTGGATCAGGCAGGGCCACGGACAGCATTTCCCACGTGAGACCCTATCATCGGGGAGATGCCCTCTCGTCCATTGTCTGGAAAAAACAGCATCACGGCCTTATCTCCCGGGTTACCGAGGGGGGAGGAGAGAGAGAAAATCTCGTCGTGGTTCTTCCGGGTTCCGACAGGGAGCTCAAGATCGGCAGGGCAACCTACCTCGTCCGGGAGCTTGCTGCAACGGGACAACGGTTTGGACTGATGGTGAATTCCTACTTCAGCGGCTTGGCAACGGGGAGAACACACAAGATCGATATCCTGAAGCAGCTCGCACACCTCGAAACGCTCAACCAGCCAGACCCACGGATAGTTCAGGAACATGGGAACGACTGTACCTACCTCTGATAGTTCACTCCATGTCATGCTGCTGTCACTGTCCGGCGTTCTGTGTCTGTATCTGGCGGAGCTCCTGAGCCTGCCTGCATGTATCGTACTCGTGCTGGTCCACGTGATCATAGGCAAATGGTTCTATACCTCGACCGTGTTTCCCAAGGCACTGTTTCCCATCCTGATCGTTGCCGTATCTTCCCTCGAGGTTGGTCGAATCATCTTTCAGGGCAGAGAAGGGATTGTTCCGGCACTGAGGGACATGATCGTGATTCTCGCCCTTACCAGACTGATCATGCCCAAATCGGGCAGAGAGATTGCTCAGCTCGTGGGCATCACCTTTTCCCAGTGCATCCTTGCAACGATCTTTACCACGAGCCCCTTGTTTCTCATAGGGCTTTTGCTTCAGGCTTTTTTCATCCCCATCGTTCTTGACCAGCTCGATGAGCGTTCGTTCATGGGACCCGGTGAAACGACCCGATCACGTCCAGGTCGCTGGATCATGGTATGGTCTTCAATCATTGTCATGAGCTGTATTCTCTTCTACCTCATTCCCCGTCCATCTTCGGCACTCATGCGGGGAGCGCTCGTCCACAGGAGCACCATCGGGTTTTCAGAGGAGATGAACCTCGCACGATCGACCCAGCTCGAAGAGGACTCCCGCATCGTGATGCGGCTTGTCTGGAATTCGGGAAAGATTCCCGAGGTCGTCTACCTCGCGGGGGCCCGGCTCGAAGAACTCACGGCCGATGGTTTCGTGAAGCACGGGGAGACCCTCGCCACGGAGTCAGTGAACGTCAGTCAGGACAGACTCTCCACGGATCACCTCACGATATACCCAACGGGGATCGAGACGAAAAACGTTTTTTTCCCCTATTACCTCGTGTCGGTATCACCCGGAGCGACCATCTCTCAGGGATCGAATGTGTACTGGATGAAAGATCCACCACCGATGTACGATATCTGGGTAACGAGAAACAGCAGCGACCAGGGAACGCTCATCACGTCTGTACCCGACGAACTTCTGGAGGTTGCCGGCCTGGGAGCCACCATCGCCGGACAGGGGACAACAAGGGAGAAAGCATCCAGGATTGCCGAGTACCTGAAGAAACACCACGAGTATACGCTGGATGGGCTGACCATGCCGGTGGAAGTCTCCCCCATTTCCTGGTTTGTGTTCAATGGTAAGAAGGGAAGCTGCGAACATTTTGCCTCTGCCCTCGCAACGATGCTCCGTGGCTGCGGGATACCAACACGGGTGGTTACAGGATTTCTGGTCAACGAATTCAATCCGAGCGGAAACTATTTCATTATCAGGGCGAGAACTGCACACGCGTGGGTGGAATTCTGGGACAAAAAGTGGTTTCTGCTCGATGCCACGCCGTTTGCTCTTTCAGGGGCCGTCAGGCGCGTGAGCCTGATCGACTCCCTTCGGTTTACCTGGATCAGGTGGGTCATTCACTACTCTCTTGAAGATCAGATCACCATTGCCGGATACCTCGCGAGATCCCCGTGGAGTGTCCGAGAACGTCTCGAGCTTGTACCCTCTGCAGCCCTTGCAGGGATACTCCTGATTCCCGTTGTTGTGTTCGCTTCCAAGATGTGGAGGAGGAAACGACTCGGTCCCTACGCAAAAGTGCTGCAGGCCCTCGAAAAAAAAGGGGTAAGGCTCGATATCTCACAGTCCCATGAAATCCATGTGCAGGAACTGCTTCGACGGAATCCCTCTCTTGGGTCGCTCTTCAGGAACTACCTTCAGACCTACCTCCCCTGGAGATTCGGGAACCAGGACGTGGACATCTTCTCGATAACCGAGAATCTCATCGAACGAATACGCGAGAGTTCAGATACCTGAGCGAAATTTTCCTGAAATCGACAGGGTCACGGGGCAATGACGATTTCTACACGCCTGTTCATGGCCCTGCCTTCTTCAGACGAGGAATCCGCGATGGGCTTGGTGTCAGCGTACGAGGTGGCGGAAAGATTTTCCCTGCTGATGCCGAGTTCATCGAAGACCAGGAGTACGGACATCGCACGTGCCTGGGCAAGGTGCCAGTTCGTCGGGTAGGCCCTGCTTGTTCCCTGGGATAACGAGGTGCTGTCCGTGTGACCACCGATCTCAACAGACACCGGCTTCATCTGTCGCAGGCCCTGACCGATCTTCTTGACGATCTGGGTGCCTTTGGGTGTCAGCCACGCACTCGATGCGTTGGGAAACAGGACCCTCTGGGGCAGGACAACCTTGATTCTATCTTCGCTCTTTATGATATAGAGCTCGTCTTCGAGGCGTTCTCTGTCGAGGAACGTGAGCAGGTATTCATATCCCTTGTTGAGCCTCCACTGGGTTTCGCTGCGCTCCTTGATGATGGTTTTGAACCGGGAGATCTGCATCAGGAGTGCCCGGTTTTCCTCCATGCACTGGATGTTTTTATCGAGGAGTTCCTGCCTGGTGGCCTGACCGCCTGAAAGATTCTGACGGAGAACATCGATCTGTTTCTCAAGCTCGTTGATCCGTGCGTTCTGGGTCGCTTGTTTCATGAGAAGATCCTCATTGACCTTGTTGCAGGAGCTGAGTTCATCGACCAGCGCGGCGAACTCCTTTTCGGTGTAGGTATGGGCACACCCGTACAGGAGTGCCACAAGGAGAGCCAGGATGGTGCATCGTACAATTTTTCCCATGGTATTGCCGCAGGATACAAAGTTCTCCAAGATGTGTCAATGCCCTGTGCATGCATGGTGTTGTCGCGACAGTGGACAATGGAACCCTTCCAAAGGTATACTCTCTTCTCGTCATGCGCATATCTCGCTACATTGGTGGGTCACTCATCGAGGTCTTCCTGGCTTCGTGCGCAGTGCTCTACGCCGTAATGGTCATCGTGGAGTGGGTACGGATCGGAGCGTTCATCTCCTTTCGGGAACTCGATATTCTCCTGCTCGCCATGGTTCCCATGTCCATATTCGTGCTGCCCATGGCGCTCATTTTCAGCGTGCTCATCGTCCTCGAGAGACTATCGTCGGATTCTGAGATTATCGCCATGAAGGCCTGTGGTGTGAGCATGCGAACCATCGCATCCCCAATACTTGTGCTGAGCCTGGCATGCATGATCATCAATCTCATCATGTCCACCTTTGCCGGCCCGGTTTCCATGCAACGGATTCAGGACCGACTCCTGGAGGCCGCACCCAAGAAGATGTACGCCTTCCTCACCGAGAGAAAGTTCGACAATACCTTCAAGGATCTCGTCTTCTACGTGGAATCAGTCGACCATGCCGAACGGGTGCTCAACACGGTGTTTCTCGAAACAACAGGCACGGAGAAGACTATCATCACCGCCGAGAAAGGATTTCTGGATCTCGGCCAATCGGGTATCATGATGCGACTGATCAACGGAAGCATGTACATGGAAAAAGGGGCATCCCGACGCTGGCTCACCTTTGATGAGTATGTGTTTTCTCTGGAGGCCAACCTCGCACGGGAGCTCAGGATCAGGACCTATGATACCGCAACCCAGCCCCAGCTGCGGATAATGATTTCAGAAGATCCTCGTCCGAGAATGATCAAAGAGTATCACAACCGGTTCGCTTTTCCCGTCTTGAACATCATTCTCGCCCTCATCGGTATTACCTTTGGGATTCAGAAACCCAGAACGCAGAAATTTACGGGATTTATTGCCGGACTGGGAACCATCATGGGGTACTATCTCGTGTTTGTTTTCGCTGACCGACTCGTCAAAGGTGGCGTTCTCGATCCGGTGCTCGGCGCATGGCTTCCCAACATGGCCTTTGGCATTGTGTTGCTCCTTGTCGTGGTGTGGCGCCGATCACCCTTGGGAAAAGCGAGGATCTGATCAATGCCGATCCTGTTTGCCTATGTGTTCAGAAAAGCGGCCTTCATGTGCAGCGCATCACTGATAGGCCTCGTGGTGCTCATTGTCCTGTCCTTCATGTTCGGAAACCTCTCCATGTTCGCCCAGTACGACACCGATCTTGTGACAGCGTTGACCTATCTCATGTTCTCTGTACCCCAGATGATGTACTGGGTGTTTCCCTTCTCTGTCTGCCTGGGTATCATCGCTGCCCAGGCATCGTTCTCACGACACGCAGAATCCATAGCCATGCAGGCGTGTTCCGTATCCACGATGAGAATGTTTTTACCCTACATAGCCGTCGGCCTCCTGTCAGCCGTCTTCATGAGCCTGCTGTCTTTCGCTGTGTATCCTCTCTCCCAGCGCAACGCAGACAGAATTGAAAACATCTATATCAAGAAGAAAGACATTCAAGGTTCATTTACGGTGAGCGGGGGAAGGTTCAAGGTGGAGAATGACATCTACTTCGTCGAGCATCTGGATATCGAGAAGGGACTGATGCAGAAAGTTTCCTGTTATCGTCTGAAATGGGGAACGCTCAGTGCCGTCTTCACTGCGGAACGTGCCACATGGAATGGTCATTCCTGGATTCCTGAAGACATGGTGGTGATCACCCTCGACCACAGCGGTATTCACCTCGAAGAAGGATCTGATATTTTTCCCCTTTCCCGTGGGCCTGAAGAGCTGGTAATGGCTCAGCCACGCCCGGAGGTGCTCACGCTCACCGAGCTTTCGCGCTACCGCACCCGTCTCGCCGGGGAAGGTATCGTCGCCAAAAGCCTCGACACGATCTATCACAGCAGGATAAGCTTTTCCTTCGCCCCTTTGATCATGACTGTTCTCGTGCTTCCTTTTGGCAAGCGATTCCCCCGATCCGGAGGAATCGCGCGGGGAATAGCCCTCGGTCTTGTCCTCGGTCTTGCCTACTGGGCCTCACAGTCCGCCATGACTTCTCTGGGAGCGTCCGGCATGCTCGCCCCTGTTACGGCATCGTGGATTACGAATATACTGGCACTACTGTCTGCAGGCATACTACTCTTCATAAAAAGGGGAGCCTATGGCTGATGTAGTAATTATTGGCGCCGGTCCTGCCGGAATCTTTTCAGCAATGGAACTGACCCGTCGGTGTCCCGAGCTCGACATCGTGATGATCGAACAGGGGAAAGACATTCACGAACGATCGAGAACGGGCAGGGAAATGCTTGTCGGGTGGGGTGGTGCCGGAGCATACAGCGATGGGAAACTCACCATATCAACAGATGTTGGAGGTCAGCTCGCAAGCCTGCTCCCGGAAGAAGATCTCCTGAACCTTCTCAACCATGTCGATGCTCTGTATTCTCTGCCGACTGCGTCAGGGGATGTGTTTTCCGTCGACAGTGACGATGCCGAGGCAATTTCTGCCAGAGCTCGTCTTGCCGGTCTCGTGTACATACCTACCAAGGTACACCATATCGGCACGGACAACCTCTCCGTTGTTCTCAAGAAATTTCGCACGGACCTGGAGGGGAACATCAGGTTCCTATTCAATACCAGGGCAGAACGAATTATCACGAGTCAAGGCAGGGTAGTGGGTGTCAAGACAGACAGCGGGCAGACGATAGAAGCCAGCTTCGTGGTGGCAGCGCCCGGCAGAGTTGGTTCGTCTTGGATGTCTGGCCAGGCACGGGACCTTGGTCTCGAGACCCACCCCAATCCTGTGGACGTGGGAGTCAGGGTGGAGCTGCCGGCAGTCATCATGGAGGATCTCACCAGCAAGGCCTATGAAACAAAATTCATTTATTTTTCCAAAACCTTTGATGACAGGGTTCGGACCTTTTGCATGAATCCCTATGGTGAAGTCGTTCTCGAAACCGTCGGGGACATCATTACCGTGAACGGACACTCATGGGCGCACAAACGCACAGAGAACACGAACTTTGCCCTGCTCGTGAGCGCCGATTTCACTGAACCATTCGATGACCCTATCGGATACGGGGAATACGTCGCAACGCTTGCAAACATGATCGGCAAGGGGGTTATCGTCCAGAGACTGGGAGATCTCCTCGGTGGTCGCAGAACCACTCCGGAAAGATTGCAGAAATGCTCCACCCGTCCCACGCTGGAGCAGGCAACACCCGGAGATCTGAGCTATTGTCTGCCGTATCGCATCCTTACCAATATCATCGAGATGCTCTCGTGCCTTGACCGCATTGCACCCGGAGTGAACTCCTACCACACCCTGCTCTACGGAATCGAGGTCAAGTTCTTCTCCAACAGAATCAAGCTCACCAGAGATCTCTCATCCCAGATCGACGGGCTCTACGTTGTCGGCGATGGTGCGGGAATCACCAGGGGGCTCATCCAGGCAAGTGCCTCGGGTATTATTGCGGCGCGATCGATACTGGCTCGCCACCTCACGACAGGTGAAACCGCCTGAGGAACACCGATCCAGGGTTCTTTCTTACGCTGAACCTGCACTGTCTGCAGGAGGTTAACCAGGCATTTTTTTTGCTTGAATCCAGTGTTCTATTCATACTATCGTTTGCCAGCTTGAAAACACACAATGAGAAGAGAGGGAGAATCTCATGGGCAAAAAATTCGTGTATCTCTTTGGAGGCAGGGGAACAAAGGCTGAAGGCAACGCTGAAATGAAAGATATCCTCGGTGGAAAAGGGGCCAATCTTGCCGAAATGACCAACCTCGGGATACCAGTGCCCCCGGGATTTACAATATCTACTGATATGTGCACGAAGTACTATGAAACTGGGGGGCTTCCAAAGGATCTCAAGACGCAGGTGCAAGAGGCGATCCGCAAGGTGGAACGCCTCATGGGCCTCGGGTTCGGCGACCCCGAGTCACCGCTGCTCTTCTCTGTGCGGTCCGGTTCCAGGGCATCCATGCCCGGCATGATGGACACCGTCCTGAATCTCGGCATCAATGACGAAACCGTGCACGGATTGATCAAGATGAGTGGAAATGAGCGCTTTGCCTATGATTGCTACCGGCGATTCATTCAGATGTATGCAGATGTGGTTATGAAGGCGGATGCAGAGCATCTCGATGAGGAGCTCGATAACATGAAGAAGGCAAAGGGGGTCAAGCTTGATACAGAGCTTGATGCAAAAGACTTGAAAACCCTCGTGGAAGTGATGAAAGAGAAGGTCAGGGAACTCACGGGAAAAGAGCTGCCCACAGACCCCATGGAACAGCTCTGGGGAGGGATTGAAGCCGTTTTTCAATCCTGGAATACTCCTCGAGCCGTCACCTACCGGAAACTCAATGACATCCCGGATGACTGGGGGACAGCGGTAAACGTGCAGGCCATGGTCTTCGGAAACATGGGTGACAACTCCGCCACGGGCGTGGCTTTTACCAGAGACCCGGCCACTGGCGCCAATGTCTTCTATGGGGAATACCTCCAGAATGCCCAGGGAGAGGATGTCGTTGCGGGAATCCGCACCCCCATGCCCATCAATATCTCGGGAAAGCGTGAAGCATCTTTTGTATCCATGGAAGAGGCCTTTCCTGAACAGTACAAACAGCTTGAAGAGGTCTACCTGAGCCTGGAGAAGCATTACCGGGACATGCAGGATATTGAATTCACCATCCAGGAAGGCAATCTGTGGATGCTCCAGACCAGAACGGGAAAGAGGACCGCAGCGTCAGCCGTTCAGATTGCAGTGGACATGGTCAATGAAGGGCTCATTACCAGGGAAGAGGCCGTGCTGAGGATAAACCCCGACCAGATAGACCAGCTCCTCCATCCACAGATCGACCCGGAGGCCAAAAAGAACATTATCGGGAAAGGACTGCCGGCTTCTCCCGGAGCAGCGGTAGGAGAGGTAGTCTTCTCCGCCGAGGATGCAGAGGAAGAGACG
The DNA here is from genome assembly GCA_011046135.1 of Deltaproteobacteria bacterium. Lineage (GTDB taxonomy): Bacteria > Desulfobacterota > Desulfomonilia > UBA1062 > UBA1062 > DSBG01. Next base: position 20,275 of record DSBG01000157.1, read on the forward strand.
AGAAAGGGCAGAAAAGTCATTCTGGTCCGTCTCGAGACATCCCCCGAAGATATTCACGGCATGAACGTTGCCGAGGGGATACTCACTGCCCGTGGAGGCATGACCTCTCACGCAGCTGTGGTTGCCAGGGGCATGGGGAAGTGCTGCATTTCCGGATGCCAGAATCTCGTGATCGACTACAAGAAACAGCTCTGCACCCTGGGGGGGCATACCATCAAAAAAGGAGATGCGCTCTCTCTTGACGGGACCTTGGGGGAGATAATCCTGGGAGAATGTAAAACGATTTCGCCTTCCCTTTCCGGCGTCTTCGGAACCATCATGGAATGGGCCGACGAGTTCAGGACGCTCGGGGTGAGAACCAATGCCGACACCCCCAAAGATTCCCGTGTTGCACGAGATTTCGGCGCTGAAGGCATTGGCCTGTGCAGGACGGAACACATGTTTTTTGAAGCCGAGAGGATCCTCGCTGTACGCGAAATGATCCTGTCAAATACCGAAGAGGGAAGGCGGGCTGCCCTGGAAAAGATCAAGCCCATGCAGAAAGGGGACTTTATCGGCATCTACCGTGAAATGGATGGACTGCCCGTGACCATAAGGCTGCTTGACCCACCCCTGCACGAATTCCTGCCGCACACCGAAGAGGAAATCGCCGAGGTGGCGAAGTCCTTGAAGAGACCCATCGAAGAAGTCAAGGCAAAGAGAGATTCACTGCATGAAGCGAATCCCATGCTGGGACATCGTGGATGCAGGCTGGGGATCACGTTCCCGGAAATCTACGAAATGCAGGTCAGGGCAATCATGGAGGCCGCCTGTGAAGTGAGCAGGGATGGTATCCAGGTCGAACCGGAGATCATGATCCCCCTTGTCGGCCACGTGAAGGAACTCTCAGAACTCAGGGACATGACGGTTCGGGTGGCAGAAGAGATCATGAAGGAGTATGGGGTAAGCCTCACCTACCTGGTTGGAACCATGATCGAGCTTCCCAGGGCAGCGATCACAGCGGATGAGATTGCTTCCGAGGCAGAGTTCTTCTCCTTTGGCACCAACGATCTCACCCAGACAACCTTTGGCCTGTCGCGGGATGATGCAGGAAAATTCCTGTCAGTGTATGTTGACAAGAAGATCCTTCCCAGGGATCCATTCATGGCACTTGATCAGAGTGGCGTGGGAGAACTGGTGAGAATAGGTATAGAAAAAGGACGCTCAGCGAGAGAAAACCTGAAGGTGGGTATCTGCGGCGAGCACGGCGGCGAACCTTCTTCCATAGACTTCTGCCACCGGGTCGGCATGAACTATGTGAGCTGTTCCCCCTATCGCGTTCCCATTGCTCGCCTCGCTGCAGCCCATGCAGCACTGAGAAATCAAAGGTGATCATCAGCTTTGAAGGTGGAGAGGGTGTCGGGAAGACGACGCATGCGGCACGCCTCTGTTCGTACCTCTCAGAAAAGTCCCTGCCGTGGCTCTCGATACGGGAGCCAGGCGGGTCTGAGTTTTCAGAGAAGATACGACCTCTCTTCCTCGAAGAAGGCCTTCACGTAATGACGGAACTCCTCCTGGTGCTCGCTTCCAGGAAGGAGAACATTTCCCGCTGCATCGAGCCTGCCATCGGGACAGGCACGATCGTGGTGATCGACCGCTTCATCGATTCCACGATCGTGTATCAGGGGATCGTGGGAGAACTCGGGAAGGAACGGGTTCAATCAATCATGGAGCAGACCGGAACCTGGATTGAGCCTGATCTGACCTTTGTGATGGACAGCACTACAGAAGTCTCCCTGGGCAGAATCACCCCCCTGGATAAGTTTGAACAGCGTGGAATTGAGTATCACAACAGGCTCAGGAAGGCCTTCCTCGACATTGCCACTCAACCGCGCCATCGGGTCATTAACACGGATAAAATCATCCACGCTGTGCAAGAAGAGATCATCTCCCTGGTGGAAAGACATCTGAACCAGTGTTCCAGCCACGGAAGGTAGGATGTTCAAGGCGCTGAGAAATCAGTCGTCCTCTGTTCTTCTGTACGTCCCACTCTTGCCGCCTGATTTCTCCACGAGGCAGATGTCCGAGATGACCATGGCCTTATCAATGGCCTTGACCATATCATAGATGGTGAGCAGCGCAATACTGACCGCATGGAGGGCCTCCATCTCGACTCCGGTGGGTCCGGACACCGTGACCACTGCCTCTGCTTCGATGGAGCGGTCTGCCTTGCGGGGGGAAAAATTCACGGAGACCTGGGAAATGGGGAGAGGATGACACAGAGGGATCATCAACGAGGTCTGTTTCGCCGCCATGATGCCTGCAATCTGTGACGTTACCAGAACATTTCCCTTTTTCACACCATGGCCCATGATGGCATCAAAGGCCTCTTCGCTCATGGTGATTCTCCCCCTGGCCCGTGCGAGTCGCTGCGTTGTCTTTTTCCGACCGACATCCACCATCACGACCCTTCCCTGATCATCGAGATGCGAGAGTCCCACCAGGAGCGATCCTCAGTCAGAATCCGAAGAACCTGCAGGGGATGAAGACGGTGTAGACGTGCTCTCGGAAGTACTCTCAGAGGATGAGGATAGGTCCGAACTCTTTCTTTCTCCGTTGGTTCCGTTCGGGGTTTTCCTCCTCGCGTAATCCGTGAGATACCACCCAGATCCCTTGAGCTGGAACGACGATCGGGACACCAGCTTCTTTACGGGACCCCCGCAGGAAGGACATACCTTCAGGGGGGAATCAGAAAATTTCTGCATGGCTTCAAATTCCTGATTGCATTTCAAACACCGATATTCATAGATGGGCATGGAGACTCCTCCCGTAATCATTGAGAATTTTCGAATCATATACTGGCGTGGCATGGAGTTTGTCAAGGAGCGCAATCACATTGTTCAACCCGGGGACGGGATGCTTGGTGATAAAGATCCTCGTGAGGGAATCCACATAGACTTCTTCGTGTTCCGGGTCACCGAAGAAATCTGCCTTCCCCGTGGAAAATCGATGGACATGGAGCAGTTCGTGGGTGAGGATAAAGGTGAGGAACGTCAGCAGATCGATATCCGGGTTCTTTTGAACAAATTCGAGAATGAGCGGGTCCTGAAGACAGATGCTGTACCGGTGTTTCTCCTGTAAACGAGCTGTCTCAAGGCGAACCAGTTGAGCGAACACATCACCGTTGATCCGGGGTGCATCTCTTTCCGAACTGGTCCTGATGTCATAGAGATCCTCAACCTGTGACCGTGTTTCCCTGGTCACGATCCGCTCCGCTATGTGTGACCCGAGGAGAAGGTAGTCCCTGTATTTCGGAAAGAGATATCCCATTGGTACATTGTAGTGACTCCCCGGGAAAAAGGCAAGCCCCCTAGAGTTCTCTGCCCATGGCAGCACTGATACGGGTGATGCCCTGCATGACCCGGAAAAAATCATCGGGTCTCAATGATTGGGGGCCATCGGAAAAAGCCTCTTCAGGTTTAGGATGAACTTCTATCATGAGACCGTCGGCACCGGCTGCAATGGCGGCATATGCCATGGGTTCCACGTATCGTGCATGACCGGTACCGTGGGAAGGATCGACAAGGACGGGAAGGTGGGTTTTTTCCTTGAGTACGGGGACGGCGGAGATATCCAGCGTGTTCCGCGTGGAAGGCTCGAAGGTCCGGATACCGCGCTCGCACAGGATGACCTGAGAATTTCCTCCGGAAAGGACATACTCCGCTGACATGAGAAATTCGTCGATGGTGGTTGCCATTCCTCGTTTGAGCAGCACCGGTTTCTTCGTTTTTCCCACCTCCTTGAGGAGCTGAAAGTTCTGGATATTCCGGGCTCCCACCTGGAGACAGTCAGCGTACTGGGAGATGATCTCGATACTCGATATGTCCATGACCTCGGTTACTACCGGAAGATTGTACATCTTTCGTGCTTCAGCCAGGAGAACCAGCCCGTCCTGCATGAGCCCCTGAAATGCATACGGGGACGTCCTGGGTTTAAATGCCCCACCCCTGAGCATGTGGGCACCGCTTTTACTCACGGAGTCCCCCACGGCCATGATCTGCTCCCGGGATTCCACGGCACAGGGTCCTGCAATGATGAGAAGCCTTTTTCCACCCACCGTCACCCCGAGGCCGATATCGAGCACCGTCGGATATGGCTGTGTCTCCCGGGAGGCGAGTTTGTAGGGACTTAGAATCGGGATCACCTTCTCAACCCCCGGTTGTGCTTCCAGGCTGGTCAATCTGTGCTTTCCCCGCTCATCGCCGATGGCGCCGAACACAACCCGTTCTGACCCGATGCTTTCATGAACCCGATAGCCGAAGGATTGGATGAGATCCTTCACGTTATCGACCTGCTCTTTTGTTGCCCCTTTTTTCATGGAAATGATCATCGCACGTTTCCTTTCCTCTCTGCGGAAGGTTCCCGGGGGTTCCAAGAAAAAGGCCGCGGGGAAGTGAACCACCCGCGGCCTTTGTTGTTCATGTCCTGAACAGATCAGCCCATAGGCGGTCCCGTCCTTATTTCCCCGTAGTAATAATATCCGAAAAAGCCGTGTGCAGAGTGATCTTTCATGCGTTCTCTCTACCAGGAAGCGTGCACTGAATCAAGGAGAAAGTAGCTGAATCCCACCGTGATCGGCTCTCATCCCCCGGGTCTGAAGCAGGGCAGAAAGGATGTCCGTGCGAACGCTTCAATGGGAACGAGTGGAGAACCCCACATTGACGGGAACAACCTCTCCTGGTATAAAGAGGTTACCCGGCCATGGATTCAAGGGAACTCGGTGAAATTCCGGGACGGGGCCGCCGCTGTGAACGGTGAGGGCTGACCTCGATATGCCACTGCGAAAGCGGGAAGGTGAGGGGAGCCCGAACGAACCGTGAGTCAGAAGACCTATCCATGGTTTTGGGACTACACTCGCGTGCCTGGGTGGAGACTCCACGGGAATAACCATGGAGGTGTCCGCATGCTTCAGCGTCTTCTGTTTTCTCTTCCCCTGGTATGGTTGCTCATGGTTGCCCTCTTTTCGCCCCTCCTCGCAGAAAAGATAACCATTGTAGCCTCACCAATAGATGAACAACGGCACGGCTCGATTTCCGGAAACACTCCGACCGCCTTTACCGAGGTTATCCAGGTGGGTTCTTCGGCGCGCGGTCTCATCGATACCGAAGGGGCACTGAGAATCACCTCGAGCATCGATCTTCCCGACTACGGCGGCGGTGTAACCCCCCCGGTTTCTCTGCGTGGGTCAAATTTTCAGCAGACCCTCATCATGATCGACGGGGTGGTGATCAGCCCGGTAACGGGAGACCTGGTGGATCTTTCTCTCTATGCCTTGCCGCTTGTGGATCGGATCGAGGTGATCAAGGGCAGCACCTCGTCGGTCTATGGAAAATCAGCCATGGGAGGCGTAATCAACATCGTCACCCCCCGCCCGACATTTCGCAACAATCTCGATATCACCTCGTCCCAGGGCACGTACGGTTACAGCCTCACAAACGCCGTGATCAACACCCATCTTCGAGAGGTGGGGTTCCTTGCGAGTCTCACCAGACACGTCAGCGAAAACGATTTTCTCTATGAACGAGATGATGGGAGCACCATTCGGCGCGAGAATAACCATGTCCAGGCATACTCTACACTCACCAAGGCCTGGTTCGACCTCTCGGGCTGGGAAACCATGGTGACAGGGTTCCTCATCGATCAGGAAAAGGGCTCTCCCGGAAGCGAGGGGAGCTCAGGCTGGCTCACTCCTGACGACGAGGTTTTCACCTTTCGATCCAGCCTCTCGGTGGATACCAGGAAAGCCTTCGATGATGAAACAACTGTTCTGCTTCGCGCCTCTCGGTACCATGACAGAGTCCATGCACAAACCAGCTATTCCGGCGACACCTGGACACGGCTCACCACCGATTCTGCGGGACTCTCTTTCACAAAACTCTTTGGACGAGTCGAATTCAGGCCGGGACTGGAGATCCTCCGGGAGAAAATATCCAGTGTTGACTACGGGAATCGGTCCCGATCAACCACCTCTGCGCTCCTGGGAACCTGGATCGATTTTGAAGACGTGCTCTTCAACCTGACCGTGCGTCGTGACATGAGCTCCGCATTCGATCCACGCTGGAATGTTCACGCAGGGGCACTCTGGCGAGTGAGTGAATTTCTTGATCTCCGTTCCAACATCGGGACAGGGTATCATGAGCCCACCATGGGAAACCTCTATGCGCCTTCGAGCTGGTATGTCTTCATCCCCAATGAGGATCTCAAGCCCGAGACGTCTCTCGGCTGGGATGTCGGCCCGACACTCACGTTTACACATTTCGGCGCTGGTATAAGCTACTTCGTTACCACCTATGAAGACCTCATCAGGATGGATTTCCCTGCAGAAATGTCCTTCACCTATGTCAATGTCGACAAGGCAAGGTCCTCCGGAATCGAGTCCTACGCATGGGTGAAGGCACATGATCTTGTCAAGCTGTCAGGTAATTACAGCGTGAACCGATTCACGTATGCAAACGGACCCTTCAAGAGCAACGACCTCAAGCATAAGCCATCGAGGATCGCCTCACTCATCGTGAATATCACCCCGCATCTCCTCCATCGTCCTGTGGATATTTCCCTGATGTATCTCTTCAGGCAGGGAGTCTATGTGGATAAGGAAAATTCCGCAAAGACCGGGAACAGATCCATACTCGACGCGGGATTCTCCGCCGAACTCTCTGATGATGCCACTGTCTCCTTCACGGTGAACAATATCCTCAACGATACGACTCGGGAGTTTGAGGACCGCTCTGAGTGGGGTTCCTTCTGGTACCCGGTTTCCGGAAGAACCTACCGGTTCACCCTGCAGCTGGCCTTGTGATGCACGGACCTGTCCAGACGAGAACCTGCAGGAGAGTGATCACCTTGACAAGCACCGGATGAATCCCTGATAATCCTCATTCAAGGAACGGGTGGCAGAATGTTCACATTCTTGACAGCGGGAGAATCACATGGACGGGGAGTCTTTGCCTTCCTCGACGGGATTCCCGCAGGTCTTGACGTATCGCGAGAAACCATGGATGAAGACCTCTTCCGGCGGCAACAGGGGTATGGCCGAGGAGACCGGATGGCACTCGAGAAGGACACGGTGGATGTGCTCTGCGGACTGAGGGGAGGCATGACACTGGGAAGTCCCCTGATTCTTGCGGTCTGGAACAGGGACTGGGAGAACTGGCAGCAGTTCATGGACCCGTGGGACATCATACCCGGAAGGGAGTTCTTTACCCCCCGGCCGGGACATGCCGACCTGGCCGGAACAGCAAGGTTCCATCACCGGGATCTCAGGAATGTCCTGGAGAGGGCAAGTGCCAGGGAAACCGCTGCACGGGTTGCAGGAGGAGGTCTCCTCAGGTGCTTCCTTGCCCGCCTGGGAGTTGAGGTTTACTCCTGGGTTACCCAGATTGGCGATACCCACTACACGGGAGATTTCGACAGACATCGCCGTGATGCATCCAGCGTGTTCTGCCCCGATCCACAGCTCAGTCGAGAAATGGAGCAAACCATCGATGATATTTGGGCTCAGGGAGATACCGTTGGTGGAGCATTCAGGGTCGTTGTCCGCGGTCTTCCTGCCGGCATTGGCTCCTATACCCAGTGGAACCAGCGACTCGATGCCATGCTCGGGTCTTTCCTGTTTTCTATTCCGGGCATCAAGGCCGTACAGACAGGAAGCGGCGTGAAGAGTGGTCATCTCTTCGGGTCCCAGATGCACGATACCATCCTGCCAGGCCATCCCAAGAACAGGGGCAGCAACAACGCAGGAGGTCTTGAAGGGGGGGGTTCCAACGGGCAACCCATCGAGCTGACCTGTACCATGAAGCCGATTCCCACCCTGAAAGCTGGTCTCGCGAGCGTGGACCTGCGTACCGGAACACCGGTTTCTTCAGACTATGAACGTTCCGATACCTGCGCGGTCCCTGCTGCCTCGGTGGTGGGGGAGGCAATGACCATACTCGCTGTCTCACAGGCCATTCTCATGGGATTCACGCAGCCGAGTATGGATGCAGTGGCGCAGTCGTTCAAACATCACCGGGACCACTGGGAGTCTCTATGATCTTTCTGACCGGGTTCATGGGATCGGGGAAAACCACGGTCGGCAGAGCCCTCGCCCGGTTGCTCGACAAGGATTTTGTGGATCTTGATGATCTCATTACCGAGAAAACCGACGCCTCCATTCCCGACATCTTCTCCATCGTCGGTGAATCCGGGTTTCGCCTGCTGGAACGAAACACCCTGTGCGATTTTGTGAAGAATCGACACCATGAGGCCGTTGTTGCGACGGGAGGAGGGCTTCCCCTTGACCCGGAAAACAGGACTCTCATGAAGGCGAGCGGCTATACCGTCTATCTGAGGGCTTCACTCGATACCATGGAAAAGAGGGTAGCAGATGATCGCAGGAGACCTCTGTGGAGCGACTCTGCCGCAGCCTTGCTCAATGAACGGATTCCCTTCTATGAGGATGCAGATTTTTGTGTCGATGCAGATCAGGCACAGAGCGAGCACCTCGCTTCAGAGATCCATGCCCTCATCTCAGGAGTGACGACTCCGGTTCCCGTTGTTCTTCAGGAGCGCTCCTATCCCGTGTATATCGGCTCAGGGATTTTTCCCAGGTTCCAGGAGTTTCTCTTCCGACATGCACGGGTTCAGGGGCTCTTCGTGCTTGCTGACGAGCACGTTCTGGAACACCATCAAACCCTCGTCCTCAACGCCCTCGAGGGACTCAGGCATACGGTCATGGCCGTACCCTCCGGAGAACAGTCGAAGTCATATTCTTTTCTGAACACTGTGCTGAAATCAATGCTTGCCACCGGTCTTACCCGCACGTGGGCCTGCATGGGTATCGGAGGCGGCGTAACCGGAGATCTTGCCGGATTTGCTGCCAGCATCTTCATGCGGGGCATCCCTGTGATCCATGTTCCCACTACACTGCTTGCCCAGGTGGATTCAAGCATCGGGGGAAAGACGGGCATAAACCTCGATTCGGGCAAGAATCTTGCAGGATCCTTTCACCAGCCGATCTTTGTACTGAGCGATACAGATTTTCTCCACACCCTGCCGGAATTGTACCTCCGCGATGCCCGTTCGGAGATAATCAAGTATGGAATCATCATGGACAGGGAGCTCTTCGAAGACCTGGAGAACGCTCATTCAATTGACGTTCAAGACATCGTGCGCAGGTGTGCCACAGACAAAGCCCGGATCGTGAGCCGTGATGAGAGGGAATGGGATCTCAGGAGAATCCTGAATTTCGGTCATACGCTGGGGCATGCTCTTGAAAAGGCACTCAATTACTCCCTCTCCCACGGACAGGCCACAGCGGCAGGAATGCTCTTTGCGTCGTGGCTCTCCCATCATCGATCTGTTCTCTCAGGGAACGATTTCCTCCGTATCAGAAACCTCATCCAACACGAAGGAATCATCCCGGAGTCATTTGATCTTCCTCCTCCAGACCGCATAGCCAAAGCGCTGAGCGTTGACAAAAAGTGCGAGGGGGAGGGAATCCATTTTGTATTGACACCGGCAATCGGCAAGACTAGCGTTGAGATCTTGACCCATGCCCAGATACTCGATGCATATGAAAGGTATGTGCATGAATGTACGAAAGGCCTTTGAAGAGGGGAGGTTCCTTGAGATCGCCGATTCCGGCGAGGTCATGACAACACCGGAAGATCGGCTCATACTGGGCATCGCACTGTTCAAGGTGGGCAGAGAGAACGATGCTGCCGGGGTTTTTGAACGCCTTTCTTCCGAGATCCGAGAACGCGCCAAAGCCCTGTACTATCTCACGCTCCTCTCAAGAAAACGGGGAGATTACGCCAAGGCTCAGCTCTACCTCGATCAGTACAGGGTGTTCTTTCCCGAGGATGACGATGCCCTTGAACTCCTCGAATCCGGGGATGACGAACAGCCCCTGGTGAGTGTCCCGTCCCTTGAGCTTGCACGAGAGTATGCACGGCAGGGACACTATGAACAGGCTCGCGACATCTATGCCAGGGTTCTGGAATCGACCGGTTATGATCCAGAGATCGCACGGGAGGGAAGGCGGATTGAAAATCTCTTTCTCCTGAAAACCCTCCATGGATGGCTGGAAAGGGTAGCCCCATGAAGGTACTGGTCATAAACGGACCAAATATAAACCTGCTTGGAACGAGAGAGCCCTCTGTTTACGGAAACACGACTCTCGGCGATCTCCATGATATGGTGCAGCAGGAGGCTCGGAGGCTGGGGATCGAGGTGATCTTTTTCCAGTCGAACCACGAGGGAGAGATCATCGAAAGAATTCATGCAGCGGCATCGGAACGTCTAACGGGTATGATCGTGAACCCTGCAGCATTCACCCATACCTCCGTTGCCATCCGCGACGCCCTGCTGAGCGTTGGAATTCCTTTCATCGAGATACATCTCAGCCCGATCGCAGCACGGGAATCCTTCAGACAGGTAAACCTGTTTTCGGATATTGCGTGCGGCACCATAACCGGCCTCGGTCCATTGGGGTACGTGCTCGGTCTCCACGCGTTGAAAGGTCTCTATGGAAACACGTCTGAGTAACGCCCGGGGATATCTCGAGGATCTCGATGCCATCCTGCTGTGCTCACGACCGAACATCACCTACGTGAGCGGATATACGGGAAGCGATGCCCTCCTCCTCTTCACCTCAGAAGAAGCGGCTCTCTTCGTTGATTCCAGAAATACCACCCAGGCTCGACAGGAAACACCACTTTCTGTCCACGAGATTACACGCAAGTGGGAGGATCTCGCGGGTCACCTCACCGAGAAGGGGATCAAGACCCTCGGTATCGAATCCAACAGTCTAGATGTCGACAGTTTCCTTGTGATGAATGAACTTTTCACAGGCATCGAGATGACGCCCCTGGGCAAGCAACTTCTGTACCTCCGTGCAAAAAAGGAAGAACAGGAGATCGGCAGACTGCTCAAGGCAGCCGAGGTGGCTCGACTGTCTTTGCTCACCGTTCTTGACAAGGGACTGGTGGGAAAAAGAGAGAGGGACGTGGCCCTGGACTTGGAGTGGCACATGCGCCTTCGTGGAGCACAGGCTCCCTCCTTTGAACTGATCGTGGCGTCCGGATGGAGATCTGCGCTCCCACACGGTGTTGCTTCGGAGAAAGTGATAGAATCGGGTGAACCCGTGGTCATTGATTTCGGATGTGTCCTCGACGGCTACTGCTCCGATGAAACCGTTACCGTCTTTACGGGTGAGCCTGATCCCGAATTCATCAGAATGTACGATCACGTCAGGGCAGCACAGGAGGAGGCTCTCAACGGAATCGTATCGGGACTCAAGACAAAGGACCTCGACAACCTCGCACGAACCTATCTCGCCACGCACGGTCTTGCCGAGTATTTCGGCCACGGTCTCGGTCATGGGGTAGGTATGGAGGTACACGAGATGCCCTCTGTTTCTTCCCTCTCAAACGATGTTCTCGATGAGGGAATGGTCATTACCATCGAACCAGGGGTATATCTGCCCGGCAGATTCGGTATCAGGCTCGAAGACACGGTTCTCGTACGAGATAGCTCTTGCAAGCGAATTACAAATATTGATAAGGGAATCATCAGAGTAATCAGCCAGAGGTGAGAAAAGAATGCAGTACGCCACATCACAGTTCAGAAAAGGTTTGAAGATCGAGATGTTAGGGGAACCGTTCGTTATTGTAGATTTTCAGCACGTGAAACCGGGAAAAGGAGGGGCCTTTGTCCGGACAAAGTTGAAGAGCCTGATCACAGGAAATGTCCATGACAAGACCTTCCGATCAGGAGAAAAAGTCGATGTGCCCAATCTTGAAGAAATGAAGATGTCCTTTCTGTACAAGGATGATGAAAACTACCACTTCATGGATACCGAGACCTATGAACAGATGGGCCTGACCCCGGATCAGATCGGTGAAGCCCTGGGATATCTCAAGGAAAATATCGTCGTGGAGATTCTGCTGCACAATGGCGTACCCATCGGAATCGAACTCCCCATGTTCCTTGAGCTCACCGTTTCAGAAACAGAGCCAGGCATCAAAGGCAATACCGTTTCCGGCTCAACCAAGCCAGCCAGACTCGAGACTGGCCTGAGCATTCAGGTGCCACTTTTCATCAGCGAAGGAGAGGTAGTCAAGGTCGACACACGAACCGGAGAATACATAGAGAGAGTGAGCTAAATGAACCTTAAAACAGTCAAGGACCTCATCGAGATGATCAAGGATACGGATGTGGTCGAACTCGAATGGACTCCAGAGCGTATCCATATCGTTCGCAGGAACTCGTCTCATGAAACTTCTCTCCCCCGTTCCAGGGAGTCAGAAAAAGGCAAGCCTCCCATCAAAGAGCGTCCAACAATCACGGTCACCTCTCCCCTGGTAGGAACGTTCTACCGAACAGCATCTCCGGAAACCCAGCCCTTTGTCCAGGTGGGAGACCGGGTGATCAAGGGCCAGGTTTTGTGTGTGATCGAAGCCATGAAGCTCATGAACGAGATCGAATCCCAGGTAGACGGAATTCTCACTGCAATCCTGAAACAGGACGGCGAGCGGGTGGGATACGGAGATCAGCTTTTCATCATTGAAGAGGCATGAAAAGGTGGGGCTTTTTCAGGGATGGACCCTGCCCGCCCGTGTTCAACATGAAGCGGGACACCGATCTCTTCGAGGGGGTGATCGCCGGAAGACTGAACGGGCATCTTCGTATCTACAACTGGGATCAGCCCGCTGTAAGTATCGGATACCACCAGAAGACCTTCCATCCTGCAGATGAACTCGATATACCCATCGTGAAACGCCCCACGGGAGGCGGTGCAGTACTGCACCTCAATGACCTTACCTTCAGCATTTCATCTGCCATGGAGCCCCCGATCTTCACTTCCTTTGTCGACACCTATAACCGGATAGCCCGAGTGTTTGCCCGCGCCCTGTGTGCATGCGGACTCATGGTTCAGTTCGCTGAAAGAAGCCAGAAGCCATCAGAGGTATGCTTTGCAACGACAACCCCGGTGGAACTCGTCTTTGAACAGTCCAAGGTCATGGGATGCGCCCAGCGCATTCGCTCCGGGTTCTTCCTCCAGCAGGGTGTTATTCCCCTGCGAGTGGACCAGACCCTTTCACAACGGGTGTTCGGTCACCTGCTGCCCGAAGCCCCCAGGGGCATCCTTTCCTGGCATCCAGAATTCAGAACCGAACTGTTTTCAGAGCACCTACAGGCTGCGTTTGAATCTGAGTTGAACATTCTTCTTGTGGACGGCCAGAGCGAAGATGCTCAATGCCACCACGCCGATGAGGGCAAAATAGATCCGGGGTGAGAAGAACCGCTCCGCCACAATATCACCGAGGAGAGAATAGATCACGATCGTCGGAACAATGCCGACCAGCGTGGCTTTCATAAAATCCCTCCACCTGATTCCCGCTGCCGCTGCAGCGGAGTTGATCACTGTAAAGGGAATGATGGTGACCAGCTGGAGAACGAGTACCAGCTGAAACCCGTACTCCCGGATGGCACTCCTGTACCGGTATGCGTAGGAATCAGGACTCCACGCCCTGTCTATGGACAGCGCCTTCACGAGAAAAAAAACAAGGTTTGCGTTGATCAGGGATCCGATGTAGGACAGAACCATCGCCGGGAAAGGTCCATAGGCAGCGGCGCCTGTCATGATGAGCAGACTCAGCGGTGAGGCCAGAGGGAGAATACCCACGAGAACAACAAAGGTGACGATCCCGAAAATTCCGAAATCCTGCAGGGAGAGTCTCAGGTAGATCCAGCCTTGCAAAGGGTAGGGATCAATGATTTCAAACAGCCCGAGCAGGGAAAGAAAAACAATTCCAAAGAACGCCGCCAGACTCAGGGCACGCCTTGCAGGGGAGGGATTGTTCATCATCCTGATATACCAGTTCACAAGAGATGAACACGTTCTCCACCCCCTGTGGAACACCTGAAAAATCTGTTTCATCCCGCATCCTCGTACTGCAGAAAAAAATCTCCCTGTGGAGCATGCACACTGATGCTCCCCATGGATGAGGTACCAAAAATCATCTCGATCTTCAACGAATAACATGCACAATAAGCTGATTTTAGTTAAATACCACGAATTAATACAATTTATTTTGATGTATAATTCACTTGCAAAGAGTTATGTTTTCTGCAGAAATAGCACCAGGGGAGGGTTGCGCTATGAGGGACAATCCTTTACAGAGGATCTTGGATCCTTCATCCATAGCCATTGTGGGGGCAAGCAACACGTTCTCCACCATGGGCACGATCCAGTGCCTGAACCTCATGAACTGCGGATTCACCGGAGAGGTCATGCCAATCCATCACCGGGAAGAAACCGTTCTTGGGAAAAAGGCTTTTGCGAGAATCGCAGACCTCCCATACGCACCTGACCTTGCCGTGCTCGTCGTGCCGACACGTTTTGTGCCCTCCATGCTGGAAGAATTTGGAAAACTCGGCACCAGGCATGCCGTCATTATCACTGCAGGGTTCCGTGAGATCGGAGAAGAGGGATCTCACCAGGAACAGCACCTGGTTTCAGTGGCGGAGCGTTATGGAATCCGGTTCCTGGGCCCGAACTGTCTTGGAATCGTCAATACCCACCTGCCTCTGAATATCACGGTGTTTCCGATTCAGGATTTCAAGGGAAAACTCGGGCTTGCATCTCAGAGCGGCTCATATGTCGCCCAGGTTGTTTCCTACCTGCACAAGAACGGCATTTCGCTGAGCAAGGCCATCAGCGTGGGGAACGAGGCGGACATCGACATCACGGACTGCATCGAGTACCTCGGAGAAGATGAATCCACCCGTGCCATCGGCCTCTACATCGAGGGTATCAGGGATGCACATCGCTTCCTTGAGGTGGCACGAACCGTCAGCACAAAGAAACCCATCGTTGCCCAGTATGTGGGGGGGACAGATGCAGGTGCCCGGTCAGGATCCAGTCACACCGGGGCAATGGCTGGTCCTGACTACATGTACGACGGATTGTTCGCACAGGCAGGGATCATACGGGTAGACACCATCGAGGAGGTCTACAAGGTGGGGTGGGCTCTGGCAACCCAGGAACCACCGAGAGGACGGCGAATTGCCGTGCTCACCAATTCAGGCGGCCCGGGAACAGGTATTGCGACAACCTGTGAAAAATATGGACTGCTTGTCCCTGAATTCTCGAACCAGCTCCAGGAGAAGATCAGCACCTACCTTCCGGGACATGCGAGTGCCCGGAATCCCGTTGACCTCACCTTTCATGTGGAGATGTCGGCCCTCACGGAACACATACCGCGCACGCTGTTTGAATCAGACGAAATTGATGGGGTCATCGCCTACGGCATCATGGACACCGGCTTCATCGACATGCTCTATCCCTTCATGAAAGACTTTGTGAAGCTGGAAAAGGAAGACCTCATCAAGATGTTTGAACTCAGTCTCGATCCCCTGCTGGACATGCCCCGTGCATTTGAAAAGCCGCTGCTCATTTCATCGTTTTTCGGAAAAGAAGATCACTGCATCAGGCTCTTTCACCAACACGGAATCCCCACCTTTGATTCACCTGAAAAGGCTGCACGGGCCATGGCGGCCTTGTACCAGTATTCCCTGATCAGAGACAGGGTCCTTCCCCAGAAGAAACGTCCAGGAACAGTTCCCTCTGCGGCACGCACGATCATGGAGGACAATCCCGGTCCCGTGATCGACGAGTTCCATTCCAAGAAACTCCTGGCCGCGTACGGAATGCCCACGACAAGGGAATACCTGGCAACGAGCAGGGACGAGGTCCTCGCAGCAGCACGAAGCATCGGATTTCCTGTGGCTGTGAAAGGCTGCTCGCCGAACATTACGCACAAAACAGAACGTGGTCTCGTACACCTGAACATCGTTTCCGAACAGGACCTCCACAACGCCTACACCCTTCTTGCTGCGCACACAGACGTGTCCCGCGTCATTGTTTCCGAAATGCTCACTGGATCTCGGGAGTTCATGGCAGGCATGAGCCGTCACAAAGGCTTTCCCCCCTGCATCATGTTCGGACTCGGGGGAATCAACGCAGAGATCCTTCGTGACTTCACGATCCGCCTTGCACCACTGATCTTCCAAGACGCCCTGGAAATGATCGAAGGGATCAAGGCAGCCAGCCTGCTCGATTCCTTCAGAAACATGCCGCCAGTGGAGAGAGAACAGCTTGCAGAGCTTCTCGTTTCCCTGGGAGAGGTTTCCCTGGCCTTTCCAGAGATAAAAGAGATTGACCTCAATCCAATAACAGTGGTAGATGGAAAACCGAAGATTGCTGATGCCATCATAATCAGAGGATAGCAGGGAAGACCAATGAAAACTCTACTCGAGATGATGCACATCTACCCCGAGAATGATGCCATGCCCTGTGCGGTTGCGCACTACATTGCTGCATACCTTGGAATATCTCCCCTGGAAATCGGCAAAAAGGCCACCGATGAAGGAATCCGCCTGTACCAGTGCCAGCTCGGCCTTTTCGGATATGGAAGAAAAGGCTTTTCCTCGTACAAGATCGTTGGCCGTACCGTGGAAGTCCCCCAGGAGTCGCTCGATCTGATCAGATCTCAGGCGCAAGAAAGCATGATTTCCTGTTCAGCGCTGTGGGAGATAGCGGAAAAAACAGGAATCACCCGTGCAGAAGCCGGGAATGCAGCAGATTCGCTGGGACTCAAGGTCACTCCCTGCCAGCTCGGTGCCTTCTGAAGGCCTTGTTATCCACTCCAGCGCGACAGGTCCTTTTTCTGCCGTATCCCTGTACCGTGAACCCTCGTGTATGACGCTCTTGTTCCGTGGGTTCGGGTAATTTATGATTGAAAGTGCTCACTTGGTTCTGTATGATGGATGCAATAACGTTTGATGCTATCGTACTCAGCAGCTTTTTTCCACGGGAGGTGCACAATGTCTGTACGCATCACCTGGCTCGGCCATGCAAGTGTCCTGATCTCAAGCCAAGAAAAATCCATCTACATCGATCCCTGGAAGGTTGAACCCACATCGCCCAAGGCAGATATTATCCTTGTCACCCACGATCACTTCGATCATTATTCGGAGGAGGACATCCGTCTGCTCAGCACGGATGCAACCAGGGTCGTATGTCCTGTCGAGGTGACCCTCGCCACGGATCGGATAGCACCTGGTATGACCCGTTCAATCACCGGGGTTTCTATTCAGGCGATACCGGCCTACAACCTCGACAAGGAATTCCATCCCAGGGAAAACAACTGGGTGGGGTATGTCGTAGAGATTTCCGGAACAACCATCTACCATACGGGTGACACGGACAGAATCCCCGAGATGAAGGGGATGGAGGTTGATGTTCTGCTCCTGCCCGTGGGCGGCACCTACACGATGGACGCCCGCCAGGCGAGCGAGGTTCTCCAGGATCTGAAAGCCTCTCATGTCATTCCGATTCATTTCGGGGACATTGTAGGAAGCATTGAAGATGCACAGGCATTTTCAGCTCAGTGCCCGGTGGCTGTTCATATCCTGAATGAGGGGGGGTCATTCTCGCTCGACTGATTGTATGGATAGGCTGCACGACCACATTACCAGTGTCTTCAACAGAGCGCCCTTTGCCATGTGTGCCTTCGATTCAAGTGGCACGGTCCTGTACATAAACCCGCTCTTTGAATCCAACCTCGATCAATCAGAGCTTCCGTTCGTGGGAAAATCTCTCTATGAGCTGACCCACAAGTTTCTCGTGGACGATAGGCTCGAAAAAATGCTCAAGCGGCTCATCGAGACCGACAGGCCTTTCTCCCTCATCGTTGACACCTTGAGCTCCCCGGGGGTCAAGGTATCAGGGTTTATCAATATCACCGGGTACCGCATGAATTCCATCTATATTCTCATTGCGGATTTCGTCAGTGGAGGTCTTGCCCGCGAGAGCAGGTACAAAAAGCTTATCGAGGATGCTCCGGATGCCGTCGTTATCATGAATCGCGGGTACATCACGTTTACAAACAAAGCATTCACCACGATCATGAACATGAGCACGTCGGAACTTCTCGGAAGGAATCTGTTTGATTTCATCGAAGACGAGGCAAAGACCTCTCTTTCACCCCTGAAGAAAAAATTCGCTCGGCGTTTTTCCACCCAGTTTACCGTGAATACCCGTGCCGGGCAGAAAGTTCTGGAGGGAAATTTTCACTTTATCGAAGACAGGCCTGCAACGTCGGTCGCCATGCTCCGCGATGTGACCGACAAGGTGCTCCTTGAAAAACGACTGCTCAGGCAGAATCAGGATCTCTCGGCGGTCAACATGATTTCCACGACCCTGTCGTCATCCCTCGAACTTGAAAAGGTGCTTCAGAATACCCTGGCACAGGTGCTTCAAATCATGAACATTGAGACGGGGTGGATCTACCTGCTCAATGAAGAAGGAAAGAAACTCCGCTGCGCCCATTCGTACGGCCTTCCGGACGACGTCATACAGAGCATCAAGGAACTCGAAATAGGCGAAGGGATAGCCGGGCGTGTTGCCCTCAGGGGGGAACCCATTATCATTGAGAATGCGTCCGAGGATCCCCGTATCTGTTCCCTGGCCTTTAAGCGACAGGGGATCCGCTCATTTGCATCCATTCCCCTCTATTCGAGGACTCGCCTCATTGGCGTGATGAACATCGGATCGTTCGGACAACGTCTGATCTCGCCGGATGACGAACGACTGCTCATAACAATTGGGCTGCACATGGGAACCGTGATGGAAAATATCCTGCTCTTTCAGGAAATTGCAGAAACCACAGAAGAACTGCAAGACGCCCTGAATCTGATCCGCCAGAGGAACGAAGAACTGAGGAGCCTCGTATCAACGGTTTCCCATGACCTGAAAAATCCTATCATCGCCATCAACGGGTTCTGCGAAAGATTCGTGAAGTCGGCATCGGCCAAGCTTGACGAAAAGGAACAGGAATATATCAATGCCATTCAGGAGAGTGGAAGGCACATGGAGAAATTCGTCACCAATCTCCTGACACTCTCAGCGGTTGAAAACCTGAAGCTCAAGAAAGAAGAGTTTTCCGTCTCAAGGATCATCAAGGATCTCACCACCGAACTCGCCCCCCAGCTGGACGAAAAACAGGGATCGATTGTTGTCGAAAACCAGCTGCCAGTGGTCAAGGCTGATAAGATACGGGTCATCCAGATATTCTCCAATCTCATTTCAAACGCCATCAAGTTTGCAGACCCCGAGAGAAAACTTCTCATCCGCATCGGGTACCATGCCGAAGGGAAGATGCACATTTTCTCCGTCAAGGACAACGGGATCGGCATCCCCGAGGAGCACACCGAGGACGTGTTCGACATCTTTTTCAGGGCATACGATAATCATGCGGAGGGGACCGGCATCGGGCTCTCCATCGTGAAGAAGGCCCTCCATGTCATGGGTGGAGATATCTGGCTGAAATCGAGGGTTGAAGAGGGTACGATCTTCTATTTCACCATCCCCATGGAATAGCTTGTCACCGAGGGGTAACGGGACCCTGTCACAGACTTGTGAGTGCTCGTTTGGGGATATTGTGCTTGACACATATCCTGTTGAACTGTATAGATTTTTTTCGTCCTGTATGGGCCGCTAGCTCAGGGGGAGAGCGCTACCTTCACACGGTAGAAGTCACAGGTTCAAATCCTGTGCGGCCCACCAGCAATTCAACAGAGTTATTGCTCTCTTATCCTGGTTCCCAGTCTGTTCCGGTTTCATGCCCGGATCTTCGAGAAAACACCTCCACCTGAAGAAAGCCGTTCCGGGCGGAATCGTGTCTTTCACGGAGGTGTTTACAATCGTGAGGCATCCGAAATTTCTACCTGAACCTGTCCTTGTTTCAGACCCGTTGAGGTGAGAATTTCGATCTCCACGGAAAAGTCTGCCTCGAGCTTGGCGAGGTGCTTTTTCTGCTGGTTCAGGAGGTAGAGTCCCACGTCTGTGGGAAGAATGACCCTGACCCTGCGATGCTTGTTTTTGTTGATGAAGAGATGGAGTTCACGAAGAGCCATGAAGGCGGACGATTCTACTGACCGCACGATCCCCGTTCCGTCGCATGACGGGCAGGTCACGTGACTCTTCTCATACAACGGCGGAGAACGACGCTCCCTGGAGAGCTCCATGATACCAAATTTCGAGATCTTTCCCAGGACAACGTGTGCACGATCGACTTTCAGGCCATCCTTGATCTTTTTTTCCACCTGCCGGATGTGATCCCGGGTCTTCATGTCGATGAAGTCGATAACCACAAGACCGCCAAGG
>DSBG01000106.1 GCA_011046135.1 Deltaproteobacteria bacterium
GCCAAAGATACTACCCCACCCTGTTTCAGGAAGACGATCCTCAAGATCCCCTGTTCAGAGAGGTTCTTGAGGTCTTACCAGGGTTCAGCAGGCGTTACGAGTTGTTCGTAGCTCTGAATCTTATCCCGCTCTATGGCAGTGTTCAGGAAATAAATCTGTGTGGCAACCAGGACATTATCCCTGATCTCCTCATCGTAGGCGAGCCCACCCTTGGCGAACACCACCCTGCCAACCCTCAAGTCTCTTTTCAGGTACGGTTTTCCCGTGAGATCCAGGAATTCTGTTCGATATTCTCTTCCTGAATAGACTTCGTCAACGAGTAGGATCTTCCTCTCCTGAACGATGATGTAATCACTCCCCACCTCCATAACTCTCCCCTGGATCTCATCCGGATCCCATTGAGCGAGCGCCTTGGAAAGCGACTCTGCCGAACTGGTCTGGAGAGAAAGGAGGCTCATTATACTCACGAGAAACAGGGTTATCAGAAGCTTCCCTGTTCTGACAGCTTGCAGTCGACGACTCATGTCCTTCACCTTCTCTTCCTTACTGCTGGAGCCAGTAGTACCGGTGTATGTGGTCGACATCTCCGGCATCAATGATGACTGCACCGCCTTCAGTTCCCACTGCCACAAAGGCGCCACGTTCCGTGACCACAAGGACCGGATCTGATGGAATACCGCTTCCTATGCTCAGATAGCGGTCTTCCTTGGTCAGTGTCGTTTCGTCTCCGTCAAAACTTGGAAATACCGCTTCACCTGTCTTGTAGTCAACGGCATAAAGCCTGGCGAAACCAGAACCTGCACCGACGGAGCAGAGATCTTCAGCGGAATAGCCTTCAACAGAGGGACTGAACGTCGTGAAATACACGACCTTGTTGTACACCAAGGGTGTTGAGACCACTTTTTCTCCAGTGTTTTCAAGCTCGATGAACCATCCAAGACCGGATGCCAGGTTGAGCCGGTAGTCAGCCTTCTCCTGTTCTGTCAAACCAGAAGGTGTTGAGGTCGTACCCTGGAGAACGTCTGCTGTTTCATCCGAGAGATCGGAATCAGTGATGGGATTGTTGTCATTCCATGTTTCCGGCCAGGTATTCCTGATGGCATAGAATCGGTTCGTCACCGTGGTGTCATTCGGGTTTTCCCTGTCTCCGCTGCCGATGTAGACGTAATCGCCCAAGAGTTCCTGGGCAATTCCCGGTGCTGAGTGGAACTTTCTGAGCTTATCCGTGCCTCCATCATCATCTGCCTGGAAGAGCAGCCTCTTTGACCAGATCCCGTCATACGTTCCATCACTCTTTTTTCTGCTCTCAAAAACAAAGAGGTCTCCTCCCAGGGATGGCGCGTAGATGACATCATCGCAGCCATCGTCATCGTCGTCATAGGTTCTCAGATCAACCATACAGTACTTCATCTTGTCATAGGATGCGAAATTAAAATCATTGATGTTGGTTGCGGCGAGGTTCCCTGTCGTCGCCTCCACGGCGAAGATCGCCCGTCCCTTGGTGTCTGATGCTCCGGGGTCTGCATTGTCCTGGTTCGTGTCGTATCCACCGGCAATGAGGAGCACATCCTGCTCGCTCGCTCCACCACTGAGCTTGATCCTGCTGAACAGGGGCGTGGACCAGGACTGCCCAAGCTGCTCGGAACTCAGAATATTTTTTGAAATACTGGCTACGAAGCTCGGAGCCTCGTAGTTCGTGACATCCAGGATGAAATACTGGTTGTATAGTTCGACCCCGGTTGCAATGTCAGCCCCTCCCCTCCTCAGGCCGAAAACCACGTAGGTGTTTCCCCCGCTCCGATATACCACCGGCGATCCATCCACATAGATGTCATGTACAGAGTCTCCGGTTATGTGCTCTGTCGACCCTTCGGGAGGAAGGTGTTTGAGGTTCGGCAGAAGATCCCATGGAATGAAGGCCCACGCCTCAGTGACCGTGTCATCGCCGATATCCTCCGGCGTCCCTTGATCGTTGTCCACAAAACAGTGCAGAAACCCGTCGTTTGCCCCCACAAAGATGACGTTTTTGCTGTTTGTGAAATCATAGAGGATTGCTGGTCGAGAATGGAGAATATCTCCCATGATCCACTCACGCGGCCTTCCATCCGTTCCAGTGTACCCCGGAGCATAGATTCCACTCGCAGTGACAAAGTCCATCAGATCATCTTTCTGGTCAGTTGTGGAAAGTCCGAAATCAGCTGGGGATATATCACTAGTACTTTTGTCAAAAGAGATGAACCCAGTGCCGTCTTTAAAGGTTCTGAACACTCTGCTGGACTGGGTTTTCAGCACAGCGCCCGCTCCGCCACGATCGACGGTCAGACCTTCGTATCCGGATACATCATACCACGCTGTTTTCGCACTTTCCTTGATAGCACCGAGAGAATCTGTCGCACTGTTTCCATTTCGGTCCAGAATTACACCATCTTTGGAAAGCCCGAACTTCTTGAGGTTGCCTTTCCACAAGCCAGGATTGGAACTGTCTGGGGAAAAGATGCCCAGGTATAGCCCGTTGTCCGCATAGGTCCGGTTCATCCTGCTCACCGGAACCACGGGTGAGACGAAGATCATGTTCGTTTCCATGATCTTGCCCAGGATGTCTTCAAAGATCTGAGCAAGCGAGACGTCTTCATCGGTGAAGTACTCACCACCTCCGTGGGACGCGGTTGACTCGAGTAACTGGTGTCCCACATCAAATCCAATGGTATAGGTGATTATGTTCTGATGGGGGAAATCATCACTGTCAAAGGATGTTCCACCCAGGTCAGTGAAAGACCCGTCGAGGAGATCCTCGTCATGGAGGAACTTGGCCACATCGTCCAGGTAGTCGCTCCCATCGAACGCATATGCGTGCTGTACACAGTCGTCGTCTATCCAATGGAACTGGTCATCTTTCTTACAGGGGTCTGCAGCATCAACGTCGCCGATATAATCTCCGATGACCTTACTGTTCAGATAGATCCTGTCCCAGAGCCAGCTGTTTCTGTCATAGGTAGGTTCACCGTCGGTCATGATAATATTGTAGTTCTTTTGGCAGCGCCACTGGATGGCCGGATCGAAGTCGGTCAAGTAGTTCACACCTGAATTGAACCATGAAGGCTGCCTTGCATAGTAGAGTCCCATCTCCGCCAGGGTCTCTGCCAGCGGGGTCCAGGTGGTGGGAGCGATACTGTCGATCTGGGCCTTGAGAATATCCTTCTCTGCCTGGGTTGTCCTGGTCTGCAGAGGAGAGATGAGCCGTCCTCCCTCGGAATGATTGAAGATGAACAACCCGAATCGAACACCGTCAGTTGTCTGGACAAGGTCTTTGATGGTATTCTTGGCAAGATCAATTTTTTGCACTAACCCGA
Source organism: Deltaproteobacteria bacterium (assembly GCA_011046135.1). Classification (GTDB taxonomy): domain Bacteria; phylum Desulfobacterota; class Desulfomonilia; order UBA1062; family UBA1062; genus DSBG01. Next base: position 3,351 of record DSBG01000106.1, read on the forward strand.
TACTCTGCGACGACAAGAAATTGAGGTAATTCCCAGTGGCAAGGGTTCTCCAGGTCGAGCCACCGCAGTTGTAGGGGGAACCCGTGATCAATCCCCTCCAGAGGCCACTCGTTTCCAGGGAACTTCGCGCAGAGGTGCATGATATATTCGTTAACCAGGTGAAACCATACCAGACACCTGTTGACCGCCTCTGGTAATAGACATAATTCCGTGTCCTGCTGCCTGAGTAAACTGTCGCGCTGTTATATCCAGAAACATCTTGGGCCGGCACCCATTCTTCCATACTACCGGAGTTGTCGAACATGATGAGCACGTTGGGCGGTATGTTGATCACACCTCCACCGAAGATGTCTGTATCATCGGCCTGCAAAAGAGACGGTACCCCTATCAGAAGCATGATGATGCTCGTCAGAAGACACTTTTTCATCATAGTTTTGCTCCTTTTACCTAGTTTTCCGGAGGAAACGCCTTCCAGGCTCCCACGGACAGGTTCTGGCTGCTGACGCTGGACTCAGCCTCGACCCTGTAGAATCTCGCCTTCTGGCTGGGGTCGTACCCCCTGCCCTTCGGAGGCTTTGCAATACGGGTAAGTTCCATTGACACATCTGTCTGGGTGATGATCTCGGGGAGGTTCCCGGAAGGGAAGGTATAGGATGCACCGATGCTCGTTGCCACAGACCCCAGGGCTGCAGTGTGGGCAATGAGGGCATAGGTGGTTGCACTTTCGAGGTTGTTGAAACTCACGGTGAATGCTCGTTCATTTCCCGCGATCCGTGTTTCCAGAGAAGAGGTTCTCATGAGGGTGACCCCGGTGATGATGGCAGCCACGAGCACAATGAGCACCAGCACCAGTACCATTCCGTTCTGATCGTTCCACCTGGTCTTGTCCATGATTCTCGCTCCGTTATGTTACCTGCACATGCCTGTTTTCAATCAATTCAACTGATCCCAGAGTACTTCCAGGCTGATCTGGTGGTTCGTCCCTTTTTCCTGCCACCTGACACTCACCAGCACTTCCCGTGAAGGACGGAATGTTCCGGGATTCACCACACTCCATGAAAGATTGAAGGGAACACCACGATGGATCACCGTCGATGTTGAGTGAACCCCTGTTGACATGGAATCGTGATTGAATGAGAGTCCCCGGAGTTTCTCCACATGATCCTGGGCAATGTTGACCGCATCAGTGAGTTGCATGCTGTAGCTGTTTGCATGGATGGCCTCGGACTGCATCTTGACAATCCCCATGATTCCCAGGGCAAAGATGAAAATGGCCACAACAACCTCGATGAAGGTAAATCCTCTCTTTGTTTCGATCATGCACGCCTTCCCTGCACTCAAGATGCCCTGTCATTTACACTGGCTGTCATGCATCAGTTTCTCCTGCAGACTCTTCTGGTCAAAGTCCGGTCCAGGAAGTTCCCGGTATCGGGATCGACCTGTGCTGTCCTCATGTCGAGACGCACCTCGATGAACCTCACCTCGCTGGCCTCTGAAGCCGAAAGTGTATTGCCGGGTTCAAAAGGGGGGTTTGTCGACCCCGTTGGCACGATTTGATAGATTGTACCAGTTCCAGTCTCCCCAAAATACGAAAGAGCGAACATGGTCACGTTCTGAGCAAGAACCTGAAGCGTGTTGGAAATATGATCAAACCGTTCGAGGTTTGTTCCATTGAGACGATACGAGATGTCTTCACCGGGGGCCGATATTGATCCATCCTCGTCAATATCCATGGCTATCCTCAGAAAGTTTGAACCACTTTCGTTTGAGGGTATGCCGACAATGCTTTGGGTAAATGTTGGATCTACCCCAGCATGTCGAATATCCGTTGTGATTATTTCCATTACGGCCCTGAGATCCTGCTGAACCTGGGTCACCTGAAATTGTACCCGAGAAGTCTTATGCTGAATCTGATAGGCGAGGTAAACTGCAGACATCAGGAGCAGAGAAAGGACGAGCACGATCATCAGCTCGATGAGGGTGAGACCGTTGTTGCTGGCGACAACCTTTCTTATTGTGATCATGGCTGTATACTCACACTTCCACCGAGAGTCAAAGAAACGATTCTCCGGTTATCCGAGATATTTGCTCTTGAGCTGAAGATGGCAATACTGACTGGCTGGGTAGCGAACCCTCTGCTCGTGAGCCCTGTCGATGTGAGCCCTGTTGACGTAACTACCGTGGTGATGTCGAAAAGTTCAATGCTGGCCGGCATAGTGGTCTGGGGAACAACCATGTTCCCCACGGTATCCCGGATATCGTACCAGTCATTGGAGAGATCGATTCTGATTTGTACATCTTTGCTGTCTCGGATAGCCTCGCTCCTGGCAAGCTGAAAATGTGAGAACATGGTCCTGGCTACCTCATCCAGCTGTCTTCTGGCAAACCATCCATCCATGTTCGGTATGGCAAGGGCACCCATGACAGCGACTATTACAACAACCATGACAAGTTCCAGTAGCGTAAACCCTCTGGTATTCATCTCAATCCTACTTTTCATTCTTTTCCATGCACATGCTTTTCCATACACATGGAGATTCTTTTCCATGTCCAGATCGTTATCGGCACCTCATCTCACCGACTTAACAACAGGGCCGGATCGAGTCGAACTGACCGTGATCTCCCCGTGAATGTCTGTTCTATACACACGTATTCCCCGTTTTTCCAGCCTGGAAATGGTTGCTTCGTTAGGCTCGTGGTACCGGTTCTTATAGCCACAGGAAATCACTGCGACATCCGGGTGGACCGTATCGAGGAAAAGATCGCTACAGGACTGCTTGGATCCGTGGTGCGACACCTTCAGAACGTGTGCCGAGATGTCATCATCGCTGTGAGAAAGGGCCTGTTCAATTCTGCCATGTGCATCAGCCATGAAGAGACCTCTCATGGTTTCATCCGATGCAAGTACGACAATCGAATTGGAATCGAGGTCAGTCTTTTCCGTGCGAGAGGAAAGGAGAACAGATGGGTTCAGCACCTTGATACTCATGCCGTTGATGTTGGTGCCGTCCCCCGAGCACACAGATCTCACTGGTATTGATTTCTTTCTCGCCGTGGCAAGGATGGCCTGAAAATCTGAATTCCAGTCATCCTCAATGTTTACCCAGATCTCTTTGACGTTGAAATGTTTAACCAGAAAAGGGATCCCGCCTATATGATCCTTGTGTGAATGGGATATCACGATGAGATCGAGTCGAGTTATCCCCCTCCTGAGAAGATGATGGGCAACAATGTATCTTCCCGTGTCAAAGCCTGAATACATCCCTCCCCCATCGATGAGAACGGCACTCGTTCCGCGGGTTAGAAGCGTGCAATCTCCATGACCCACGCTGAGGAAATCAAAGGTCAGCGGCTCCCACGTCCGTGACAACTCTCTATGAAACGGCATGATCACAACACCAATGCAGATCAGTATAAGGATGGCCGACCTCAGGGATGATTGTCGTGAAAATAACGCAATGATGAATCCCAGATAACAGAGGAACACCCACATCAGAGGTGGTTTTGGTATCGGGGCGTATGAACCGAAAATCCCGCTGAGATAAAAAATCAGGGAAATCCCGGAAACAACATATCCCAGAAACAGCGATGAAAGTGTCTCCGATACCGGAAAGAGAAGAAGTCCTGCTATTCCCAAGGGCATGATGAGAAAACTGAAAAAGGGTACGATGATGAGATTGAAAATAAACCCCATGAATGAAACATACCCGAACAGGTACGAAACTACCGGTAGGGTAAACACGTTCACCACGAACGTTATCGCAAGGAGTTTGATCCACCACGGCCCCTGTTTCAGGTTCATCAGGACACCCGAGATACCGAGAACTGCCGAGAATGAGAGGAGAAAACCAGCGGAATACAGAGAACGAGGCCAGAGAACCAAGATGATCATTCCTGCAAGGGTAAGTCCTTCGAGAATACATGCCTTCCTGATCAGGAGAAGAGAACCGAGCACTGTACCCGCCATGATAGTTGCGCGGACTGTGGTAACCGGTGCCCCGACAAAGAGTGTGTAGAAAACTGCGCAACCAAGGCCGACAAAGTGAGAAATCCTGACGCTGTCTGTTCTGAGAGAAACCGGAACGATGAACCTCAGAAGTGTCAGAGAAATTCCGTACCCCAGCATGATAATGATCCCCATGTGGAGACCCGAGATCGCCAGTAAATGAGCAATTCCCAGGGATATGAACGCATCACGGATACTTGGGGTCAATCCTGACCGGTCACCGGTGAGAACAGCCTTGATGACTTCTGCCTCTGGACGTGACATCTGAGAGAGTTTTCGGGTAAACGACTGCTTCAGGCTACGGGAACACCCCTCCTCGAGGATAGAAATGGAACCAAAGTCTCTGATAGCACCTCTCAGGGTGATACCTTCATTGAGGAGATATTCGATGTAGTCAAACTCATCCCTGTTTCCGAAACCGGTGTGTGTTTGAACCGCGATTTCTGATCGAATTCTGCTTCCAGCAGATAGATCCGATACATGTCGGTAAATGCTTATCCGTGCCTTCCCCCTCAGGTTTTCCCCATCAACAGTAACATCGTCGAGTACAGCCCGGTAGTTTCCCTGTGTGAAACCAGATGAGACAACCCTACCCTGAACAACGTGAGATCCGGCTGGAATCATGGACCACTGAAGAGAACCAGTCCCCAGAATAACCCCAAGTGCGACACCGACGAGGGCATGGAGAACCCTCTTTCGGGAGACAAGAACTCCAAGCATACACAGGCAAAAGATTACCACAGGAACATCCAGAAAAACGAGGGACATACCGGTACATGTACCAGTGAACACGACACTCAGGGGCACTTCCCTCCCAATGTGAGTCAGCATGCACCTTCTCCGGGACAAATTTATACAAAGGAGGGGTTTTATGAAGTACGGCGTTTGTGTATTTCACATTCAGACTCATGGGCTTTAAAAAAAGGCCCGCCCCGGAGCCTGAAAAATTCTAAACGATCTCGAGGGTTCCCGTTATCTCACTTACAGAATGCATCCTGAATCTTTCCATATACTCTTCTATTCCTTTAATGATCTCGAGAAAACACAGAGGATTTCTCAAGGATTCACTTCCGATCTCCACTGCCGTGGCTCCGGCGAGGAGAAACTGAATGACATCCCTATACGTGCTTGCACCACCGGATGCGATGATGGGGACATGTACACTTTGTGATACGTCCCTCACTAACTTGAGAACAACAGGTTTAATAGCAGGACCGGACAGGCCTCCTGTTACATTTCCCAAAAGAGGCCTGCGGAGATTCTCATCAATGACCATTGCAGGAAAGGTATTGCAGCACGTCAGTACGTCTGCGCCAGCTGAAACCGCAGCCCGGGCGATCACCACGATATCGGTTACCAAGGGAGGCAATTTGACGATCAGGGGCTTTTTCGTAACCTCACGCACTTTTTTTACAAGAGTGTGAAGACTTTCAGGGTCCTTGCCAAACTCGATGCCCCCTCTCTTGATGTTGGGGCAGGAAACATTCATCTCGAGTGCCGCGATTCCCTCGATGCTGAGCATCTCTGCAGCAATGACATAATCATCTTCAGTCTCTCCGAAGAAGTTTACCACGACAGGGGTTGAGAACTGGTTCAGATAGGGAAGCTTCTCTTTGAGGAACACCGGGATGCCCACATTTTCGAGTCCAATGGAATTGATCATTCCACACGGTGTCTCCGCGATACGCGGTGTTGGGTTTCCCCGTTTAGGTCGTATTGAAAGACCCTTGGTAACAAACCCTCCCAGCACTGAAAGATCAAGGAACTCCGAAAGTTCTTCACCATATGCAGCGGTTCCTGATGCAGTGATAATGGGATTTTTCAATTCAAGATCTTCCCTGATGCGAACCGCAGTTTTCATCTGCTCCCCCAGAGAATATCTTGGGCATCGAAAACCGGTCCTTCCCTGCAGACCCTCAGATTCCCCTGTTGTGTTTCCACAACACATCCACTGCATACCCCGAATCCGCACGCCATCCGCTCCTCCAGAGACACTTCACATGGTATCTCTGCGTGTGCAGCGATATTCCAGGTCTGACGCAGCATTTCTCTCGGACCACATGCATAGATGCGTGTTGAAGTGGGAAGACTTTTGATGACACGGGAGAGAATCTCCGTGGCGAGCGCCTTGGTCCCGAGCGAACCATCTTCAGTGCAAAACAGAGTCTGTATGCCTTCGAGGTTCTGCAGCCTGTTGTGCAGGGGGATCTCGGCCTCTGTTTTGGCGCCGAAAATGAACATCCCCCTTCCAAGGTGCTCTGCCATTGAGAGAACCGGGGGCAATCCAGCCCCTCCTGCTATGTAGAGGAGATGCTCTCCGGGTGCAGGGTCAGAAAACCCATTTCCCAGGGGTCCGATGAACGAAACCAGTTCGCCGGTTCGTTTTTCTGCAAGGAGCGCTGTTCCCTCACCCCGCACCGTGAAGAAAATCTCGATCATACGATCGCGGCAGCTGAGAATGGCAAGCGGCCTCCTGAGAAACGGCTCATGTGATCTTTGAACCTGCACCATCAGGAACTGGCCGGGTTTTGTTTCCGTAAGATCCCCTTCGAGTGTCATGAGGTACGTCTTCTCAGCAACCTTGTCGTTCTTGATGATGCGGGTCGTGATATCCTTCATCCAGCGGATTCCTCAATTTTTTTTACCATGACATCAGCGTCCTCCCGTGTGTCCGTGTAATACTCGTTCCATGTGCTCACGTGAAGGAACCCCAGAGAGGTATAGAGAAGCCGCGCGGGAATGTTGGATGGCCTCACTTCAAGAACGACATAGATTCTTTCTCTGGTTTTTGCACAGACGATCATTTCGCTGATCAGACGCTTTGCAACTCCCCTCCTCCTGAATTCAGGATGTACGGCCAGATTGAGCACATGGAGCATGTGTTTCATGTCCAGCGATAAACAGTACCCGATGGTTAATCCATCGATTCTTGCAACGTAACAGATGCAGCGAGGATCCTCAAGTGTCATGATGAACGTTTCCCGCTCCCAGGGAGACGGGAAGGAACAGTTTTCTATCTCCATGATCGGGGCAAGATCTCCATGGTACAAATCAGTTATAACTACAGCATCCATGTCACTATGACAACGAGGGCCATGCCCAGAACAAACAACCCTGTCTGTCTCGGACGCGGAATCTCCTGGACGAGAAGCCCTGCAATTCCAATCACGATACTGGCAAACGGCATGATCGCACACGCAGTAATGACAGGGGTTGGGAGAATATCTTTGAGGATATGCACCATGGTGACACCAAAGCCGACAGAACATGACAATCCAATGAGCGCATATCCATACGACCGAAGGAGCGCCTTGGCCATGGCCCTCGGGACGGCAGAGTACATGTTCTTTTTATCCGTGGGCAGAAGCGTTTCGTTCGCTGTCCTGAGCCGCATGTCAAGCGTCCTTCCCAGCAGAGAGATCGGCAGGCACAGGACCAGGGCAAGGCCTGCCGCAGCGGCGTCATTCAGGAATGCGGCTGCATACACCGCCACGGGCGCTGCTGTTGCCGCAGTAAAGGAATCGTCATTGGGAAGATATGCACCCACAGGAGGAGCGTTGAGCCACAGGAGTTCGAGGCTTGCACCCACGAGGAGACCGATCCCAATATTACCCAGGATAAGTCCGAGAACAGAGGCGATGACAATTGGACGACTGAGAAACAACTGAAACATAAAGACACGATCGAGCCACAGCATCGAACCGACGAGAACGCTGCAGATTATCCCTGCTATCATACGCCGCTCACCGGAATGAGAGACCTCATGTCAACCGGGTGTTCTCTTGGAACTGATTGGAGGAACACCTCAACTCCTTTTGAGATGAGTGCTTTCAGTTTCTCTTCGTCCTTTTCATGGATCCAGACGGAATATGAGATCTGCCGGGAGCCTTCTGTCGCCCTGTTATTCCCCAGATTCAAGGAAGAAAAGTGAACCCCTGAAGAGTAAAGCGTGTAGGCGTCCTCGATGTTCGACACGATAACGAGAGTTCTTTTTCCATCAAGGTCGCGATCCTCCATGAGCTGCAGCACATCGGCAACGGGAATAATCCTGAGGAGAATCCTGTCGGGGATTGCCATGGACATAATGGTAGTCTGGAACTGGTCTCTCGCCAGAGTATCATTAGCCACGATCACTGACTGCGCCCTGAGGAAGGGTATCCATGACTCCAGAATCTGCCCATGAATGAATCTGTCATCAATGCGCACAAGAACGATATTCATTTCTGGGAAAGATTTGTTGCGAGAATCTCAGAGGCTATGTGGATGTTATTCGAACCGCTTTCTTTAAGTGTTTGGGCCAATTCCTGCAAGGATTTACCCTGCCTCTTTGTCAACGCCGTTATGACCATGGGAAGATTCACCCCTGTAATGACTTCGACTTTTCCTTCTTCAAGAAATGAAAGAGATATGTTTGAGGGAGTCCCCCCGAACATGTCGGTGAGGATGATAACACCGAGACCGTGGTTCACCTCTTTGATAGAGGTCTTGAGCATCTTTCTCAGGTTTTCGACATCACTTCCCTGGCAGAAAGAGCATGCCCGAAACCCGTCGATCTGTCCTACGATCATTTCTGCGGTCTCAGCCAGTGCCTGTGCGAGTCTGCCATGTGCAACCACCACAATACCCACCATAGCCCAGAACCCTCCTCAGGAGATATCCCTGTGAGTCAATTTACACGTGTACCCTGCATCCTGAATACTGTTTCTCAGTGCTTCGGCAACGGCTACGGATCTGTGTCTTCCACCGGTACAACCGATGGCGATGTTCAGATACGACCTTCCCTCTTTCTTGCATTGGGGGATGAGAAACATGATCATGTCAGTAAATTTTTGCATGAACGTTACATATGTATTGAACGTGCTGAGAAATTTTTTCACCTCGTCGTGAGACCCATTCTTGTCTTTGAGTTCTTCGACGAAATATGGATTCGGCAGATATCGGACATCCATCACAATGTCAGAATCCATGGGTATCCCCTTTTTAAACCCGAACGAAGAGATTTCGATGTACATGTCCCGAAACTTGTCCTCTGCAGAGATAAGATCCTTTATTCTGCTGACCAGTTCATGCACGTTGAGTTTTGATGAATTAACAACGAAGTCAGCAATTTCTCGCAGGGGCGCCATTATTTCAATTTCTTTCTCGATTGCATCGAGAAGATTGGGATACCGATCGCTCAGGGGATGTCTCCTCCGGGTTTCCTTGTATCGATTGAGCAGGTGTTCAATCGTTGCTTCCAGGAAGATAAGACGAACATTGCTGTTCTGGCTTTTCAGAAGTTGAATGATCCAGGGGCCCTTTTCAGCAAACGTGGGTGACCCGGCCCTGATGTCCATACAAATACAGATCTTATGGATATCAAAAGACGCGGAGTCATAGATTTCGATGAACTTGACAAGGAGGTCGATGGGCATGTTGTCCATGCAGAAAAACCCCTCGTCCTCAATGGCCTTCAGTGCTGTCGACTTACCTGAACCTGATAATCCGGTGATTATGATAAAAAATGGACGGGTCGTCATCAGATGCTCTCTTCACGGCTACAACAACTGAAAACCCAATCTCAGCACGTATATGATTGTCTCTTCTCTCCGCATGGTCACCAGAGGATAGCTATCATTTTCTGCGCTGTCAATGTGGAGATCTGAGCATGGGTGTGATCTTGACGGGCTCTTGTTCAGGATGAGTCGATTCCCTTGCCATACGATGTTCACGGCAGCTCTTTTGCGGATGGTTCAGCCCTCGTCAATTCAGAAGCGAGACAAGCGAGCATCAAGAGATAAATTCATAAAGATAATCACCTCAAATTCCGATGGTTATCGCTGAGATCTAAAAACACGTGCATAAAAGTAAGCGAGCACATGGGGAATGAAATGGCTGTTCTCGTATACAACAGAGATGACACTCTCATTGTTAAGGTTACCGGACCGGTAGACACCAATGAGGCAGAACTGCTCAGAAACGAACTGTACAAAATCATCAAACAAAAGCCTCACAAGGTTGTCATGGACCTCTCTCTGGTTCCCACCATGGGATCATCTGGCATTGGCAAAATACTGATCTTTTTCAAAGGATTAAACAGCATGGGTTCCCACTTTGAGATCAAGGGGATCCACAAGAATCTCTACGGCGTTTTCAAAGCGGTCAAACTCGACAAACTCTTTTCCATATCACTGAGGTAATGTTCATGAAGATCAGCAAAGATGGCTCGGGTGCGATTGTCTGTTCAGGAAACATGGTCATTTCAGAGATTGAATCTATTCAGTCACAGATGGAAACAATACTCGATGAATGTTCCCACAAGGTGATCATGGATCTGAGCAAGGTGGAAGAGATCGATACATCAGGCCTCCAGCTTCTCTACTCAATCAAGCAGACCCTGGAACCAGAGGGGGTCTTTCACGTATGTGCCATCTCGGAAGCAGTTAAGGAGACACTGATCATATCCGGGTACGAACGGTTTTTACAGGAGGTCGTTTCGTGAAGAAAAAAGTCCTGGTTGTAGATGATTCCCCTACCCTGCGCGCCTCGGTACACTATACTCTGAATGAAGCCGGATTCGAAACCATAGATGCCATCAATGGGTACGACGGTCTTGAAAAACTCAGCATTGCAATGAACCAGGGAAATCGTATCGGCCTGATCATCAGCGACATCAACATGCCTGTCATGGATGGTATCACGTTCATCAAGGAAGTGAAGAAAACCCCGTTCAAATACACCCCGATCCTTGTGCTCACCACGGAATCTCAGGACGACATGAAAATGAAGGGAAAGCATGCAGGGGCATCAGGATGGCTGGTAAAGCCGTTTAAACCAGAACAGCTCGTGTATGTCACGAAGAAATTCTTGAGGTAACCATGGCAATTGATGAACTGATACAGGTATTTGTTGAAGAAAGTGAGGAGGAGATTCGGGAATTGGAGGCTGGCCTCATTCGGCTTGAGGAAGACACCGAGGATGAAGCAACCATCAACAGGGTATTCCGTGCAGCGCATACCATCAAAGGATCAGCAGGACTTGTGGGTTTCGAGTCCGTCAGCATTTTCACCCATATCATCGAAAACATCCTCGACAGGATACGTGATCACGAGCTTCCCATCACTAAAAACCTCATCTCAACCCTTCTCTCGGCTGTGGACCTCTTGAAAAGGCTCATCAGCACATCAGTCGAAGGCCGGGAATCAGATGTAGCCGAGATTGAAGCAATGATCACGAGCATGAAGAGGTATGTAACCCCGCACAAAGAACGAGACCCCATGCCTGAGGGAATGCAAAGAGGGTACGGAGATGGAAGGGTGCGCACTTATTCCGTCAGCATGAAGTTCAGACCTGATATCCTTTCCACGGGACAGGACCCCCTGATGCTGATCCGTGAACTTGCTGATCTTGGAGATATCATAGAGCGAAAGGCCTTTCCCAATGCAGTTCCAGATCTCTACACCATCTCACCAACTCGCTGTTATACCTCCTGGGACCTCATCATCAAGACGGCTTCTCCCTTGTCTGAACTGAGAAGAGTATTCATCTTTGTCCAGAATGACAATGAAATCTCTCTTGAGGACATCTCGTCCCAATACAAGGATGGCATCGACCTGTCTCTTGCTGACAAACCCATCGGGGAAATCCTCGTGGAAAAGGGAATCGTAAAGGCCCGTGATGTGGAAGAGGCCCTGCGAGACCACAAAACAACGGGGCAAGCCTTGGTTGAACGCGGCAAGGCAAAAAAAGAACTAGTGGAAAAAATGGTCCTTGCCCAGTCAGAAAGCAGGAAAGCTGCAAAATCTGCAACAATACGCGTTGATACTGACAAGCTAGACACACTGGTAAACCTCGTAGGAGAGATGGTCATTTCCGTGGCACGGCTTTCTCAGTTGGCAAGTGAGGTCAGCGAAGAATCATGCGGACGAGGGATCCAGAATGCAACGTCATCGCTGGAAAGAATATCGAGGGATCTTCAAGAACAGGTCATGCGGGTACGCATGGTTCCTGTGGAGGGAACATTCAACCGTTTCCGCAGAATCGTACGGGATATGTCCTTCGAACTCGGGAAGAAGATCGAGATAAAGATGAGCGGCACAGAGACCGAGCTCGACAAAAACGTGATCGAGCAGATCAGCGACCCTCTCAAACACATGATCAGGAACGCCATTGATCATGGCATAGAACGCCCCGAAGAAAGACGTATGGCAGGAAAACCGGAGGTTGGGGTCATCTGGCTCAAAGCATACCAGCGCGAAGGAAACATCTTGATCGAGATCTCTGATGATGGAAAAGGAATAGACAAGAACAAGATACTCGAGAAAGCCCTCGAGAAAGGGCTTGCAGAGCCGGATAGGAACTATTCTGACAAGGAACTCTTCGATTTGCTCTTCATTCCCGGCCTCTCTACTGCTGAGAAGGTGAGTGAACTCTCCGGCAGAGGGGTGGGCATGGATGTCGTGAGGAAGAACATCGAAGATTTGAGGGGGTCGGTTGAGATTTCATCTGAGGTGGGTATCGGCTCGACCTTCACGGTACAACTGCCGCTTACGCTTGCGATTATCGATGGGATGATGGTTCGCGTTGGTTCCGAGATACTCACGATCCCGCTCTCCGTCATCGACAAATCAGTACGTCCCACGAAGGCGGAAGTGAAGACTGTTGAAGGAAAGGGAGAACTCATCGATATCAGAGGTGACTATATTCCCCTGGCAAGATTGAATAATCTCTTTCACATGCCTTCGGAAAAGCACGATCCCACCGATGCCCTCGTCATTGTTCTCCAGGGCATGGAAACCAGGTTCGGTATTCTGGTGGATGATGTGCTCGGCCAGACACAGGCGGTTATCAAGAGCCTGGACAAAAATTTCAGAAAGATCGAGGGAACCTCCGGGGCCACGATCCTCGGAAACGGAAAGGTTTCTCTCATCGTCGATGTTCACGGGCTGGAATCCATGGCCTTTGGAGGATAAGAAGCGTCCAGTTCAAAGGACTCTTCAGAACGTGAGAAAAGAGGAGCATGCCATGAAACTTCAATGGAGATTACGAGAACGGTTGACGCTTTTCACCCTTGCGGCTGGGTTTATCCCCCTGCTGATGGCAATTGTCTATGTTGGCTACAGAAGCAGTGCCCTGCTCGAGGAGCAGTCTCTGGACTACCTTCGCGCACGGGTTGAAGGATTCTCACGTATGGTGGAAGTGCGCAATGGTTCCATCGAGGGAAATCTTGATATCATCAGGGAACAGCTGAAAAAGAATCTGAAAGAAGATCTGATCAGGGAGGCCGCAAGAGAACGATACTTTGAAAGCGGGTACCTTACAATCTTCAATTCAGAGGGTCTCTGCGTGTATCATCCACAGGAACAGTATCGGAACAACATGACCTTGTACAACAAGCAGGACTATGTTCGTCATGCTGTGAGCCAGAAACACGGATCATTCCGTTACACCTTCGATGAAATAGACAAGATGTCCTACCTCTCTTATGTCAAGAGTCTCGACTGGATCATCTGGGCGGGAGTACCAGAAAGCGAAATGCTTGCCAAGGTCAATGCTCTGAAAATTCAGATGTATCTCTTCCTCCTGGCGATATCGATCATCATTGTCGTTGCAGGAGTCTTCGTATCTCAACGAATCGCGAATCGAGCGAAAGAAATTTCGAACCGAATGATGGATATCGCCCATGGAGAGGCTGACCTGAGTGTCCGTCTCCCGGTTCTTTCTCAAGACGAAATCGGAGATATTGCCCACTGGTTCAATGTGTTTGTAGAAAATCTCGAAGAAGTCATTACCAAGGTGAAAAATTCTTCTATTCAGGTGGATCTTGCAACACAGGAGGTTGCAGCTGGATCACTTGGACTGTCACAGGCTACCCAGGAACAGGCTTCTTCTATAGAAGAGGTGGCTGCGACCATTGAACAGATGAGCTCATCCATAAAGCACAATGCGACCAATGCTTCAGAGGGGAGGCAAAAAGCATCTGAGATGGTACAAATGGCTAATATGAGCGGCGAAGCTTCTCATGAACTCATCAGAGGAATGGAAGAGATCTCCGCTGCATCAAAGAAAATCGGTGATATCATCGTCACCGTGAACGAGGTGGCATTCCAGACAAATTTGCTTGCCCTCAATGCAGCTGTTGAAGCGGCCCGGGCAGGAGAACACGGGAAGGGGTTTGCCGTGGTGGCCGAAGAGGTTCGTGCTCTGGCTCAGAGATCTGCGGAAGCAGCCCGGCAGATAAAGAGTCTCATCGAAGATACGGTGAACAAAATCGACACAGGTGATGAGATGGTGAAAAGATCAGGCCAGTCTCTGGAGCAGATCATACAGAACATCAAGGGACTTTCTCAGACGATGGAAGAGATCGCTGCAGGATCCAATGAACAGGCAAGCGGTGTTGATGAACTGAACCGCGCCATTTCACAGATTGACACAACGACCCAGCAGAATGCCTCAACGGTGGAAGAACTCGCGAGCACATCCGACAATCTCAGCAACGAGGCAAGAGAGCTCGCCGATATCGTGGCAAGATTCAGAGTATCTGCCATGGACCCCCCTGAGCGAGCCTCTCGAAGCATCAACAGCCATACGAAACCCCTAGGAGCGAAACCCGAGGTTGATCTTCCTGCAAGGGGGACATACGATGATTTCGAGGAGTTTTAGGAAGGCAACCATCATGTCAGTTTCATCAGAAAGTGCCCACTCCCTTTCAACACAGTATGTGACCTTTCAGCTTGGAGATGAAACCTACGGAATATCCATTCTGAAACTCAACGAGATTATTGCAAACCAGAAGTGTACGGGTATTCCCCATGTACCGGACTACATCAAGGGTGTCATAAACTTGAGGGGGACTGTCGTCCCTGTCATTGACCTGCGGGAACGATTCGGCATGGGTGCAAAAAATGATGATCAGGGCACCGTCATCATCATCCTCGACGTTGCAGGCAGGACCATGGGCCTGATCGTTGATGCAGTGAGCGACGTGGTTACCCTGAGTACAGACGACATAAAAACCCCTCCCCCGTTTTTCAACGGCACCAGAACACAATTCATCTCGGCATTGGGGATACAGGAAAACAGGTTCATTATTCTGCTGGATGTGAACAGGCTCCTCTCCAATGATGAGCTTGAGATGGTGGATGGAGTGTGAATGTGCTCCCCTCCTCCTTCGATCTCTCTGAACAGGAATTCATTCTTTTCAAGGAATTGATACGGCGGGAGACGGGCATTCACCTGTCAGAAACAAAAAGGAAACTCATCGTTGCCAGACTCTCCAAGAGACTGAGAATGCTGAACCTGGACAACTTTACCCAGTATTACACGTATCTCAGAGCCCATCCAAAAGCTGGTTGTGAAATCGAACACATGGTCAATCGGATCACCACAAACAAAACAGACTTCTTCAGGGAGACCTATCACTTCGATTTCCTCCTCAACGAGGTGTTCCCTGCAAAGATACGTGAAAGCAGGCTCACGGGTGAACGAGTACTGAGGCTCTGGTCTGCAGGCTGTTCCTCAGGGGAAGAAGCGTACAGTATTGCCATGACCACAGCCCATGCCTTCAGAAACGAGAAAGGCTGGGATATCAAGGTGCTCGCCACTGATCTGGATACTGATGTTCTGGAGAAGGCGGTCTCTGGTGTGTATCCCACTCAGGTTGTGTCACCTGTTTCCCGTGACTACCTTGCACGATACTTCATACGGAAACAATCCGGCTACGAGGTGTGCAAGCAGATAAAATCTCTGGTTTTCTTCAGAAAACTCAACCTCATGGACCCCGCGTTTCCCATGCGTCGCCGTTTCGACGTAATTTTCTGCAGAAATGTGGTCATCTATTTCGACGAGGAGACCAAAAAAGCACTCTTTGAAAAATTTCACTCTTCTTTGAAGGACAGGGGTTTCATGTTCATCGGACACTCAGAATCACTCATGCAGCTCAGAGAACTCTTCAGGTACCTCAAGCATACGATTTATCAAAAGGCATGATATGCTTGCGCGATTCAGCACTGCATTCAATCGAAAAATCGTGGTGATCTATCCGGGTGAATTCTATGTCTCATCCACAGACATCATAGCGACGGTACTTGGTTCTTGCATCTCGGTATGCATCAGAGACAAAAAGCATGGAATTGGAGGGTTGAACCATTTCATGCTGCCCGGTGATACACGCTGTATTGATCTCTTCATTTCTCCCAGTGCAAAGTACGGGATGTTTGCCATGGAACTCCTCATCAACGAGCTGCTCAAGAAAGGGTGTTCAAAGAACCATTTCGAGGCAAAGGTATTCGGCGGAGGACATGTTATCAACTTCAGGAAATCATGGGACAGTGTTCCGGAATCAAATATCGACTTCATCATGTCGTTCTTGAAGATGGAGCAGATCCCTCTGGTGAATTACGACGTGGGCGGTTATGCAGGAAGGAAAATCCTTTTTTTCCCGGATTCGGGAAGGGTCCTGCTGAAAAAGCTCCCATCAACAGTCGACGCACGGATCATTCAGGAAGAAGAGTCCTACAGAAAGAGAATTTCCAGGGAGAAGGACGTACTTCAGACACTCGGTGGAGACCTGACCCTGTTTGAAAGAAGCTGATCATGGACAAAATCAAGGTGCTCATTATCGATGATTCCGCTCTGGCACGCAAGCTCCTGAAAGATATTCTCGACTCTGATCACGGAATCGAGGTGGTAGGAACCGCACCTGACCCCGTAATTGCCATGAGGAAGATCTCTGCACTCAAACCCCATGTATTGACCCTCGATGTTGAGATGCCGGTCATGGATGGACTCACCTTTCTGGAGCAGCTTATGAAAGCCCATCCCATGCCCGTCGTCATGTTCTCCTCCCTCACACACAAAGGAGCCGATGCTACCCTCAAGGCTCTTTCCCTTGGTGCAATCGATTTCGTGTCCAAACCCCAGTGTAGCCTTTCAGAGGGTATTGAAGACCTCCGGCATGATCTCATTGACAAGGTGAAAACAGCTGCCTCTGCAAACATAATGAAACCGTCAGCTGCAATTCTTCCTGTTCCTCCTCGATATGATCTTAATACCGTGATTCAATTTCATCCATCCAGAAAACCATGGGCTCAGAATCAGCTGGATTACGTTCTGGTCATTGGTGCATCAACAGGAGGCACCGTAGCCATTGAGCAGATCCTGTGTGCTCTTCCTGAGCAGACACCACCAATCCTGATTGTTCAGCACATGCCGGCATTGTTTACCCAGTCATTTGCCAAGCGCCTTAACTCATTGAGCGCCCTGACTGTTGCTGAGGCAAAAAACAATGATGTGCTCAGAAAAGGGCTCGCCCTTATCGCTCCTGGGGGAAAACACATGATGCTCAGCAGATTTTCCCGGGGATACTGTGTGCGGGTAAAGGAAGGTCCGCCGGTAAACAGACACATCCCCTCGATAGATGTGATATTCCGTTCAGTCGCAAATGTGGTCGGCCCTCATGCCATTGGTGTGATCTTGACCGGTATGGGCGATGATGGTGCTCGAGGTCTGAAAGAAATGCACGATGCCGGGGCGTATACCATTGCGCAGGATGAAGAAACGTCAGTTGTATTCGGCATGCCCAGGGTTGCCATCGCACTGGATGGAGTACGCAAGGTGCTTCCCATAGGATCCATTGCGCCATTCATCGTGAACATGAAGAATACCGATCAGTCAGCATGAAGGACTTCTGAGGCGTATCGGCTGAGAAGACACCAGAGGGTAACAAGACATGGACAGGCAGGATGATGCACTCCTCATTATCGACAACGACCTGGAGACTATTGAATCGCTTTCTGAAGCACTGGTCCATAAAGGGTACTGTGTTTCAAGCACTCTGGATGAAAAGGAGGGCGTGCGAAAATGTGCTCAAGAAAAACCAGAGTTTGTTCTTCTTGACCTTTCCCATTCCTCCGGCAAGGGGGTATCACTCATCTCTCGGATGCTTTCGGTTCATCCGTTGGCCAACATACTCACCACAACATGGCAGGATCATACACAAGATGCCCTGGATTGGATCAGGGCCGGAGCATGTGATTATCTGAAGAAGCCTTTAAAGATTCAAGTGCTTCTCCGCGCACTGGAACGGACTCGGACCAGGGCACACCAGTTGTTCCTTTCGGACAGCCTGAAAGAATCATGCATCGTGAAGGAACATAAAACCCTGATTTTCGGAAATGATCCTGAAAGGGTTTCTTCAGTCATCAACGAGGCTGTGTGTGATACTCGTCTCATCTGCAGGGATATTGACATGTTGAGAATGGCGCTCAGTGAAATTGTTTTCAACGCCATCGAGCACGGAAACCTGAACATATCCGCTGGAGAAAAAAACCATGCCGTGGAGCGGGGAGATTATCTGCAACTTATTGAGAAACGCAGGAAGGATCCCCGGTACAGAGACCGTAAGGTCATGATGAAGGTCCTCATTGATCGGGCATCAGGAATCCTCGTGTTTCATGTCATCGATGAGGGCACTGGCTTTAACTATCGAGCACTGACAGAGGTTCCACCAGGAGGGAACATGGGAAGCGGCCTGGGCATTGAGCTTGCTCGGAATTTTTTCAAAGAGGTCAGGTATTCAGGCCGGGGAAACAGGGTGAAGCTGGTGTATTGTGAAAACGGGTACTCTTAGGAAACAGAGGCGAACCACTCCCATGTGGGACGAGAAATTCGTTTACCAACTCTCAGACAAGCTCCAATCAGGGCTCCTTGTTCTCGCCCCTGATTTACGGGTGGTACTCTGGAACAAGGTCGCCGAATTGATTACGGCGATACCTTCCCGTGACGTTATTCACAGACCTCTCAATGCTCTGCCTGAGATTGTCCGGTCGCTCCTTGATGCCCCTCATGAAGAACTCTGTATTCTGAAGCATGATGGTGTGCGGCGTCTGATTCAAAAGCATCTCTCCACGATGGTTGTAGACGATACGTGCAGCTACACTGTGGTGTCGTTTATCGATGTAACGCACTGGTTTTCTCGACAGGATAACCTTGAAGATCTCCTCCTTGATGCACAGAGTGATCGAGGTCTTGGGGGAAAACATGCAGGAGGACCTCTAGTAAGCTCCGGAGATATCGCAAACACTCAGGAGCGTATTGAAGAGCAGCACCGAACCATGCTCCATCAGATGGATATCGCTGCTCGACTGCAGAGAAGCCTGCTTCCAGATATCCACCAGCATTTTAATGGTATTGTTGTTTCATCGAAATTTGTGCCATCCAAACATATTGGCGGAGATCTCTATGATGTAATCGATCTTGGTCATGGTCTCACCGGAGTCCTCATTGCCGATGTTTCCGGTCACGGTGTTGCTTCAGCCCTGATCTCCTCCATGTTTAAGATGATTTTCCACAGTCTCGCCGAGACCGTTACAAGTCCCAAGATCCTGTTTCACCTTATCAATCAGGAACTCACCAGTATTCTCCGTGAAGATTTTATCAGCGCATTTTATGTGCTTGTCGATTGCCGTGCCAAGACGATCACGTTCACCAATGCCGCCCATCCGAATCCCCTGTTGTTCAAAAGAAAAACCTCGGAAATGGTGGAGCTCGACACTGACGGTCTGTTCCTTGGGATGTTCGAAGATGGGCTCTATGAGGAGCAGTGCATCCAAGGAATTGAGGAGGGTGACGTCCTGCTTCTGTATACAGATTGCATTATTGAGGAACAAAATGAACAGGGCACGCCGTATGGAAAATCACGGCTCAAGGACATGTTTTTCAGTATTGTGCAGGAATACGCTGGGCAGGACATCATCGATCTTTTGGAAGATGATGTACACTGCTTCTGCGGAAGAGAGACTCTTGAGGATGACTTCACCATGCTCGTCCTGGAATTCAATGGGCAGCGCCATGTGGCTTTACCTGATGATGACCCCACAGATACCCGGGATGAACTTTCCGAGGATGGTTTTGTATCATTCTGAACGGAACACTGCCTCCTCAGTGGCATCACGGCAGTGAATTCAGCTGCTAGGACATTCCCAGATCCAGATATGGATTGAAGTATCCTGCCCTGACCGGAATCTCGTGTATGAGCCTGGGTATCCCCATTCCTGCAGGAAGTTTCTGACCGATTGTATCAAGGTAGTGATCCGGATCGATATTGAGATTGCGCCACTGAATCATGTCGATTTTGGCGTCTGAAACAAATCTTTTCAGTGCTTCAACCTCCTTTGGTGCATCGGAGAGGCCCGGAAAAACAAACAGGTTAATGGATACAAACCTTTCTCGGCGCTTCATCTCCTGGGCACTTCGGAAGAGTGCATCAAAATCATATGATGGTTGAAAATATGCCTCATATGTACTTCTGCGTGCTGAGTTCATACTGATTCTCATGCTGTCCAATCCTGCATCCGCAAGCTCGGCGACCTTCTCGGGCAGACTCGCATTGGTGTTGAGATTGATCACGCCCTTGGAGGTTTCTTTTCGGATCAGTCTGATGGCATCACGTAGGGTATCTGCAACGAGGAGGGGCTCACCTTCGCATCCCTGGCCGAAACTGACCACCGGGTTCTGGGCGCTGAATATGTGTTTGAGTGCAACCTCTGCAATTTCCTGTGGACTCGGGATAAAGTCGATTCTCTGCTGCGGTGAGGGTGGTCTGCACGGATCCTGTTTCGATATACATCCCACACACCTGGCATTACAGAAAGGAGATGCCGGCAGCGGTGCCTCTTCACGATCCTGGAACAGATTGAGTGCAGCAGGACATTCATAAACCATGGCACAGTGTTGTAGGTGTTCAACAAGTCTATTGTCCGGAAATAGTTCTGTAAACGCTCGAATCCCTTGCCTGATTCGATCATGGTGGAAGGTATTCGGGTCCTGTCGAAGGGATGGGTCAGTTCGAATACCCGTGGCCACAAAACCATCGTGCCAACCAAGTGCGGTATAGGCGAAGAAAGGGAGCTCTGATGAATCACTCCGGCGCTCCCATGATGCGAGGTATGTCTGAGTATAGGCCGCGGGGAGAAAGGTGGCGACCGCGAAGATCTGTTGAGACTCATCATAGGGATTTCTGGTGAGCACCACCATCTCTCCCGTATGCCTGTCAAACCCCACAGGATGTCTCTTGGGCAGGACGTAGAGCTGTGAACCCCGTGGCAGTTCGATCGTTTCTTCACAGGGCATGGGGTAAAAGTAGTCCCCGCTCCGACCCACCATGGCAAGGCCTTCGAAGTCCATAATGTTTCCTTTGGCATCAGCAAAGACAAGGTTCGGCATCAGCTCTGTCATGCTCAGGCTCATATGCTATCGGGGAGCGCTTTGCAAGCCTATCGTACCCTCTGTGTGTGACATATCTCGACTCCTGACACCCATCATCACGAGGTCCGCTCACTGCTTTTCCCCGTACGCGGGGCATATCTTCAGGCAAAGGAGGTCCGCCAGACATTGAAGGCTACTTTTCCCCGTACGCGGGGCATATCTCCCCAGCAGTGGGGAAAAAAGCCCCCGATCCGTGTTGGCGACACGGTGTTGAGATATAATTCCATCATGTTTTCAAATAGATAGGTGCCTGGTATCAAACTTGCCTGCAGAATGTGACTACTCGGAATGTATGCATATTCCATCCTGAAAGGGAGGTTTAAAATGGGAACCATTTCAGACAACATATATAGCCTGCAACCAGTTCAAATTTCTCGAACCCTTCCCCAGATTCGAGATCACAGGCTGTTCCAGCTCAAGCTGGAAAATAGGACTGGGTGGGAGGCTTTTGGACACCAACCCGGTCAGTTTGTAGAAGTGTCAATCTTTGGCAAAGGTGAAGCCCCCATCAGCATATCTTCCCCCCCGACCCGACCTGACAGCCTTGAAATCTGCGTCCGTCGCACCGGAAAACTCACCGATGCCCTGTTTGAGCTGGAAAAAGGTTCACGCCTCCACATCAGAGGCCCCTATGGCAGGGGCTTCCCCATCGATGTGCTCAGGGGGAAAAAACTCCTCCTCGTCGCGGGGGGTCTCGGCCTGGCTCCGCTCAGATCTCTTCTCCTGTATGCCCTCGACAAACGTGATGAATTTGACGAGATCATCCTCATGTACGGCACGAACAGTCCTGATAATGTCCTGTTCAAATACGAACTCCTGAGCTTCTTCGATCGGGACGACATCACCTACCTCTACAGCGTCGACAGGGATGAGGAAGGAATCTGGAAACAATATGTCGGGGTGGTCACCGGGCTCTTTGACCGGGCTACCCTCTCGCCGAAAGACACCTACGCGGTGCTGTGCGGCCCCCCCATCATGTACCGCTTCGTGGTGGAGAAACTCCTCAAGCTCGATTTTCCCAGGGAACACATCTACGTCTCCCTTGAAAGAATGATGAAGTGCGGAGTGGGCAAGTGCGGTCACTGTGCCATTGGGGATAAATACTGCTGCACCGACGGCCCTGTCTTCTCCTATCCCGAGATAGAAACAATACAGGAGGCAATCTGATCATGGAAAGGATCGCGAGTATATGCCCCTTCTGCGGATGTGGCTGTCAGTTCTCTCTCGTGACTGAAAACAACAGGGTGATCGGAGTCGAACCAAGCCCGAACAATCCCGTGAACAAGGGCATGCTCTGCACGAAGGGATGGAACTCATACGGATTCGTTCACGCTCCTGACAGACTCACCGTCCCTCTGGTGAGAAAAGACGGGGAGCTGGTGGAAAGCTCATGGGATGAAGCCCTTGACCTCGTCTCATCTCGACTGACAGAGATCGGAAAAAACCATGGGCCGGGATCTCTCGCCTTCCTGAGCTCCGCCAAGGTGAGTAACGAGGAGAATTACCTCTTCATGAAGATGGCACGAGCCGTGTTCAAGACAAACAATGTCGATCACTGCGCCAGACTCTGACACAGCGCCACGGTGGCCGGTCTGGCCGCGACATTTGGATCAGGAGCCATGACGAATTCCATCGGCGAATTTGAAGATGCGGATCTGTTTCTCATCACCGGAACTAATACCACAGCACAACACCCCCTGATCGGTTCACGCATCATCAATGCCAAGGAGCGTGGTGCACAGATACTTCTCATTGATCCACGGGAGATTCAACTTGCACACTTCGCTGTCCTGCACCTCAAGCAAAACATTGGAACCGATGTTGCCGTGCTCAACGGAATGATGAACATCATCATAGAAGAAGAACTCTATGACAAAGAGTTCGTTGAGAAAAGGACAGAGGGATTTGACGCACTCAAGGCCCTGGTGTCCAGGTACACCCCCAAGATCGTGCAGCTAATCAGCGGCATCAATGCCACCGATCTCGAGCGTGCGGCACGCATGTACGCCCAGGCCCCCAAGGCCATGATCCTCTATGCCATGGGAATCACGCAGCATACCACCGGTACGGACAATGTCAAATCCTGCGCAAACCTCGCCATGCTCACCGGTCACCTGGGAAAACCCTCCTCAGGCGTCAATCCTTTGAGAGGGCAGAACAATGTTCAGGGGGCCTGTGACATGGGTGGACTTCCGGTCGTCTACACAGGCTACCAGCGTGTAAACGATCCTGCTGTGAAGAAGAAGTTCGAGGAGGCGTGGGGGGTATCGGATCTCGACGATAAGCCCGGTCTCACCATCACCACCATGATGGAGGCGGCACAGAGAGGTGACCTCAAGGCACTCTATGTCATGGGTGAAAACCCCCTGATGAGCGATCCTGATACCACGCACGTGGAGCTTGCGTTGTCCAACCTAGATTTCCTTGTCGTGCAGGATATCTTTCTCTCGGAAACAGCCCGTCTCGCCGACGTAGTTCTTCCTGCCGCGTGCTTTGCTGAGAAAGAAGGAACGTACACGAACACTGAACGAAAAGTCCAGCTCTCACGAAAGGCCATCTCTCCTCCGGGGCTGGCTCGATCTGACTGGGAGATCGTGGTGGATATCTGCCGGCGATGCGGATACGATATGAACTACAAAACCATCGCAGCGATCTTGTCGGAAATAAACAAGGTGACCCCGTCGTATGCAGGAATCACCTATGATCGATTACGGACATCATACGGCATTCAGTGGCCCTGTCCCAACGAAGAGCATCCGGGCACGGTTTTCCTGCACAAGGATCAATTTACCAAGGGACTCGGGACTTTCCTTCCCTGCGAGTTCAAACCTCCTGCAGAGGTTCCGGACAGTGAATACGATTTTATCCTGACCACCGGGCGTGTCTACTACCAGTATCACACGGGAACCATGACCAGGAGAATAGAAATCCTTGAGCGTGAAGCCCCTGAGGCTCTCCTCGAAATCAATCCCGATGATGCGAGACGTCTCGGCATTAAAAACAACGACATGGTCGAAGTTGCATCCCGCAGAGGTTCCGTCAGGCTCAAAGCCGAGGTGACCCCACGGGTACCCAGGCGCGTTCTCTTCTCCACGTTCCATTTCTCTGAAGCACAGATCAATACCCTTACCAACCCGGCTCATGATCCTGTAGCAGGAATACCCGAGTATAAAGGATGCGCTGTTAACGTGAGGAGGTGTGAATGAAGCTGCTTCCCAAAAACAAGCTGGTTCCTATTATATCATCGTGGGCACAACGGTACACAGTTCTCGCTCCGAGCTCAACGGAGCAGGGAGAATGCGTATTTGACATCTTCAAGGAAGAGACATTCACCCTCGAGTATCGCAAGCCGTCTCTTCCACCAAAATCTCAGCTTCTCCCCCAGAGCGATGTGATCTTTCGGGTTGAAAAAGGAACGTTCAGAGAAGTCCTGCCAGAAAGGAACGTTCTCATGTTCGGTATCCGCTCCTGTGACCTCATGGGATTGCGGCAATCCTCGAGTTTCATGAGTCGAGACACCCAGGATATCTATTACCGCAGAAGATCCGATCATTGTCTGAAGGTGGTTATGGCCTGCGCCGGCCCCCAGAATGAGACCTGTTTCTGTACCACTTCGCGTTCAGGACCCTCTGCAACCACCGGGTTTGATCTCCAGTTCTATGATCTGGGCGATTCCTTCCTGGTAGAATCCGGATCGACAGAGGGTGATGAACTCCTGAAGGCCGGGAACCTTGCCGACGTTGATGACAAGGACACCGTAGAGCAGGTCAACGCATTGCGGAACAAGGCTGTGGCGGCAATTACCGAGGTTCCCGACGTAACCCGCGCCATGGAAATCCTTTCATCACGCGGGGCAAGCGAAGAACTGTGGGAACGCTTTGGAGACAAGTGTATCGTTTGCGGCGGATGCGTGTACGTGTGTCCAACCTGCACCTGTTTTACCGTGGCCGATTTCCCATCTGGCCCAGATACGGGAGAGCGCATCAGGTCCTGGGATACCTGTCTCTACGGGGGCTTCACCAAAGAGGCTTCGGGCCACAATCCACGCTCAACACAGGGGTTGCGGTTGAAGAGACGTCATGAACACAAGCTGCTCTACTACAATCAGACCGATGTTCAGGAAGCCCTGTGCGGATGTGTTGGATGTGGAAGGTGTTCTGATTATTGCCCTGTGCACATCGGCACCCTCGAGGTCGTGAAGGCCATTGTAGAGGAACAATCCTGATGCTGTAATACATGATGCTTTGACCGGAGGAAAACCATGACTGACGAAAAGAAACGGATCCTCATCATAGACGACGACCAAGACTACGGAGATGCCCTCAAGATCGTACTGGAGAACCATGGATACTCGGTGCACCATGCCCTGAATATTGGCGATGGAAAGAAGTCGATCGAAGAAGACCCACCAGATCTGATCATCCTGGATGTCATGATGGAGAAGCACACGGATGGATTTGACCTGTGTTCAAACCTCAAGAATGACCAGGCCTGCAGCATGATTCCCATCCTGATGGTCACTGCGGTCACGGAAAAGACAGGGTTCAAGTTCTCGCCCGAGACAGATGGAGACTACTGTCTCGCCGACGACTATGTTGCGAAACCTGTCCCCGTTGCCGACTTGCTCTCGCGGGTGAACAATCTCCTGACGAGCGGAAAAACCTGTTAACAGCGCAGGGGACATACCTGGCCATCGATGTGTACATATCCCCCTCGACAAGCAGCCAAGGGAAAACACATTGATCCACGTGCGTGCTCAATGCTATACTCTCTGTTGAGCACCCAGGAGGAGGGCTGGTTTTGCCCCTTGGATAATGACATTACAGACCCGTCTTTTAATCGGTTTCCTCATAGCGACCTGTCTCACGGGCGCAGTTGCCACGGTGGTGGGAATCACCATCATCAATTCCACAACCATTGACGAGGTTCAGCGAAAGGTACAGCAGGACATCAACACCGCAAAACTCATTTACCGGCACAACCTCGAGAGGCTTGAATACCAGCTTCAGTTCATCGCACTGAGATCACCTATTCACGAGGCCATCCTCTCCGGTGATCTCTCGCCCCTTGAAGATCTGAGAATTCTGATACGTGAGGGAACAGAACAATCGCCCGAACACATGTCCCTTGACATGCTGACACTGGTGGATACCGCGGGCAGGGTCATCTACCGAGCAGCCAATCCTGATGCACGGGGAGACATCATCATGTGGGATTCCGTGGTCAGGAGGTGTCTGGAAAAACAGGTCCCCCACTCTTCTGCTGTCACCATGCCCTTTGAGGTGATCATTGCACAGAATCCGAAGCTTGAGAGTCGGTTGCGGATTCCTATTGTAAAGACACCCCAGTCCATCGAGATCAGAGAAGAAGTCCTCACCGACGGCATGGTGCTGCGGGCCGCATACCCCATCAGAGATAAAACCGGCACCCTCCTGGGGGCACTGGTGGGTGGGGTGCTGCTCAACAGGGATTACTCCATCGTTGACACGATCAGGGAGACCGTGTATTCCGGCGAAGTGTACCGCGGCCGCCACATGGGGTTTGCGACCATCTTCCTCGGGGGGGTTCGAATCGCCACCAACGTGATCACAACTGACAACCAGAGGGCTGTGGGAACCATTGTCTCAAAAGAGGTCTTCGACCAGGTCATCGAACAGGGTCAGGACTGGATAGGCCGCGCCTTTGTGGTGGATGACTGGTATATCAGTTCCTACACCCCCATCTGGGACATTGACAACAACAATATCGGCATGCTCTACACCGGAATCCTCGAAGCAAAATACCGTGATATGAAAAGAAACACCACGTTGATATTCCTGGGCATAATAACCCTGGGAATGGTTCTCGCCTTTATCATTTCATTTGGTCTCGGTCAGAGTATCATCAAGAGAATCAGGATCCTGAAGCAGGCCACCGAAGCGATATCGTCCGGGAATCTCGAATACCAGCTGCCCCCGGGACGATCGTCGGGCTTCGACATCATCGACGAGGCATTCAACAACATGGCACGATCCCTCAAGGATCGAGATGAGCGGCTGCAGAAGGCGTTCCAGCGAATTACCCGCACCGAGAGGCTCGCATCTCTGGGACTCATGGCAGCAGGAGTGGCCCACGAGATCAACAACCCCCTGGGAGGCATCCTGCTCTACAGCAACCTCGTACTGGAAGAAATGCCCGCTGACCACACCGCACGTCAGAATTTGGAGAAAATCATCTATCAGACCGACCGCTGCAAAAAAATAGTACAGAATCTTCTCGATTTTGCAAGAACCCCTTCTGGAGACCAGTCACCCCTGTCAATCAACGATGTCATCCTCACCTCTTTGAACCTCGTGAAAGACCAATCCATGTTCCTCGGTATCGAGTTTAAGACAGAACTGGCTGAAAATCTTCCAAAAATCATGGGGGATGCGTCCAGACTTGAAGAGGTTTTCCTCAATCTTTTCATCAATGCATCCGATGCCATGACGGGGTCAGGGACCATGACCATCAGGAGTCGTCTTTCCAGCACGGGAACGATAAAGATTTCCATTACCGACACCGGTAAAGGGATCGACAAGGCCTATCTCCCCCACATCTTTGAACCGTTTTTCACCACAAAAGATCCTGGACAGGGAACTGGTCTCGGCCTTTCCATAACCTATGGAATCATCCAGAAACACAACGGGATCATCGATGTCGAATCCGAACCGGGAAAGGGAACCACGTTTACCATCACGATCCCCCCGACCAGGAGTGACGAATCGACAGAACAACGGCGTTACAGCGCGGCACGAGAGGACAATCCTATTGGCTAGAAAGTCCAAACGGGTGCTCATTATCGATGATGAAGAATCGATCCGCGACGGTTGTCAACAGATCCTCACCCGTATGGGTCACGATGCAACAAGCACTGCAGATGCAGAAACAGGACTCGAACTTGCTGCTCATGAACACTTCGATCTTGTTCTCCTCGATCTCCGTATGCCAAAAATCGATGGTCTCGAGATCCTGAGGAGATTGAAACAGGACCAGAACATAGCCTCGGCGATCATCATCATTACGGGGTATGGAACCATTCCTCTGGCGGTAGAGGCCATGCGGATGGGAGCCGGTAATTTCCTTACCAAACCGTTTTCTGCCTCTGAACTCAAGAAAGCGATCAAAGATGTCCTTGAACCTGTACAGGCAGTAAAAGAATCGGATACGCTCTCCCTCCTCATCGGAGGCAGCGACTACATGAAGGATCTCAAAGACACCATCAGGAGGGTTGCCAGCACTGACAGCACCGTGCTCATCACCGGAGAGAGCGGTACCGGCAAAGAACTCGTTGCCAGAACAATCCACACACTGAGCAAGAGATCAGAAAAGGCCTTCATTCCCGTTGACTGTTCCTCTCTTGTTCAGAATCTCATGGAGAGTGAGCTCTTCGGACATACCAGGGGAGCCTTCAGCGGGGCTTCAGAGACCAGGGATGGCCGCTTCCAGGTAGCCGACAAGGGCACCCTGTTTCTGGATGAAATATCCAACATCAGTCTGGATACTCAGGCAAAGCTCTTGCGTGTGATTCAGGAACAGGAAGTTCCGCGTGTGGGAAGTTCAATACCTGAAAAGGTAGATGTGCGGCTTATTACCGCAACGAACAAGGACCTCAGGCAGGAGATCCTCGATGGAACGTTCAGGGAAGACCTGTTCTATCGAATCTCCGTGGTGCCCATTCATATCAAATCACTCAGAGAGCACAGGTCGGATATCCCGGAAATTTCTCAGCACTATCTCGAGATCTACTCGGAAAAGCATTCCAGCGTTGCCAGGCGTTTCAGCCCGGATGCCATGAAATCTCTCATTTCCTACAGTTGGCCTGGAAACATACGAGAATTGAAGAATACCGTAGAGCGCCTGTGTGTGATGTGCGAGCACGAAGAGGTCACGCTTTCCGATATCCTCTACTATGGTCAGGATACCAAGGCAAAGGCCCCGGTGGTTGACCCCTTTTCAGGCACGATGACCCTGGTGGACGTGGAAAAAGAACATATCGAGAAAGCCCTGCGTCACTTCAATTTTCACATGAACAAGACTGCAAAATTTCTCGATATCGATCGGAAGACCCTGAGAAACAAGATCAGATTGTATGGAATAGAACTTGAAGAGAGGAATGACGAGTAGCGCTGCATCAAGGGGTTATCTTCCTCACTCATGGGGCATTTCTCCCCTATAGGGAGAGCCTCAATTGCCGATTTCTCAATTATCTTTACTTAATTCAATGGGTTATTTTATGGCACCTTCCTTGCTTCATACAGATAACCATATGAAGAGGAGGAAGAGACGATGGACTCCAAGAAAAAGGTTCTGCTCATTGACGATGACAAGGACTTCTTGATGGCCACGAAGCTTATCCTGGAAAAAGGGGGGTACGAGGTTTTTCTCGCCGAGGACGGGAAGAGCGGTGTTGAAATGGCAAAGTCCGTATCTCCCGATCTTGCAATCATAGATATGATGATGGAGAGCTGGAGTGAGGGGTTCAACGTGGTTTCAAAACTGAGAACATCCGAATCCGGAAAAGAGATTCCCCTGATCATGCTCAGTGCCGTTGATCTCCAGGGGCCATACCAGTCCTTCGAGCCACCGGATGGGCTTCCCACTGTGGATCTGGTCCTGCATAAACCCATCAAGGCAGATGATCTTCTCAGATATGTGGCACAGCTCCTGAGCTAGAGCCTGTGTGATGGATTCGCGTTCTCCTTCAGCTGAAATCCTCATCATCGATGATGAAGAATCAATTATCGATGGATGCAGGCAGGCTCTCGAAAAAACGGGCTATTCCGTGATTACGACCATGGACGGAACGACCGGCATCCGCCTGGCACGAGAGAAAAAACCTGATCTGGCCTTTGTTGATCTCAAGATGCCGAACTGCTCTGGTATGGATATCATTGAGCTGCTCTCAAAGGAAATTCCGGAGCTCGTATTGATCGTGATAACAGGATATGCTTCCATCGTATCAGCGGTGGAAGCAATGAAAAAGGGTGCGTACGACTACCTGCCCAAACCCTTTACCCCTGATCAGCTCAGGGCTGTCGCTCAACGGGGTCTCGAACACCGGTTCCTGAAGATTGAGGCTACAAGGCTCAGGGAAGAAAAAGAGTTCATGGAGCGAAATTTCATTACGTTCGTGAGTCACGAGATGCGCTCTCCCCTGGTGACGATACAGCAGTATATTGAAAGCCTCAAGGTCATAGCTGATGATGTACTCCCACCCACCGCAAAAGACATCATCGTCCGCTGTGAAAAACGACTGGAGAATCTCCAGGATCTCGTCGAACACTGGCTCGATGTCTCCCGCATTGAAAATGGGACATTCTTCAAGACAAGAGAACCGCTGCAACTCAACTCGATCATAGAAAAAAGCATCGAGGAACTGTCACCCTTGTGCCAGCGGAGAGAATTGACGCTTGGCGCAGACTTGAAAGACTCACTGCCCGGCATTCTTGGTGACCAGGAGAGTCTCCTGAGAGTTTTTACGAACATCATCGGGAATGCCACCAAGTATACATCAGCAGGTGGAACCATTTCAGTGAGTACCGATTTCGATGAATACTATGTCATTGCGAAGATATCAGATACGGGAATCGGTATTCCAAAAGAAAAGCTTCCATTTATTTTCGAGCCGTTCTACCGGGTTAGAGGCAAAGAGGAGAGACAGAAGGGCTCTGGGCTGGGCCTGACCTTCAGCAAAAAGATCATTGATGCACATGAAGGGAAGCTCGAGGCATACTCGAAGGAGGGAGAGGGAACCACGTTTGTCCTGAAGTTACCCCGGGTTCAGGCAGAGTAACGGTTATTCGCTCCTGCCCTTTTCTCCTTCCCAGGGCCTTGTGTTGTCGAGTAGGTAATCGGAGCTGTTATTGACCATGCATTCACCGCACATGTGAACCATCTTCATGCTCTCGATCTGGCGGACAATGAAAAGTTTACTGGAATTCTCCTGGCACAGGAAACACTTCTCAACGGTGTCCCTCTCATGGAATTCATAACACTTCTCATCCATGTACTTACATTTCATGGTTGTCCCCCTTGATGCATTTGTACCATATATACTCACCTACAGCAAGATCATGAACACGTGCGACCGCCATTCTTCCAGAGATGAACCTTTCTTCTTCCGAACCTGGGAAAATGCTCTCTGGGTTGAGCGTAAAGGTCGTGAACCCTCAACGACGCCTGAATCAGCGTGCTCAACAGAGCCCGTGCACCGGAACATCATGCAGCTGATTCCTTGCAGGAAACATTCTGGCAATACCCCTGGATGCATGCTACAACGATGGCCATCTCACCACGTGGAGTCGCACATGAAACACTACTGGAAATGCCTTGGCACCAACACTGTCTTCGAAAACAGGATCCTCGCGTTGAGGCAGGACACCTATCATTTTCTCCCCAACGACATCATCAAGGATTTTACCGTGCTCGAGTTCGGCGACTGGGTAAATATCATTCCCATAACATCTCAGGGAGAAGTCGTCCTCATACGTCAGTATCGTCATGGCATCATGCGAGATACGATCGAAATCCCCGGGGGTCTTCTCTCAGAAACAGACACAAGCCCCATCGATGCCGCCCTGAGAGAACTGGAGGAGGAAACAGGATATTCCAGTTCGGACATCATCCACATAGGCACAGTAGAGCCGAATCCTGCGATACAGAACAATCGGTGTTACACGTACCTCGCTCGAAACGCCTATCGGAAATCATCCCAGCGGCTTGATTCCACCGAAGCAATCCATGTGGATGTGATCAAGAAAGAAGAGGTCTATGGTATGATCCGCTCGGGACAGATTACCCATGGTCTGGTAATCGCTGCCTTCGCTCATCTCCTGCTCCATGAACAGAGCCCCTGATCAAGGAACCCAACCGTGCATTGAGCCTTGAACCTCAATGACGATACATCTGATCGATACGATCCCTGTATTTCTCTAAAATCATCGTTCGCTTGAGTTTCAAGGTGGGAGTCAGTTCTCCGTCCTGCTCGGTAAACGGCCTGTTCAGGAGAGTAAAATATTTAATCTGTTCATATCGGGGGAGCGTATCATTGACTGTGTTCAACTCCGCCTGAATCAGATCGATAATGATCCTGTGACAAACGAGATCCTCCTCCGTTTCATACGGGAGCGAATTCCTGCGTGCAAACGTTTTCATTTCTTTGAAATCCGGTACAATGAGTGCGGTGAGATAGTTTCTCTGATCACCGATCACGATGGCCTGTTCGATAAAAGGCCTTGCTATCAACGATACTTCAAGGGGATGTGGTGCAATGTTTTTCCCTCCTGATGTGATGATCAGGTCCTTTTTCCGGTCCGTAATCACGAGAAAGCCTTCTTCATCAAAGGCCCCGATATCTCCGGTTTTGAACCATCCATCTTCCGTGAAGGACTTTTGTGTTTCCTCGGGCAGTTTCCAGTATCCCTGGAAAACCTGGGGACCCTTGACCAGGATCTCACCATCTGGTGCAATCTTTTCCTGGGTCCACACTACGGGTCTGCCTACAGTGCCAGGCTTCACCCTGAGTTTATGGAGAAAGGCCATATAGCACAGTCCGAGCTTTGCTGCGGTGAAGAGATTTGTATACGGAGAGAGACCCTGTGATTGTCGTACGACCATGAGATCAATCGTGGTTTCCATGATCTTCTCTTCAAACCATTTTCGTACGCTCCCGCCAGGGTTCGATTCCATGATCTCGGGTGAGTTAAAGTTGAGAACAGGACTCGTTTCTGTGAGACCATACCCCTCGCTCAACTGAATATTGAGCGACCGGAAGAAAGAACATACTTCTTTCGAAAGCTTCCCTCCCCCTGCCGTTGCAAAGACCAGCCGATCCATTCCGATGATCTTTTTGATTTTCTCGAATACCAGAATATTTGCCAATGCGAACTGGTTCAAATGAAAATGGGAGAGCCTGCGACCCGAGGCCATGGCATCCGCATAGAGCTGACCTTTGTCCAGTGCCCAGGAAAAGAGGGTTCTTGAAAGTCTGTTCTGTTTCGAGACCTGTGACTGAATTGCAGTATAGGTTTTCTCAAAAAAACGGGGAACGGAATTAATGACGTGAGGACGAATTTCGCGAAGGTCCCGCGCAATGGTGTCGATATTCTCTGCAAAGGCGAGAATACCCCCCAGATACAACCCTCCCACATGGTAATCACTCGATCTGCCGTATGAATGACACAGAGGAAGGTGTACGAGCACCATCAAGTGGAGATCCCGTTCCTTCTGTCTGCGCATCAGCTCAGAGCTTGTGCACTGGAAGATATTTGACACAAAGTTTGAATGGGAGAGAATAACGCCCTTTGGGATCCCCGTGGTGCCCGAGGTATAGATGATCGAAGCAATATCAGAGGGAATGACCCGCTGAAGACGTTCTTCCACTCTCTCGCGCATATGCGCATTCTTTCCAAGGGTTACAATATCGTTAAAGGAGTGGCACTTATCGGGAGGGACCCCTTCCCACGGTCCCATACTGATCACCGTGAGCTTTGCCAGCTCTGGAAAACTCTCCCTGAGAACAAGAACTTCGCGGGCTTTGTCTTGAGAGGAGATAATAATGATTTTTGCTTCGCTGTCCTGGATCATGTACAAGAGGTCTGCTCTCATCAGGGTAGCATAGAGAGGTACACCGATAGCCCCACAGGCTTGTATGGCCTGGTCAGCAATGATCCATCTCGGCCTGCTCTCTGAGAAGATAATGACCTTGTCGTTTTGCATCAATCCAAGAGATATCAGGCCTGCTGCAAGATCGAGCACCTGCTCCCGTGACCGTTCCCAGGTAATGGAATGATAAGCAGCGGTTGGTCTTCCTTCATCGTCGAACTTACCCATGAGAAAGGGGTATGAATTTCCATAACGCAGAGCCTGATTGTGGAAGATTCCGCACAACGTATCATGCCGATATGACATCTCGCCCCTCCTTCCTCTACAACAGCCCCTCATACCTGCGAGTTGCTGAATCATAATTCGTGCACTGCCTGACTTCTCTTTCAGTGGATCAGAGACACATCAAGGTTCCCAGATGTATTCGCTTTTTTCGTATATGTCTAGGGACACCCTACAAGGATACCATCAGCATCACAAGGATTCAATCTTTCAGAGAAAATTCCCTTGAGAGAGAACGAGTATGCCCCATTCATACACGACACTGTGTTGTTTCCCCAGGGAGCCACGAGGACAGAAGTAATATTTCCCTTGAATTTTGAGCTGTTAGGTATATACTAGGGAGTTATACGTCTGTATGAGGAGGAACTCATGTCAGAGGAGAAAAAACTCATCGGAAAGGTTACGCACTTCTTCAGCAAGATCAGCGTTGCGGGAATCGAGCTGACCGACACACTCAAAAAAGGAGATGCGATCTCCATTGAAGGTGCCACGACACATTTCGAAGAGACCATTGATTCCATGCAGATCGACAACAACACAGTGAGTGAGGCAAAAGCCGGAGATCTCATTGGCATCAAGGTGAAAGACAGAGTAAGAGTTGGAGACAATGTCTATCTCTTAGGTTGAGAAGTCCACAGACTCTCTGAGACCACTCATCTCTTCGTGATGTGGGATCAGAGGAGCGTAATCGAGTGGCATTGTGCCTCTCTGCATCAGATGCATCAGTAAGTATTTTCGGGTGACGTGCGTCAAACAGGGGGACTGTCCGGACGAGCCTTATTCACTTGCCTCGGCAGACACTCTTTCCACCTGCAGGGTGACCCGAACCAGGGGAACAGTCCTGTTTCTGCAACGTATTTCGGGTGGGTAGGTGATCTTGACATCCAGGGTCTGTGTCGCTGTAAGGGAAGAAATATCGATGGGTTCAGTGGATATCACAACCTTTCCGTTGAGCATTTTTCCCGGCGCGAGGACAGGAATTTTTTCAGGCACGCTGATAACCGATCTCAACGCGAAATCATCAGGAAGCTTGCCCGTTGTCTTTACATGCACCGGGACATCAATGGGGAAAAGCCTGTAGGCACTGATGGTAATTCTGTCAGGCTGCATTCTGACAACGGAAAGATTCGAGGGAAATCTCATCATGGAAGGTGTGAGTAAGATCTCCTGCTTGCCTTCATTGATAGAAGACAGATCTATCGAAATCTTCACCGTCGAGGGGTCAAAGAGATTGAATGCCTGAGTAGGCCCACTGAACGTGACGGTGGCAATTTTGTCTCTGGTCTCCTCGATCTCCCACTCCTGGGATATGTTTCTGTATTCAATGGGTATCAGGAAATCCCGCTGGATGAATTCCTTCTGAAATCCGAAGACGAACCAAAGCCCCAGGGCGAGTAGAATCGCCACAGCCTTTTCCAGTGAGTTTTTTTGCACCCAGTAGGAAGGGAATCGACTGACATCAGCAGGAGAATCTTCTTCATAGAATTTTTCAATGACGCTGGTGAGTTCTGCTGCATTCTTGAGTCTCCTGATATCCCCGTCCCTTACTACTGATATGGTGCCCCGTTCTTCTGAGACAACGATGCACAATGCATCACTTCGTTCACTCAACCCCATGGCAGCTGTGTGCCTGAGCCCGTGATCTTCGAATTTATCGCTCTTGAGGGACAGAGGGAGATGGCAACCGAACTTGAGAACCTGTTCGTTTTTGATAATCACCGCACCGTCATGTCCCAGGGAATGCTTATCGAAAATGCTTTCAAGAAGAGGCTTCGACAATATTCCTTCCAGCGGGTGTCCACCCCGAAGATGTCTCTCGAGTGGATCTCTTCCGGATAGAACGATAAGGGCTCCCGTTCTCCTTGCAGCGAAATCCGCAACGGTTTCGGTAAGTATTGCAATGGTGTTCGGATGGAACTCCCTATTGTTTCTCTTCGTGTTCATTCGCCTTGATCGCCAGGTGGCCAAACGTTCGAAGAATCTCCTGATGTCTTCTTGAAAGATGACGACGAGGGCTATCAGAAGAATAGCAAAAAAGCCCTGCAATACCATGGATGTGAGGTAGAGATTGAAGATGCGCGCCAAGATATACACAACCCCCATGAGACTGATCCCGACAAAGACAAATCTCGATGCGGTTTTCTTGAACCAGATGAGAACGACGTAAATCAAGGATGAGATAATGATAATGTCAAAAAAATCCTGAATACGGAAACTCTGGATGAATTGGAAAACACTCTCAGTCATACCGAAAAAAGGATATCCCTCCAATTTCCACACGGTAGTTATTGCGTATGACATAGCTTCTTTTTCAGGAGCTTGTCATCTGTTTTTTTCATGCTACCCAACAGGGCACCTGCTTGAGATACGGGAGCACAAAACCCAGTTCCATGGCGAGAGACTAAAGCGTTCCGACATTCCATAAAATTTATATCGTTTTTATTGTCCCCTTCGGGGAATGGGAGAAAAACCCTCGCCTTCAGGCGAAGACTTTAGTAGGCTTGCGGTATGGAGCACTACCGGAAATCGAGCCACACAGTATACGATATCAAGTATCATTTGGTATGGATCACGAA
>DSBG01000104.1 GCA_011046135.1 Deltaproteobacteria bacterium
AGAGAGAGATTTCCAGGTTGTGCGCAGGAACGTCGGGTTTCTCTTTCAGAATTCCGACGATCAGCTCTTCTGCCCCACGGTGCTGGAAGATGTCGCCTTCGGTCCGCTGAACCTGGGGAAGTCACCCGATGAGGCACGGGACATTTCTCTCAGGATCCTCGATGCCCTTGGCCTCGGGGAAAGCGAGACCAGAGTCAGCCACAAACTTTCCCATGGAGAAAAGAAGCTGGTAGCGCTCGCCAGCGTACTGGCAATGGAACCAGAGGCACTCATCCTCGACGAGCCCACCGCAGGGCTCGATCAGAAAACCAAGGATCGACTCTCGCACATCATGGGCGAGCTCAGCGTATCCCTGATCATTTCCTCGCATGAAATGGAATTTCTTTCCCGGATGACAGACACCTTCTTTGCCCTTACCAACGGGCGCATCGAGCCTGCCCGCAGCGTGATACCCCACACCCATGTACACGTGCATGCCGGTGGCCAGTATGATCACGAGCACGAGGACCCCTACCGGTGAATTAAACGGCTTCACCTCGTTTCAGCACATCCCATCCTCATTACGTCCAGAGCATGTTGCAAAAGAGGGGATAGACCCGTCTGAGTCTTTCCCGTGCCGGTCCCCGGAGAAGAGAAAGCTCATCTTCTGTAATGGGAACGATCTCATCGATACTCCGTCCTGTGGTATCGAGGTCGAATCCGGTGTTCTCGGCGACGGTTTCCATGTCGATGCCGGGATAGGTCGCGTCGAGAATAAGACGGCTGCTGCTTTCATCGAAGCGAAGCAGAGCAAGAGGTGTGACGCAGTGTGAGAACACACCACGGCGCCAAGGAATGCTGTCATCCCGTGCAGAGCCGTTCTTGAAATCAACCTGCGGAACAAAGAGTTTCTTCGTGTGGGTGATGGTGAAGAATATGGTCCTCTTGGCCATCATGATCATCATGTTCGATCCTGCTCCGCCCGGCAGGCGAAGCTTCGGCTTGTGATACTCACCGATCACGGAAAGGTTGAAGTTGCCCCACTGATCGATCTGTATACCGCTGAGGAAGAAGAGATCTATCATGCCGCGTTGGGCAAGGCCGAAAAATTCATGAAGACCGTCGGTAATCCGCGTATCCGGGTCGCCGTAAATCAAGGGGACCAGGTTTGGCGCGTGGTGTAACTGCGCCAAGAAAAGTGCCGCAGCCGGAAGGGGAGAAAGCGTTCCCACGGCGGCGATTTCTCCGTCCCGCACGAGGCGTGATAAAACGACGATCATTCGTTCAAAGGGATGAAGTGATTTGTCGCTCATGATGCATCCCCTTTCACGATCTCCAGGTATGCTTCGTGGTCTTCAGGTCCGGTTATGTATTTCTCCAGGTAGACCTGGTAGGAGTCTTTGTTCCTGGCAGCCTCCAGGTAGCGCATGATATGTTCAGCATCGATGTCGTAGCGACCGCGGCAGGCCGTCGGGTGGGCCCCATGGGGGGCAACGACGATGGCATCGATGTGGACGGAGGCCACGTATACACCGTGCCTCCCCGGCAGGAGATCGTCGGGGTCTACGAGTTCCTCAACGATGGCAATAGTTTTTCGTGCCGCCATGGCGAGAAGCCGGTCGTTCCTGAAGCTGTCCGTGACGACGGCCCCGGAAGGATCACCCTGGAAGGCATGAATGACAGCAACGTCGGGAACGAGTGCGGGTACAGCCACATATTCAGTGCCGCTGTAGGGATCTTTGATGCGCTTGAAATCTCTTCGAACAGTCAGGTAGTCACTGTTGAGAAACCCCACAACCGGGGTAAAGGGGATGCCGTTGGCTCCAGCCTGGAGCGCCAGAAGCAATGCCGGTCAGATGGTTTCCATAATCAATAATTTACCGGCCTCAGTATAGTTCCTGAATTGCGGAGCCAAACCGAATTCGTCCATCACAATCTGGGGAAACTGAACGGACGTGACACAGCCAGCACCGATAAGAAGGTCGGCCACGTAGCCTCCGGTGAGAACAGAGGTGAGTGTAAGATTCGAAGTCCGGTTCTTTATAATCTCGCGGACCACCGGCATGGGATTCATGTCCATACCGGAGCCAACGCCGAGATGCATGCCCGATTCAATCAATTCCGCAGCCTGCGCCGCTGAAACAACCTTTTCCTCCATGCTCCCCCCTTATGGTGTATGCCACAGAAAACCTTCCTGCGGGTGCCGCCAAAGATCAACAATACCCTGTGACCAGCCAGGATCGACCTACTATGCCGTGAGGTTCAACGGTTCGATATAGAGTGGATCCTCCTCGTCAATCGCCTTGATGATCCATCGGTTCATGCGGCGTTTCATCTCGCCGAAAACAGAGCGTTTCTTATTCAATGAACGAGCAAAACGCATTGATTCTTCGAACAGCTCCTGTTTTGTCTCAAGGGCCTTCAGAATGATGTTGTGTTCCTCCATCTCCTGCGCGTTGATTTTCTCCCCGGTATACTTGAGTTCCTCTAATGTATGAAAGGGAATGCCCTTCTTTGCGATCTCGATCATACCGGGGAGAAAGGGGATGCCCAGGTCCACCTCGGGGAAGCGGCAGAAGCCCTGTTCAATGCTCATAAAACGGAAATCGCAGGCACAGGCCAACACCAGGCCATTTGCTGCCACGTGTCCGTTTATACAGGCGATCAGAGGTATGGGAAAGGTCAGCATGGTCTTGAACATCTCGTTGACAGCATACAGGCATTTTTTGATCAGATCGAATTCGCCCTTTGCATACTGCTCAAAAAGCCAGTCTACATCCATACCGAGAGACCAGCACGTCGTATCCGTGGAGGACAGAACAACCCCATGGATGCGTTCATCGATCAGCACCTCGTTCAGCACATGAATCATGGTCTCAGCAAAGACAAGATTGTGGCGGTTTTCTCCATTGTTCATTCGTATCTGTGCGATCTCCTCGAGGTTTTCCCATTCGATTACAGCCATTGCTTCTCCTTGCCGGACAAGTGAATCCGGACTCCCGCGAGAGATACGGGGATGGTTATCATCGATGCCGCCATGTTTTTTTCTAACCCGAGCATCCCTTATTCAAGATTAAAGAGACGTGCAGCATTGTGATAGAGCCATTTTGCCTTGACGTCGTCCTTGAGGGGGAGCTCCATGACACCATCGGCCAGCTGCTTGATCGTTCGGCCCATGAACAGCCAGGTAGAAGCGAAGAGCACCCGGTCCTGCAGGATGGAGTTACCGAGTTGCATCAGGGTTTCCCAGCCTGATCCGGGTCTGCCGAGGTATCTGGGTTCGATTGAGGCGATGTCGATATAGATGTTTTCATTTCGCCAGGCCACCGCCATCATTTCAGGAATCCACGGCCACCCCCCATGGCCTGCAATGATTTTCAGCTCGGGGAAGTCCTGAGCCACGATGTCGAAATAGATCGGGCGTTCAACCTCCATGTTGTTGGTGGAGTAGTTGATGCCGGTATGGAACCAGACCGGTATGTCGAGCTCAACGCAGGTTGAGTACAAAGGATACATCTTGGCGTGGTGAGGAGGAATGCCGAACATGAAAGGTCTCACGCCGATCCCGCGCAGACCGAGATCATAGCTGCGTCTGATTTCACGCACGGCGTTCATGCCTCTCAACGGATCGATTCCGGCCATACCAATGAATTTATCCGGATACTGTTTGACGACATCGGCGTAGTAGTCATTCGGCAGTCCTGCCAAGCCGCTGGGGGTTTTCTCATCCAGGTTGAAGATAACGGCCTTTTCCACTCCCATTTCATCCAGCTGTCCGACAAATTCATCCAACGTGGAAGATAGGGGTTTCATCTTCGGGGCCAAGGCCTCGCGGAAATCGTTCTCGCTCATCCTGATTTTCATTTGGTAGAATTCTTCTGATGTTATACCCATAGCCGGAGCCACCCGGGGGCCGAAAACATTTTTCAGATAGCGGGCCATCTGGGGAGGTAGTGAAACAGCCAGATCCAGAACCACTTCTGCGGTGGGAACGTAACACAGCGCGTCGATAATTTTATAGGGTTCCTGCATGGTCTGTCTCTCATGCGTTCTTGGATAACAGATCAATGACCCTGTTCATAACGACTTCAAGCTGGAGTTTTCTGCCCATGGAGACCTCCGGAGAGAAGGTGCGGATAATGGTGAGTTCCTCCTCTGTGGGAAAGGGGGTTATCTCGAGTGTGTCGGCGACGTTCAGATCCCAAGGAACGTCTGCCTTGATCTCCTCTACTGTCACACCGGGATGCAGCCCTGCAAGGTACAGTTCTTTTGTGTCTTCGGCAAACTTGAAGACTCCCTTGGTCGTAATCAGCATAGTGGGCCCCGACCCCTCGGGCATGCCGGCTTCGTAGCGTGAATCACCACCGGTTACGAAACCCGGGGAGGTGAAATAATCCAGTGTATTGACGAAGGTTCCCCCGCTCATGGTCAGGATGGCACGATTGGCATAGCCCACAAATTCAGGTGCGCCTCCAGCGCCCGTCATGCGGATCGTAAAGTCATCCGGATCCCCAAGATAGCTGCTGTTCATGTTGCCGTAGCGGTCGATCTGGCCGACGCCAAGAAAGGTTGCATCTACATAGCCCCGGTTCACGACCGTGGTAAAGATGTCGATCATATCGCATGAATACGTGAAGCCCCTGCTGCATGTTGGATCAGCGATGTGCAGCGGTACTTTGAACGGGTCGATGCCGAACATGCCGGCCTCGGTCAGAATCACTGAGTTGGGTGCATGGGTTTTACGTGCTAAGACCCCGGCTGCCATGGCAATGCCCTGGCCGATGACGACAAGTTCGTTATCCTTGAGTTCCTTTGCGGCACGCGAAACGATCAGCTCATTGACGGTATAATTAGTTCCCATGGATCAACACTCCTTTCTTGTCAAGCATGGCAACAAATTCATCCATGTTCATGCCCATATTTCTCGAATAGCCGCTTTCATTCCAGTCTGTTGAGAATGTTGACCCATAATCTGCATCGACACTCTTGAAGGATTTTGCCCTGAAGGCATCAAGGGTTTCCTGGCCGAAGCGCTTGACATAGTGTTCGATGTATTCGTGGCGATCACCAACAGTGTAAATCCACTCATCCATCCAGGCCTTGGCTCCTTCAGGGCTGGCGCAAGAACCAAAGAACAAGGCCCTGAAAGGAAAGTCGTAATCGTAGTGCCCCAGGAGTTCAGATGGATGAGCACCCCAGGGACATTCCACAACGGCACAGACCTTGTGGGCAGGCACGATCGTGAGGTGCGGAGAGGACATGATTACCTCGGTGTCCACGATTTTCTCGCATGACAGGATCACCTTCTTGGCAGCCAGGCAGGCCCATTTGCTGTTGATCATCGCACCCCAGAGCTGACCGTTGCCAGCTTTGTCTGCGCGTTGTACGTGCATGAGAGCAAAGTCAGGATTATACCCCTTGATCACGAGAACAGGGTTACCGGTAAAGGGGTCTGTTATTTCGGAAAAGCGCTGATCTCCCATAAAACCCTTACGTTTGACCACATCAGTGACCCGGATGCCGGACAGCACCGGGATAAACGGATATCCCATGGCACCTGCCTTCATCATGGAGAGCAGGGTATGATTGGTCAATTCTTCGACCACAATCTGCCTTTCCTTCAGGGCGCGATCGAGAGGAGTGGTGATCCTGGGACCACCAGCTCGGAAATTATAGGCCAGAACG
Organism: Deltaproteobacteria bacterium; assembly: GCA_011046135.1. Classification (GTDB taxonomy): domain Bacteria; phylum Desulfobacterota; class Desulfomonilia; order UBA1062; family UBA1062; genus DSBG01. The sequence continues at coordinate 5,665 of DSBG01000104.1, forward strand.
AGGCGGTCGAGTGATCCAGCCAGTAGAAGCTGATCGATTTCTTCAATGCCTCCCTGCTGAAAAGCCATGAGATTTTTTTTGCCCTGCCTGATAAGTTCGTGAGCCAGCGCCAGAGGCATGCTGTAGAGACAGTTTGCAAAGACGAAGGATTCACCGTTGTTGACAAAACGATCGATGGCGTCTTTGGCCGTCATCCTCTTGTCAGGATCCATGTATTTTTGCATATCTCCCTCCTTTCAGATTTGTATTTCCCAAAACCGATATTGGTTTTTACATCATAACAATAGTGTGAACTCTACTAACTCGTAATTCTTATCGTGCCGGTACATCGTGCCAGACTGCATGAAGATCATTGCCGGTACGAGTAGTCTTCATTATGCCGAGTTCATGCCCCATATGGGGGGATTGTTCTGACTCGGTGACAGAGAAGGAGCTGAAACCGCCTTCCAGAACGCGGGGAAGAAATCCGGTATGGCATCAACCAGCTTCCACGTCATTTTGTTAAAATACCATCGGTGAACCTCATGATAGCAGTGCATGAAGAAAAGGCCCAAGATCTGGGAACCCTTCAATCGAGGGTCAAGTTCTTCCCGCCTGACTTGTTGCAGGACCGTGTCGATGAGTATGGCATAGGTGCCGCTTTGTCGGTAGGAGTCTTTTTGCATCCACGTCCGGGTTGGAACCGTGATAAAAAAGGTTATGGCCACCCCGGGGTTGCGGTCATAGTAGTCCATCAGCACCCAGTACGCTTTTCTGAACATCTCCCGTGAACTCTCAAGTCCCTGGAGATGGAGGCGCACAAGATCATGGATCTCAGCGACTTTTTCATCGATTATTGTGAAGAGCAGATCCTCTTTGGAGGTGAAATATTTATAGATGGTGCTGGTGCTCAAGCCTGACATTGTGCTGATATCGCGGATGGTTACCTGGTGGAAATCATTTTTGGAAAAGAGTTCCAGCACCACGGGATAGAGGCGATTTTTCAGTTTGTCCGGCATCTCGATGCTGGGCGTTTCGATATGTTCCATCACCCGGGTGTAGCCCCTTGAATAGTGAGAGCAGTGAGCATTATGAAAAAAGAAACATTATTTTGAATATGGTGTCAATTACAAAATGATGTTTTGATTTTCCGAAATTTCAGAGAGCAAACAACCAGCCGACAGCCTTTTTTCAAGAGGAATCACTATTCAATGATTGTCCCACGAGAGCGTACCTGGAGCATCATGCAGGGCACAGATGGCAGGTGTGAAGAAATTCTTATCCCTTCATCGGTGGCCTGCCATTGAAGCGTTTTAATCTCCTTGCTGGTGCCCTCGGTGAGACCTGCAACAAGGAAACCTCATCACCTTCCTGTTCCGGATCAGTCTGAAGGCCACCCTGGCTCCACGATACCCCGTGTGTTCATATCGTTTTCCAGCAATCCCAACCCCCTGAAATAATGAATTCATGATCATGCTGTACCCTCTTTTTGGTTTTGATTCATAAAGGGAGATATGCCCGTTCTTCTCAGCTGGTACGAACTCTCTCGGGTGGAGGGAGAAAAAAAAGTTGTGTCACAGATGTGGCCGCATTTTCCCGCCTTGACAACAGCCGGGGTATTCCTATATAGATTCTAGCTCTTATACGACACTACACACGGAGAGGGGGTGTATCCTTAAACCATATGCCCGGAATACGAGTGAGAGATACCGAGCCTTTTGAAGGCGCGTTGAAGCGGTTCAAAAAGCAGGTAGAAAAGGCAGGGGTGCTCTCCGAGGTCCGAAAACGGGAATTCTACGAGAAGCCGAGCGTCAAGAAGAAGAAAAAGGCCATCGCAGCCCGAAAAAGGGCCTTGAAGAGAATGAACAAGGTGAGAACCTACTATTGATGCTGACCGATACGATTCAATCAGATCTGGAAGCGGCGATCAGGGCCCATGACAGAGACAGGGCAACGTGTCTGAGAATGGTCCTGTCCGCAATCAAGTACAAGCAGGTGGATATGCACAAGGACCTTGATGATCAGGAAGTCATCAAGGTCCTTCGATCCCAGGTGAAGCAGGTATCGGAATCCCTTGAACAGTTTACCCGTGGAAAGAGGGATGATCTTGTCGAGAAGGAAGAGAACAACCTCAAGATTCTCAAGGCATACCTTCCCCGAGAGCTGAGCAGCGAGGAGATAACCGCGATAGCACAACAGGTGATCTCGGAAACCGGGGCGACGAAGAAGGAAATGGGCACGTTCATGAAGCAGGTCATGCCCCGCATTGCCGGCCGGGCCGATGGGAAAGTGGTTCGCGATCTCGTTTCGAACCTGTTGACGTGACTTCGTAGTATACTATCTGTATCCTGAGGCAGCGAGCTGCCTGAATCCGGTTTTCATGGGAAATGATCCATTAGAGTTTTCTGCCCTGAAAGAGTGTATACAGCCCTACCTTGCATCAGACCTTGGTCTGCGCTTTCTTGAGGCGCTCAGTCCGTACGATACCTGGGATGAGGCACGAAGGAGGCTCAGTGCACTTTCAGAAATGATGCGGCTGATCGCCTCCGGAAAGGAACCGGCGTTTCCCTCGATTCCCGATGTTTCTAGCCTGCTGGAGGTGCACCAGGGTGCACTCCTGGAGGGTCAGGACATTGTCAGGGTTGCCCAGAGCATCCGGGACAGTGCGCGAATCCGGTATGAACTGGAACATGCAGGCGGAATGCTGGCCCAGATCGCAGGCGGGATTGTTCCCCTGGAGTCCCTCACTACGCGCATCGGCCATGCCCTGCTTCCCTCCGGCGAGGTTTCGGAGCGGGCAAACCCGGTGTTGAAGGATCTGCGTGCCCGCTATCGGGCCCTGAGGTCTTCGATCCTGGAGAAGCTCGAAGAAATCGTGGAGCGGCTCAAGACCAAGGCTGTCCTCATGGATGAGCTCATCACCAAGCGAAACGATCGGTTTGTCATTCCCCTGAGGCATGACTACGGGTCTCACCTGAAAGGAATCACGCACGACTATTCCCGGACGAATCGCACCGTATATGTGGAGCCTCTGGCAGTGGTCAATGAAAATAATACGCTCAATATACTCAAGAGCGACATCATCGAAGAGGAGCACAAGGTGCTGCGTACGCTGACCACGCTCATTCACGACCATGCCCGGGAGATCAGGACAAACCTGGAGATCTACGGGGACCTGGACCTCCTCCAGGCCTGTGCGCGCTGGGCCCTGAAGATCGATGCCACGGTACCCGAGATTTCAGGGGATGCCATCTCCCTGAAGGCAGCGCGGCATCCGCTCCTTGTCCACCGCCTGGGAAAGAAAACGGTCCCTTTGGACATCCTGATGCCCCCTTCGAAGGACTGCCTCATCATCTCAGGTCCTAATGCAGGGGGAAAGACCGTTGCGCTCAAAACCCTGGGGCTGATTGTGCTCATGGCCAAGAGCGGACTGGCCATTCCGGCCCGTGAGGATTCCTCCCTGCCGGAGATCGGGCACGTCTGGGTGGAAATGGACACGAACCAGGACATCACCCACGATCTCTCGTCGTTCACCGCCCATGCACTCTCGTTGAAGGAGATCTACGAGTCTGTTCGCGGGGGAGACCTGGTGCTCCTGGATGAGCCGGGCACGGGCACAGACCCTGACCACGGCGGGGCGCTGGCGGTGTCCTGCCTTCATGCGCTGAGGAACAAGGGCGCCCGCGTGGTGGCAACCTCCCATTCCGACCTGGTCAAACTCTATGGTGTCAGTTCGGACAAGGTGGAGATTGCGGCCACCGCGTTTGATGATACCGGGCTCAAGCCTTTGTTCAGTCTCGTCTACGGGGTCATCGGAACCAGCAGGGCATTCGAGATTCTGGAATCGATTGCCTTTCCCCGCCCCCTCATCGAAGAGGCGCAGGGAATCGTGGGCAGGCACGGCAACAGCACCCTGGCCCAGGCCATGGAGGACATCTCAGAGGCGTCCCGCATGCGCAGACAAGCCCAGCAGGACCTCCTGGAGGCCTCATCGCTCAGGGAGAAAGCCCAGGAGTCATATCAGGAGAGAGAGCGGGAGCGGATCAGCGCGGCCCTGAAATACAAGCGGCTGATGAACCAGGTGCAGGTGCTCACCACGAACCCCTCCAGTGCCGAAGCCATCGGTGCTGTGGAGCAGTCACCCGAGGCCATCGAACTCACGGAGATCCTCGAGACCTCTGAAATAGCACAGTCCCTGAAGGTGGCCCTCGGATCCCGGGTGATCCTCAAGGGCAGCGAGATGGAAGGAGAGGTCGTGGAGCTCAGGGATCAGAGCGCCGAGGTGCTCTTCGGCACCAAACGCATGAAGGTCGGTCTCGAACAGCTTCAGGTACTCGACAGGAAAGGATCGCAAGACAGGAAGAAGACGCTGAGAATCATGGCAGCTCCTGCCCCTGTCCTGCCCATCATCGTGGTGGGACTGCGCGCCGATGAAGCTCTGCCCGTGGTGGAACAGGCCATCGACCGGGCGATTCTCTCCGGACAGGATTCCCTTGAAATCGTTCACGGAGCGGGTACGGGCAGGCTCAAGAAGGCCATACGGGACTACCTCAAGGACCTCAAGGTGGTCACAACCTTTCACGATGGCCCCGTGGCGGCAGGGGGAGGGAACGTGACGGTGGTCCGGCTGAGTACGAATCCATGAGCAAGACCGACGTTGACCTCATCAAGGCGAACATCGATATCGTGTCCATCATCTCCGAGCACGTCCAGCTCAACAAACGGGGCAGGACGCTGTGGGGGCTCTGTCCGTTCCACAACGAAAAGACGCCCTCCTTTCAGGTCGATCCCGACAGGCAGAGCTACAAGTGCTTCGGCTGTGACAAGGGCGGCGATGTGATCTCCTTTCTTATGGAGAAGAAGGCCTTGAGTTTCCTTGAGGCGCTCCAGGAGCTCTCCCACAGGACGGGGATCCCCATTGAATCGGGAAACAGAACGCCCTCGTCGCGTCGGAAGACCTACTACGAGATGAACCGGGTCGCCATGCAGTATTACGAGCGCATGCTCTCCCAGCCGAGCGGGAAAAACGCCCTTGCCTACCTCACCTCCCGGGGCCTCAGTGATGCCGCCATCAGGGAATTTCACCTGGGATGGGTCCCTGATTCATGGGACGGGCTCTGTTCTCACCTGGACAAGAACGGGCTCTCCCTCCAGGCGGCCCATGACTGCGGGCTCGTGGTGAAGAGGGCTTCAGGGGGGTTCTACGACCGGTTCAGGAACCGGGTCATGTTCCCGATCCACGATCTCTCCGGTGAGGTGATCGGGTTCGGGGGCAGGATCATCGGCAGCGGGGAGCCCAAGTATCTCAACAGCCCCGAGAGCCCGCTCTTTACCAAGAGGAAGGTGCTCTACAACCTGAACCGTGCCCGGGAACACCTCCGATCCGGCCCCGTGGTGATCGTGGAGGGATACATGGATGTGATATCCCTGGGAAATGCGGGGTTTCACCGTGCCGTGGCAACACTGGGGACCGCGCTCACCGAAGAGCACATCCACCTGCTTCGGAGATTCACGGATACCATGGTCCTGGTCTTTGATGGAGACAGTGCCGGGAAGCGTGCCATGCTCAGGGCCCTGGAGCCATTCCTCGCCAGTGACGTCGTGCCCCAGGTTGTGCTCCTGCCTGCCGGGAAAGACCCCGACGATATTGCACGCACGGATATCAGGCAGTGGGACAAACTCCTGGGATCGGCGAAATCCCTGTGGGATGTCGTGATCGATGAATCGTTTTCAGCTCGAGATCCATCAAAACTCTCGGATCAGAATAAAATCCTCAGGGAATTGGCTCCAGTGATAGCGCGCATCAGTGACGAGGTAATCAGGAATCTGCTCGTTCAAAGGCTTGCCGGGCGTCTCGGGGTGGGTTCGGAGATGATTTTTCCCCTCATCTCTCCGGTTTCGCGTACACCCCGTGACCTCCCCGCAGGGGAACAGCCCCTCACAGGTCTCGAGGAAACCTTTGTTCGATTGTTGCTCTGTGATCCTGAGGCCGTGCACCTGGTGAGACGGCTCGGACTCGAGAATGATTTCCAGGACACTGGCATGAGAAATCTTTTCGCTTATATTATAGAGCATGGTCCGGATATCCTCAGTGATGGAACCTGTCCGGACTCGATTCGGGTTCTTGCGGCACAGATGATGGCACAGGGTGAATTTCCCGGGGACACGAAAAAGGCCTTGATCGATACGCTCTGCCGGTTTAAGAGTCACTCGATCGATGGCGAGCTCAGGAGCATCCAGGAGAACATCCTCAGGGCAGAAGCCTCCGGCGAGACAACGAAGATCAAGGCCCTGCTGCGGGACAAGCAGGAAAAAATGAAGGAAAAACGAAATCTGCGCACGACCGTGATGGAGGTACTACAGAAGAGATGAGTGACAAGAAAGCCTACTCCAAAGAGGTACAGAAGCTCATTGCCATGGGAAAGTCAAAGGGCTTCCTCACCTACGACGAGGTCAACGATGCCCTGCCCGATGATCTCCTGACACCCGGCGATCTCGATGATGTCATGGACCTCTTCACGGAAAAAGACATTCAGCTGGTGGACAACGAGGATGATCTCGAACCTGATGAGGACAGCTCAGACATTCACGACGACGGATCCCTGAGGTCTCCGGATCCGGTCAAGATGTACCTGCATGAAATGGGTTCCGTGTCCCTGCTCTCCAGGGAAGACGAGACAGAGATCGCCAAACGGATCGAGGCAGGTCAGCGACAGGTCCTCAACGTCATCATCAATTCTCCCGTGACCGTCAAGGAGGTGATCCAGATCGGCCTCGCCCTGGAAAAAGGAGAAATCCGTCTCAAGGAAGTCATTGACATCGAAGACATGTTTGAAATCGACGAAGAGCTCGCGCTCAGAAACATCCTGGATATCATCAGGGAGATCGAGGGCAAGCAGGGAGAACTCAAAGCGCTCAAGTACCAGCTCTTCCATGCAAAGGCCAAGAAGAGCAAGGAGAAGATCAAGAACAGCATGGCCCTGGTGAGTCGCGACATCGTGAGGCTCATCCACGACATTCACTTTCTGCCCGAGCAGGTTGATCTCTTCGGGAGCAGGCTCAAGGAGCTCAAGCGGCAGCTGGAGGAGAAGGAGGACATTCTTGTCCAGTGTGAAAAACGCTTCTGCCGTCCCTTCGACGAGGTCAGGCAGATCCACCGGAGGATCTGTGAGAACGAGTGCGATGGAGCGATCAGCGCCTTTCTCGACGAGCTTGGCCTCACAGGTGACGAGTTCTGCACCATCGTCGAGGAGGTGGGCTACGTTGTCCGGGAAATCAAGAGAATCGAGATCGAGGGCGGCCTCACCTCCCACGGACTGAAGAAGGCCGTGGGCATTCTCGAGGATGCGGAACATCGGACCAACGCGGCCAAGACCGAGCTCATCCAGGCGAACCTCAGACTCGTGGTGAGCATCGCCAAGAAGTACGTGAACCGGGGGCTCCAGTTCCTCGACCTCATCCAGGAAGGCAACATCGGGCTCATGAAGGCCGTGGAGAAGTTCGAGTACCGCAGGGGCTACAAGTTCTCAACCTATGCCACGTGGTGGATCCGCCAGGCCATCACCCGTGCCATTGCAGACCAGGCACGGACCATCAGGATCCCGGTGCACATGATCGAGACCATCAACAAGCTCATCAGGACTTCCCGGGCCCTGGTCCAGGAGCTCGGCAGGGAGCCCTCGCCTGAAGAGATTGCTGAGAAGATGGACTATCCCGAGCACAAGGTGCGCAAGATCCTCAAGATCGCCAAGGAACCCATCTCGCTCGAGACCCCCATCGGCGAGGAGGAAGACAGCCACCTGGGTGATTTCATCGAGGACAAGAAGGTGCCCTCACCCTCGGAGGCTATCCTGGCCAAGAACCTCTCGGAGCAGTCGCGCCGCGTGCTGGCCACGCTCACGCCGCGGGAGGAGAAGGTGCTCCGCATGCGCTTCGGCATCGGGGAGAAGTCAGATCACACCCTGGAAGAGGTGGGCAAGGATTTCACCGTCACCCGGGAGCGGATCCGCCAGATCGAGGCAAAGGCGCTCCGCAAACTCCGACACCCGGTCAGATCAAAGAAGCTCCGCTCCTTCATCGACTCGTAAGGAGGGCACATCTCAAGAGGTACAAAAAAAGCCCGCCTGTTCAGGCGGGCTTTTTGTATTCCGGTTAAAAAAGCTCCTAGAAGACCAGCTTGATCCGGTGCTGGAGGAGCATGACCTCATCGGGGTCTTTGGAAGGTGCGCCGTAGGGAAGGCCCTTTTTGTCGTAACTCAGGGTCGCATAGCCGCCCATGACCTCGTAGGTGAGGTTGTCCGTGATGGCGTAGGCTGCATTGGCATCGATTTCCCACGCGGAGAAGTCCTCCCACGCTGTTTTCTCCTGGTTGGACATGATGTAGGCAAAGGATGCTCCGCAGGTGAGCTTGTCGATGGGGGTCTTCACATTGGCAATGTAGGGTTTGATCATTGACATGCCAAGGACATCTTGTGCAGGCTGCCAATCCACACCACCGATAGCGAGCCAGTCGCCAAGGATCAGGTTGGATTCGAAGTCTTCCCCAGCGTCAAATCCCCAGCCGGCTCCAAATGGTCCGCCCTTGTCATCCCAGCTCGCGTAGTACATGCTCAGACCGGCTCTGCCGAAGTCCAGATCGTTCCAGACATTCAAGTACACGCTCCAGATGGTCGAGTCCTTGGCGTTTGCTAACCCTGCTAAATTTGCTAAATCTTCTAAACCAGGTTGCGCTGCGAGTGCAGCGAGAGGGGCAAGATCTTGCAGGTCTTCCACCATCCAGTTCTGCATGCCAAACTCTGCCTCGAACTGCACCGGGCCGAGGTCGCCGTTCAAGGCCAAAGCCCCGCCAAGGATCTGAATACCCGTGTTCTTAAGATCAAGGCCTAAGACTCCAGGAAGTGCACTCCTGCTTATGTTTGGTAAATAGTCCCCCGCCTCCGCATAGATGATGAGAGGCTTCACGAAGACGTCACCGACTTTGGTGACCCAGCCTGCGCCGTAGTACATGAAGTCGCCATCCTCGGAATCCTTGAGATCCTCCTTGCCCAGTTCAGCCCGCTTCTCGTAGAGGAGCACAAAGACGCCAACCGGGGTCCTGGGGTACCACACCACGCGGTAGCGTGCCTCAACCGCGTCACCGAAGGTGGTGCCCCACTGGCCGCCGTCCCTGAGGCCCACATCGAGGAAGGAGTTCTCGAAGTAGTGGCGGAGCCACAGCCGCGCGATCTGGACGTTCGCATCGGTGCTGTCAGTATACTGGTAGGGAAACCCGTCGGCAAAGTCTTTTACAGAAGTGCCTGCATCAGTTTCATATCCATAAAAGTTTCCCCAGATCTCGTCGCGCATCTGGATCCGCATCTTCAGTTCTGTTTTGCCCACCTTGATGGTGGGGTAGAGGTTTGTCTCCCCATCAACGTTCATGTAGCTGACGTTGTTGTCCGGATCCAGGTTGAAATTTTTCCAGTAGCTGCCCCGGGCAAAGAAATCACCGGTGAGATCGAAGGAGATCTCGGCGTGCCCCGCTGTTGCAAAGAACACGAGCAACAAGGTTAGTAAGACTTTTTTCATCCTATTCCCTCCCTCTTAAAAAATTTTTTATGTTCTGTTAAACTAATTCAGGCCGTTGAAAGCACTGACAAAACCTTATTTGCCTCCGGCCTGAGTCCCTCAAACCACACAATTTGTCAAACTTAAGTATTCAACTTGTGTGCCAAATTAAAAATCAAGTAGTATCATGCCATTATAACCTGCATTCAATAACGCATGTTGCACATACACCACAATACCGTGAAATTTAATGATACACCCTGCAAGTTAACACCGTTATCATAGAGTAACATGAGTATGGTGTCAATGCATATTTTCTTAGCATACCCATGATACACGAGATCTGCGAGCGCGTGCAACAGAATACGGGGGGGGAGATCCCTGTACAGGGGAAGCAGGGATGCCCCCGGGAAGGGGCGAAGCCCGGAGATCAGTAAGCGCATGCAAAGTCCTGCGTGGACCTTGACGGGGTGACCCCCGTGCACTACAATGCTGCAATCGTGGCGTTGATCTTGCATGGATGAGGCCCAGTGGCGGCAGGGCACGACCATCTGAGTGAACATATGGAGGCACCATGAATCCAGAGGTTTTCAGGGAGTATGACATACGGGGTGTTGTTGGCAGCGAACTGAGCGATGACTTTGTGGAACGGTTCGCGTGCGCCATGGGGGTCTACTGGAGCGATCACGGTGTGAAAAAGGTCGGCCTTGGCATGGATGCTCGGCTCAGCTCCCCGGGGTTTCTCGACATCCTGAAACGAGGGATCGCTGCGAGCGGGATCGAGGTGGTGGACCTCGGGATGGTCCCGACCCCGGTGCTGTACTTTTCCCTGCACCGCCTCCATCTCGACGGCGGCATCGAGGTGACCGGATCGCACAACCCCCCGGACAACAACGGGTTCAAGATCGCCCTGGGAAGGCAGACCATCTTCGGGGACGAGATCCAGAAGATCAGGACCCTCATGGAGCAGGGCAGGAGGATCACGGGGACGGCGAAGGCGCATCGATACGACATCATTCCCGAGTACGTGGACGACATCGTGTCCCGCGTCTCGTGCGCCCGAGGCCTGAAGGTGGTTCTGGACCCGGGCAACGGTGTGGGCGGCGCGCCCGCGCTTGCAGTGCTCGATGCCCTCGGCATGGAGGTGATCGGCATCTGCCTCGAACCCGACGGCCGTTTCCCCAACCATCATCCCGATCCCACCACGGTTGAAGGGGTATCCATGCTCAGGGACGAGGTGCTCTCGACGGGAGCCCATCTCGGGATCGGTCTCGACGGTGACGCGGACAGGATCGGGGTCATCGATGCGAAGGGATCCCCAGTCTACGGCGACATGATCACCACGATCCTGGCACGGGAGATCCTGGGCAGGAGAAAAGGGGAAAAGATCATCGGCGAGGTGAAGTGCTCGAAGGTGTTCTTCGAGGAGGTCGCCAAGGCAGGCGGCATTCCCATCATGGGCAAGGTGGGACATTCCCTCATGAAGGCGCGGCTCCTGGAAGAGAATGCGGCTCTGGCCGGGGAAATGAGCGGGCACATCTTTTTCAGCGACCGGTGGTATGGGTTCGACGACGCCATCTACACCGCTGCGCGGCTCCTCGAGGTGCTCTCCGCCGAGGAGGAACCCCAGGCGGTGTTCGACAACCTTCCCAAGCTCGTCAACACCCCGGAGATCAGGATCGACTGTCCCGACCGCATCAAGTTTCAGGTGATCGAATCATTCAGGGACTATGCGATGCAGCGCTACGCTGAGTGTGTGGACATCGACGGGGTGCGCTTCACCCACGGGGAGTCATGGGGGCTTGCCCGGCCGTCCAATACCCAGCCCGTGATCGTGCTCAGGTTCGAATCCCCTGACGAGAGACAGCTCAGGTCCCTTGAAAAGGACACGCGGGACAAGCTGCAGGAGATCATTCAGTCCAGGCTCGTCAAAGACGGAAAAGGGCGCGAAGGTATTGCATAGCTCGTCCACATGGGTTAGGGTGAGACGAGAGTGCCCGTAGGAAGTGAGAGGTCGAAATGAAGCAGATTGTTGTGTGTTCCCTTGTGATGTCCCTCGTGATCCTTCTGGTCCAGGCGTGCCCGCTTCATGCACGGGGGATGTATGTTCGGGACTGGATCACCATAACGCTCCGCACCGCCCCATCCGAAGGAGCAAGGGACATCGGCCTGGCAAACACCAACGATTTCCTCGAGATCCTTCAGGAGCAGGGGGAGTGGTACAGGGTGAAAACGCCGGGTGGAATTGAGGGATGGGTCCAGGCACGCTTCCTCACCAACCAGACACCCAAGGCGCTCATCATCGAACAGCTCAACGACAAGGTCCAGTCTCTGACCGAGGCGAACAGGGCCCTTGAAGAGGAGAACAAACAGCTTCAGAAGGATAACCGGGAACGGAACTTCAAGCTCAGCAGTATCGCCAAGGAGATGGAGAAATCAAAACAGGACTACGAAACACTCAAGGAGGCCTCCAGCGATTATCTCGATCTCAAGCAGAACTACGAAAAGCTCCTCGCAGATGCTCAGGACCGGGACGAGCAGCTCGCCGTGCTCTCCAGGGAGAACAACCGTTTGAAGACCTCGGAACGGCTCGGCTTCATGCTCATTGGCGGGGGATTCATCATTGCCGGCATGATCATCGGGTTTTTCCTCCAGGCCGTCCGGTCAAAGCCGAAAAAAACCGGGTATAAATTCTGACGAGGAAAGACGGATATGCTGAAGAAATACGAGAAATTGAGCACGCGGGTAACCATCCAGGGGATTCTCAGGGCGCGGGCCGCCATCTACCACTACATCAACAAATCGAATCTGATCTACTCCTCCGAACTGAGCAGGCTCATCGGGTGCGACGCCTTCGTCAAGCATGAGAATCACCTGCCCACCGGTTCCTTCAAGATCAGGGGCGCGCTCAACTTTTTCCACTCCATACCCAGGGAAGACGTGACCAATGGCGTGCTCGTGTCCACCAGGGGGAACCATGGTCTCGCCATGGCATGGGCAGGCCGGTGGTACCAGATCCCGTGCACGGTGGTTGTCCCCATGAACAACAACCCGGAGATCAACCGGATCATCGAGAGTTACGGTGCGGAACTCATCGAGTACGGACATGATTTCTACGACACCCAGTTCTACTGTGATGAACTCGTGTCTTCAGCCGGATACTACTACGTGGAGCAGGGAAACGAGCCGGAGATCCTCAATGGGGTGGGGACCATGGGGTTCGAGATCTTCGAAGACCTGCCCGAGGTGGATGTGATTATCTGTCCCATCGGCGGAGGTGCCGTCTGCGCGTCGCTGCTTCGGGTGGTACAGGCCATAAACCCGAATGTTGAGATCATCGGTGTCCAGTCGGCAAAGGCCCCCGCCTTTGCAAAGGCACAAGAGCTCGGTGAGTGGGTGACCATCGACGAGGCGGACACCATTGCCGACGGGCTGGCTGCACGCAGCGTGTTCCAGCTTCCCTACGTGATCATGAAGGATCACATCAAAGAGGTCGTCCTCTTGAATGAAGAAGAGATCCTGGAGGGAATCCGCCTGGCGCTTACCACAACACACAACCTCGCAGAAGGGGCCGGGGCAGCCTCCCTCATCGCAGCGCTGAAGATCAGGGAGCGGCTACAGGGAAAAAAGGTGGTCCTCATCATGAGCGGGGGAAATCTGGATCGGGAGCACCTGGAAAGGGCCCTGGCCTAGCCTTCCTCCCCGTTTTCCATGGTTTGGAAGTAGCGTTCCCACCGCGTGGTGATAAGCTGCTGGATCTCGTTGATCTGGTCAGGCCCCAGGTTCCTGAAGCGTGCTTGAGTTTTGAAATAGTCTTCAACCGGCACGAGGTTTTTCTTGTCCGCCAGTTTCTGGGATGCCCCGGTCAGCCTGAACTGCCCATGCTCGACCTCGTAAAGTTCGTACAGCCCTGTTTTGACGGCGAGTTTCCCGATCTTTACCGACAGGCGTGGATTAAACCCCCATCCCGGGGGGCAGGGTATGTGGAGGTGGAGGTATTTCACCCCGGTGAACGTGACGGCTTTTAAGACCTTATCGTAGATATCCAGCGGGTAGGCCGCCGAGCAGGTAGCCACGTAGCTGATGCCGTGGGCGCTCATGATGGCGGGAACATCCTTCTTGGGCTGAAGCTTGCCTTTGAAGGGGGTGGTGGCTGTCAGGGCGCCGATGGGGGTCGTTCCCGAGCGCTGGGCGCCGGTGTTCATGTAGCCTTCGTTGTCATAGCAGATGAAGAGAAAATCATCGCCACGCTCCGCCGCCCCGGAGAGCGCCTGAATCCCGATGTCGCTGGTCCCTCCATCCCCGGCCCAGGCAACAACCTTGATCCCTGTTTTGTGTTGGGCTTTCAAGGCCCCGAGGAGCCCTGTCGCGGCAGCTGCAGTGGAGGCAAAGGTCACATTGAGCGAAGGGAGTTTTGTCGCAGCGATGGGGAAGAGCCCCTGGAGCACGGTGAGACAACTCGGAGGAACGACCAGGAGGGTGTCTTTCCCCAGGGCTTTGAGCGCAACGCGATAGGCGATTCCCAGGGAACACCCCGAACAGGAGCGGTTTCCGGGATTGAGGAATTCTTCTTCCGGGAGATCCAGGATGGTTGTTATGGCGTGCATTGATCAGTTCTCCTAGATTTTCAGGCCGATCCACCCTATCTCGTCAGGGTGCGCCACCGGTGTTGTGCAGGAGTGTTTCAGTGCCTCGTGGAGGTCCTCGGTTCTGATCTCCCTTCCTCCGAGGCCTAGGACATGTCCCAGAACCTCAGGCCTGGCCTGGTTATGGCCGTGGTGGAAGAGCGCTGATTTGATGTCAGAACACAGCGCCCCTTCATATCCGTAGCTGAGGGCTTTTTCGAAGACGATGATGCGTCTGGCATGGACGAGAGCCTGTGCGATCATGCTCGCGGGAAAAGGGCGGTAGAGGTGTACGCTCATGACGCCTACCCTGATGCCTGAAGCCCTGAGCAGATCGGCCACATCCCTGAGGTGGTAGGAAAGGGATCCCATGCTCACTGCGATGTAGTCAGCATCTTCACAGCAGTAGAGTTCAAAGAATGCATCTCCGCCCCTGCCGAACATCTCGAAGAACTGCCGTTCGATACTCGAAGCGGCATCGAGGGCCTTTCTCATGTCTTCCTGGAGCAGGTAGCGGATTTCCATGTACCCATGGGCAAGCCTTCCCTGTGCATCAAACCGGATATCAGGCAGCGTCACCGTGTTGAGGTTTGCGGGGTTCTCGGGATCAAGGGCATACGGTGCTTTGTATGGGGGGAGAAAGGCATCCACCCGGTCCTGCTCCGGCACATCGAAGGGCATGTACGTGTGGGAGAGGAGGTACCCGTCGTAGCAGACCATGATGGGAATCATCACCTCTTCGGCAAGGCGGAATGATTTTATCACGGTGTCGATGATCTGCTGGTGATCGTTCACGTAGATCTGTATCCATCCGGTATCCCGCTGGGAAATGGAATCCTGGTGATCGTTCCACACGGTCCAGGGTGCTCCGACCCCCCGGTTGACCACGCACATGACGATGGGCAGTCTGGCTCCTGCGGCCCAGTGAATCTGTTCATGCATGTACAGAAGCCCGTTGGCGCTCGTTGCGGTGAATGCCCTGGCACCGGCGGACGACGCTGCAATGCAGACGGCCAGTGCTGAATGCTCGCTCTCCACAGGGATGTACTGGGCATCAAGTTCTCCTGCCTCGACGATCTCGGAGAGCTTTTCTGTCAGCGGGGTCTGGGGCGTGATAGGGTAGGCGGCGATGACCTGTGCTCGGGAGAGTTTCACCCCGAGGGCGGCAGCGACATTCCCGGATTCTATGATATGCATGGCCTTATGGTTTCCCTTTGGTAACGCTGGATTCTTCCACCATGATGATCGCCTTGGTGGGACACTCCTCGGCACAGATTCCGCAGCCCTTGCAGTACTCGTAATCGATCGTCGGCGGAATGCTTCGCGTGATTATTCCATCGGGGCAGTAGAGCCAGCAGATAAAGCACGCGGGTGCATTTCTCTTGGCCGGGATACAGGCACCCGGGTCCAGAACGGGGCGCAGAACCCTCCAGGATCCGGTTTTCCCGGCATCACCGGGGCCAGGTTCACTGTGTGACGTGCTCCACCCGTAGTCTCGCGTACTCACCTAGTACCCCATCACCGTGGTGTTCTCGTAACAGAGACGTGCTGCCTGCGCATTCTCCGATGCCCGCCGTCCCTGAAATTCCTCCTCTATGTTCCTGATGAGCAGGGCAAAATCCAGGAAGTCGGTGGCCCTGGCAAAGGAACCGATGATGCCGGCATTCACCATCCCCTCCGGAAGACCCGCCCGGCATGACACTGCTGTCACATCAGCCACTGCGAGCCTCGTGCCATCGAAGTTGTACGCTTCGAGGGGTTTCGGGGTGTTGATCACGAGAATCCCCCCCGGCTTCAGGCCGTGGAGGATGTCTGTCTCTTCCAGAAGGAGGTGATCAAGAACCACGATGATATCAGGTCTCGAGATGGGCGAGAGGTCATAGATCTTTGTTTTCGATACCTTCAACGAGGTGAAGACCGGGGCACCCCTGCGCTCCGTTCCAAAGGTGGGAACCATCGCTACCCCGGGGTAGCCTGATTCAAAGGTTGCCTTTGCCACGATCTTTGCCGCGGTGATAGCGCCTTGCCCCCCCCTACCGTGCCATCTGATTTCCAGGTGTTCATGCTCCATGTGTCATCCCCAGCGTTTCATGCATTGTTCGGGCCAGCCTGCGATTCTCAGCGTGGGTATGGGCATGAGGCACGATCCTCGTACTCCCCCCCGGTCAGTCCGGCAGGAACGACTCTCTGGCTGGGCCGAGGGCCTGAGGCATCTCACAACGAGGGCATGGTCTCCCGCCTGGGAACACCTCATCGATTCCTGTTCCATGCCTGTCCTCGTACCGTTCATCTTTCTCGCTGGTCCTGGTATCCTCCTCTTCAGCTTCAGAGGGATACCCGTGCCCGGGCCGCTCACCCTGGCGTTTTCGTATGCGGGTGCCTTTATATACCACTATCGATGCTAAATCAAGGCACATACTTTGCATTAAACGCTGGTATGAACAAGAAAAGAACTGGTGAAACGAGTCACCAAGGAGCGACTGATGATACGTGAACTGAAACTCTCCACTGAAAAACGGGTAGCGGCACGAGGGGATACCTCGAAGCAAAAACCGCTGGCACTGTTTACGGAAAGCATGATCACCCTCCTTTCAGGCTCCACCACGCACACGGCACTCATCGATCTCGTCTCCCTCATGGCACAGTCCTTTCCCCTTGCTGCACCGGCAATCTACACCAGGATCCATGGACAGAGGAAAAAGGCATATGCTGTCACTGAACACAGAGACGGGGGGTATCGCGACGCGCGCAGGGTCCTGGGGAGCGACGACTACGAGCACGTGAGCATACACATAGGAGGTCACCCGCCAGAGGTCAGGAACCGCGTCGATCTCACCCTTTTCGATGGGTTTCAGGCCCGGGTTGTCCTGTCGATAAACTCAGGACTCCATGTGGAGTTGTTCCAGGAATGGGTCAAATATCTGACGCCCGCCGTTGCAAAACTCGTTGACAATGAGCTGCTCCTGCACATGGCCTTTCGAGACGGGCTCACGGGTCTGCTCAATTACCGGGCCTTCCAGGAGATTCTCGAGGCGGAGTGGCAGCGCTGCCAGCGCTACGGCACGACCTTTTCTCTCATGATGATTGATATTGACTATTTCAAACGTGTCAACGATGTATATGGGCATCCTGCAGGAGACAGTGTGCTCAAGGCCCTTGCCCTGAGACTCCAGGCGCGCCTCAGGAAGAGCGACCTCGTGTTCCGCTACGGGGGGGAGGAATTTATGGTTCTCCTGCCGCAGACAGGTATCTACCGGGCACGAATGCTTGCAGAGCGACTCAGGCTCATGGTGGAAAGAATGCGGTTCGTGCACGATGTCCAGGCGACGGTCAGTATCGGGGTAAGCCAGTATCGGGAGGGACTGAGTTGTGCCGAGCTCGTTAGACAGGTAGACAGGGGACTGTACCTGGCAAAAGAGTGGGGTCGCAACAGGGTTGAACTCTTTAAGGAGATTTCATGAATATCGACAGCCTTCTCAACCTGAGTCAACGCGTTGTCCTCTATACACTGGACGGACAGAAATCCGCGGGAAAGGTCATGGAACTCTCCGACGAAGAGAGCTTTCTCTTTCTGCCCGAGGCAAGCCTCTCCGTTGTGCCGGGGGCGGTGGTGAAGATATCCGATGGGCAGGATGCAATCTTTGCCAAGGTTACCCATGAGACCGACCGTGGACTGGAGATGTATCTGGAACGCGGTGCCTCTGTCGGCAACGAGCGCAGGTCGGATGTGAGAATCTATGATAAGATCTACTGCAGCGCCACGTTCATCTGCCATGCCGATGAAAAACCGGCAGAACTGCCCCGGAGCCTTGATCGCATTCGAGCGAACAAACTCATCATCGATTCCTTTCTGAAGGGAAAATACGGCTACCCTGGAGCGGACGAGGTTCCGTACACACGGGAATCCCCCTACAACCAGATCCTGTGGGAGATGAACAGGAAGCTCGATCTCCTCGTTCACATGCTGCTTGCCGAAGAGTTCAAGAACCTCATGAGCTCTCGTCCCCTCGATGTCAATATCTCGGCTTCCGGCATCCGATTTATCACGAACACCTCCTTCGAAGTGGGAGATCTCCTGGAGATCAACCTCATCCTGCCCATGGTGCCCCTCCTCTTCATCCGGCTCATGGGGGAGGTAATTCGTCAAAAAAATGTCACAAGCTATGAGACGAACCGCTATGCCGTTGCCGTGACCTTCCTGCGCATGGATCCAGACGCCAAGGATGACATCATCCGGTACCTGTTCAGGAGGCAGAGAGAACTCCTCAGGAAACGGCAGAACCATACGCTCATCAAGAACCACTGACCGTTGCCCGGCTCACGGTGATCATCTCTCGGACATGGCGGCACGGGTGGGTGATCGTTCAGAAAACTTGATTGACAGCCGGTGTGATCTGCCTATAGCCTTGAAGCGTGAAGTGGAGATGGTTGAGTCCCAGATGCCTTGTTTCTGTCCTCGGTATCGCTGTCCTCGTGATCCTCTTCATGGTAACCCTGGACGCCTATCGGCAGGTGAGAAAGATCGGGACAGGGTCCATCTGGAATATCCCCTCAAAGATCTACAGTATGCCCCTGGCGATCACTCCGGGCAGTGATCTTCTCCGCACAGGATTCGAACAGCGACTGCAGCGTCTCAGGTACCGCAGTGTCTCCGAGGTGCGATCTCCAGGGGAGTACGGCACGAACGGGGATGCAATTGCCGTGTTCCTGCGAGGGTTTGACCACCCCGGCGGAAGGGCTGAACCGGCATTGAGAGAAATCCACACGGCCAGGGGGATCGTCGAAGAGATCAGGAACCCTCTGGACGGGAGTTTGCTCGAGAGCGTCGTTCTGGAGCCGGAGCTCCTTGCAGAGATTTTTGACGAGAGATTCGAAGACCGGGTGATAATTTCCCTGGACGAGTGTCCGACGTCGCTCCTCGATGCCATCATCGTCACTGAAGACAGGAGATTCTACGATCACCGCGGCATCGATTTCAGATCGATCTTGCGGGCCTTTCTCATCAACCTTCGCCAGGGCCACGTCGTCGAGGGCGGCTCCACGATCACCCAGCAGCTCGTGAAAAATCTGTTCCTCACGACCGAAAAGAGCCTGCTGCGCAAGGCCAGGGAAAGCATGTTTGCCGTCCTCATGGAGATGGTCTACACGAAACAGGAAATCCTGACGCTGTATCTCAATGAAATCTATATGGGGAGGCGGGGTCATGCGGGTATCCATGGGATCGGGAGGTCCTCGCGGCTCTTTTTCGACAAGGAGGTCCCGGATCTTGACCTTGCAGAGGCGGCACTCCTTGCCGGGATCATACGGGCACCGAACCGCTATTCTCCCTACACGAGTCCTCACCGGGCGATGATGCGGAGAAATACCGTTCTCGAACTCATGTTCCGCGAGGGATACATCACCTCGAGCGAGTTTGCGCAGGCTCAGCTTCTCCCCATCGAGGTCGTCGAACTGGAACCCCTCTACCGGCAGGCACCCTATTTCATCGATCATGTCATGGCTTCACTCGGCGATGAGTTCCCTGCCGAACTTCTCTCGAGGGGAGGGTACAGGATTTTCACGACGCTCGATGCACACATGCAGCACACCTGTGAGGGCGTCCTGCAGCACGTCCTGAGCTCGTTGCCGCACCACATCGATGGAGCGGTGGTTGTTCTCGACCCCGAAACCGGGGGGATTCGAGCCCTTGTGGGGGGAAAGAATTATGCGAAGTCACAGTTCAACAGGGCAACGCAGATTCAGCGTCACATCGGGTCTCTCATCAAGCCGGTGATCTACTATACCGCCCTGCGCAGAGGCTCTACCCTGTCCCGCCTCGTCGATGACAGCCCGCTGTCCGTGAAGCTCGATGATGGCTCATACTGGAGGCCCGTCAACTATGACGGCAGCTCCCATGGCAGGGTCATACTCTTCGAGGCGCTGGTCAAATCGTACAACATCGCCACCGTCAGGCTCGGACTCGAGGTGGGACTGGACAATGTGATTACTGAGATTCAGGGCATCCTCCCGGAGTGTTCCCCCGCCCCTCACCCTTCGATCCTGCTCGGTGCCGTTTCCTGCTCTCCGCTGGACATGGCACGCCTCTACAGTACCTTTGCCAACGGAGGGTTCAGGACAGAGTCCAGTGGGGTCCTCGCCGTCACCAATGAACACGGGACCATTCTCGCATCGCAGGCATCTCCTAAACGGCAGCGGGTTCTCGATCCCGTCACCCTCTACCTTGTCAACACGGCGCTGCAGGAGGTCGTGATTTCGGGCACGGCGAAAGACGCCCGCATGTACGGTATGCCGGAGGGGATCTGCGGAAAGACCGGAACCACCAATGACAAGAGGGATTCCTGGTTTGCGGGATTCAGCCCGGGAATGACCGTTGTGGTGTGGCTCGGTGACGATTTGTTTCAACCCATCGGATACAGTGGTGCGACAGGGGCCATGCCCGTTGCTTCCATGATTCTTCACCAGCTTGCTCACCCGTTCTCTCGTGAAGCCCCCAAGGAGCTTGTGCTGTGCAGGATCGATCCCGCGAACGGGAAGCGCGCTGGCCTCTGGACAAAGCACACCGTCGAACTCCCCTTCATCAGGGGGACTGAACCCCTCGAGGTGTCTGAAGAGGGTGCACCTGCACTGCTGAGATTTTTTAAATCTATCCTGAAGAAATAAGGAATAACCCCGCGCCAGGCCTTGCAGAGCCACAGCTCCAGCGAACCCATCATTTCTGAAGGGGAAGTGAAAACACCTTGCGCTCACCCAGGGGCATGGGTATGCTAGGTGCCCATGGATTTCAGGGATACGCAGTGCACCTGGTGCGGACTCAGGAAACAACCCCTGGAAGACTGCAGGGGGTGCCCCAAGTACGAGAAGTATGTTCTCAAAAAGGACATCGTGTTGAATTCTGAGGCATTCTGTTCCATCTGCATCCATGAGAATGATCCGGAGCTCGCTGTCTACTGTTCGAGGAACAGATACTACCAGCAGGATGGAGACGAGCCGTTCGACTGCTACAGGTTCTGCCCTCTCTTTGGTCGAGGCCGATGAGAACCCGTCGCCACACCGAGGAATTCCCTTCGGAGCGGTCCCGCATCACTCATGGTCACAGCGCTGCCGTGCTGCATTGTCCCATTGACAGGCCTGATGTCTTTTCGCTATCCAGAGCCATGGATGATCTCCGGCTGCTTCAGGACACAAGCCTCCCAGAGAGGCACGGTGCGAGGTTCCCCATGCGTTTGAGCATGGGGCCGGGATTGTTACAGAGGTGATGAAGAGAGCGCTGCCCGATGGAGAGGTGAGGGTGCCTCGAGCATCAGCGACATCACCCGGCGGGTGCTGTCGGTGTTCAGATCCTACAATGAATGAGGAGGTTTCATGAATATCTACTCCTGGCTTGCCGTGCACGCAACATCCCGGCCTCAGAAGACATGTATCCGCACCAGGGATACAGAGATGACCTTTTCCGAGCTCTACACCCTCACGTGTGCCCTCGGTGCCTCGCTGAAAAAATCGGGAATCAGGAAGGGAGACCATGTTACCATGGTCCTGCCCAACATCCCCGAATTCATCGTCGTATACATGGCGGTCGTGGGTCTCGGCGCCGTTGTGATTCCCGTGAATCCGGCCTTCACCTCCCGGGAGCTGAAGTACATCCTCTCGGATTCAAATTCCCGGGCCATCATTCTCGAACACGCCAACCTGGGGACCTACACGGCCATTCAACAGGAGTGCAGCCAGGATATCGTCATCACCACAGGGCAGGGGGGGAACTTTTCAGAGTATGTCCGTGATCGGGGAGCCCCGATCCTCGAAGACATGGATCCCCACGACGTGGCTGCCATGATCTATTCATCGGGGCTCACGGGGGAACCCATGGGCGCCATGCTTACCCAGGCCAACCTCGACCACAACTCGGATCTCATGAGAGTGTGCATGGGTGCGGATGATACAGACACCACGCTCACCCTTATCCCCTGCTTCCATTCCTTCTCAGCAAGCGTGAACATGCTCTCCATGCTCCGCTACGGAGGGAGCATCTACCTCATGAAAAAGCTCGACTTCAAGGAGATGCACCACGCCCTCACATCAGTTGGAATCACGGCGATCTGTGCCGTCCCCACGCTCTTTTTCGGCCTGGTAAGCCATCCCGATCTCCAGGGTATCGATTACTCCGGCGTCAGGACGCTGATTGCGGGGGGATCCGCTCTATCGCTGGATATCTATGAGTCGTTCAGGGAGCGGTTCCAGCGAAACATCAGGCAGGGATACGGAATTACCGAAGCCTCACCGGTGTGCAGCTGTAACTACCGGCCCTTTCCCATCAAGCCGGACTCAATCGGGATGACGGTGCCGGGTGTTCAGGCAAAGGTGGTTGATGATCAGGGTGCAGAGCTGAAGCCAGGGGATCATGGCGAGATTCTCTTCAAGGGCCCCAATATCATGAAGGGGTACTACAGGCGCGAGAAAGAAACCAATGAGGTCATCTCGGACGGGTGGCTCTCCACCGGAGATCTGGGATTCATGGATGAGGATGGCTACATCTACATCACCGGCTACAAAAAGGACATGGTGATCACCTCGGGATTCAACGTCTACTGCCGGGAAGTCCAAAACGTCCTGAACTCGCTGCCGGGGGTCAGGGATTCTGCCATCACCGGGGAGCCTGATCTCATGCGAGGCGCGATCATCAAGGCGTTCATCGTCTGTGACGACCCCAGTGTCAGTGAGAGTGCCATCAAACACGCTGCCCGGAAACTCCTGGCCTCCTACAAGACCCCGAGGAAGGTGATCTTTGTCAGGGAAATCCCCCGGGACGAACAGGGAAAAGTGCTTTTTGACCACATGGAACCCCTCTGATGGTTCTGTGTGAACTCTGTCCCAGGCAGTGCCGCGTTGACAGGACCGTGCGTACCGGCGGGTGCGGGATGGATGCTCACCTGAAGGTTGCCTCCATCGTTATCCACAGGGGTGAGGAGCCGCCACTGGTAACGGGTGCGGGATCAGGTGCCGTGTTTTTTTCCGGGTGTCCTCTTGCGTGCTCTTTCTGTCAGAACAAGCAGATTTCACACTACGGCCTCGGAAGACAGGTTTCTCCCCTTGAGCTCGCCTGTTCCCTGGTTGAGCTCCAGGAATCTGGGTGCAGCAACATCAACCTGGTGAGCCCCACACACGTTACCCCGGAGATACTGGAGGCCCTCGATGAAGCCCGGAACAGGGGTCTGACACTTCCGGTGATACTCAACTCGAGCGGGTACGAACGACCGGAGATCCTCTCGAGATGGAAGGATCATGCCCGGATCTACCTCATGGATGTGAAGTACGGGGACAATCAGACGGGACGCGTCTTGAGCAGGGTGGATGACTACTGGGATCGTGTACGCGAGGCGATCGCCTTTTTGTGGGAGACCGTCGGTCCTCTCCGGATGGATGCTCAGGGGAGTGCCATCAGTGGTCTGATCGTGAGGCACCTGGTTCTTCCCGGGATGCGATCGAATCCCTTCGCTGTCCTCGAATTTCTCTCCGAGATCTCGGCAGATATCGCGCTGAGCATCATGTCGCAGTACACCCCTGATTTCTATACGGGAGATCTCCCGGAGATGAAGAGGTGCATCTCTCCGGAGGAATACCGGGTGGTCCTGGACAGGGCCGATGAGCTCGGGTTTGAAACGATCTTTCTGCAGGACATGGGAGCTCCGTCTTTCTACACCCCTGATTTTACGGCACCCAAACCCTTTGGAGACTGCATGAGGCTTCTGTGAATGTCTGCGAAAGATCTCTGCCCCCGGGAAAGCCCTTTTCACGGGGAGACGGGGAACGTGCACCAGAGAACGGATCTGGGCAACGGCTATTCAGGGGCCGAAGATCCTCCCGCACCGTAGCTGATGAGCTTGCCGGTAATGGATGCAGCCTTCTTTGTGTCCATGTACGCGAGAATGCCTCCAGCGATCTCACCCTTCATGCTGAGGAACACTTCCACCGCGATGTCCTTGTCGAGGTTGTTCATGAGACTTGCAGCTGCCTGTGGTTTCATGGATGAATAAATCTTTACCAGGTGCCGGATCCTCTCGTCGGTGATCTGACGATACGTCTGCACTTCGGCTCGCACAGAAGCCTCGAGTTCGTGGAGCGCCCTGATCTTTGTTTCCAGCTGGGCCTCGAGATCCCTCAACTGTATTTCCCTGAGCTCGAGTTCCCTCTCCCGGGCCTGGATGAGCTCCAGCTGATCCTTGGGTCTTACGGGAGGCTGTTCCTGGACAAGCTGCGGCTCCTGGATGTCTGCTGCAATCAGGTTTGGCTCCAGATCGAGGTGTACCCCGAGAAACACGAGATTTACCGCAAGTACGATGAGCAGGGCCTTCATCTTCATCAGTGACCTCCATGCCGCATGATTGCCATTTCATCGATGAACCGCATCTCTTTTTTGTTCATGTCCTTATGGTATCTTCCCTGGTGTATCTCCCTGAGCCGCTCGATCGCCTTTGACTCCTTCTTTGCCGTGAGCATTGTTTCCCGTTCGCTGTTCAGCTGCTTCCGGGCGGATTCGAGGTAGCCGTTGAGCTTGACGACGTCGCTGTCGAGGTGGCTCAGGTAGGTAACGTACTGCCTCGCTTCATGGGATCCGATTCCCCTTCTCATTTTTGCCATGAGTTCCCTCCGGATCTCGTCCCTGGCCTGAGTTTTCTGCTGCAGCATGTTCGCCAGGGAAAGGTAGTGGTGTTGCGCCTTGGAGAACGCCTGGAGGGCCAGGTCCTCCCTGATCTTCCGAACCTTGAGTACGGTTTCGAATCTGAATGTGAATGCCATTACCGTTCCTCTTGTGGTGCCTCGGAGATGATCGAGGCCATGAGTCTGCGCGCCTCGTCAAGACTGCTGCTCACGGAAATCTCCTGTCGCAGAAAGCCATTGATGGCATCGATGTATTCGATGGCGGCGTCGATATCAGGGTTATTTCCCTTTGTGTAGGCACCGATATTGATGAGGTCCTGCGCCTCCTCATATACCGCTGCAATGGACTGGATCTTCCGGGCGATCTGCAGGTGCTCCGCATCCACGATATCACTCATGACCCTGCTCACGCTCCTGAGGATGTCGATTGCAGGGTAGTGGTTGCGGGAAGCGAGTTCCCGAGACAGAACAATGTGACCATCGACCACGGAGCGTACCGTATCTGTGACCGGCTCGGTGAAGTCATCGCCTTCAACCAGAACGGTATACAAACCGGTAATGCTCCCCCGTGCAGCGGTATTCCCGACGCGTTCCAGGAGTTTAGGCATCTTTGCAAAACAGGAGGGGGTGTACCCCTTGGTGGTGGGGGGTTCACCTATGGCGAGGCCGATTTCCCTCATGGACATGGCAAAACGGGTAATGGAATCCATCATGAAGAGTACATCCAATCCCTGATCACGAAAAAACTCTGCGATAGTCGTGGCAAGGTAGGCCCCCCTGAGACGGATCAGTGCCGGTTGATCCGAGATAGCCGCAACAACTACCGAATTTTTCAGACCTTCTTCCCCGAGATCTTTGTCCAGGAACTCCTTTACCTCTCTGCCCCGTTCACCAACAAGGGCGATGACATTCACGTCGGCCTTTGTATGGCGCGCTATCATGCCGAGCAGGACGCTTTTCCCCACACCCGAGCCTGCCATGATCGCCATCCTCTGGCCCTTGCCCACCGTGAGGATCCCGTTGATGGCCTTGATGCCGAGGTCCAGCGGTTCCGTGATACGCCTTTTGGTTAGGGGATTCGAGGGATTCCCGTACAGGGGGAGTTCCTCCCTGAGTGCCAGGGTTCCCTTGCCATCCAGGGGATTTCCCATTCCGTCGATGACCCGTCCCAGCAGTTCGTGCCCCACCTTGACGCACGGGTTGGATTTTCTCGCAACGATCATGCTTCCAGGGCCGATCCCGCTGAGTTCTCCCAGGGGCATGAGAAGGACGCGTTTGTCTTTGAATCCAACGACCTCGGCCATGATGGAGTGATTCATGCCCTTGGAATAGATCTCGCACATGCCACCCATGGCACTTCCCGGACCGTGTCCCTCGATGACCAGGCCCACGATATTGGTGACCTTCCCTCGAACCTGGATGGTCTCTGTCTCTTCGACGAACTGAATGAAGTTCTTCGGATCAGCCATTGTTCAACACGATGTCCTGCAGATGCTCGATCTGAGATCTGATGCTGGCATCGATCTCCCCGAACTCTGTCTCGATGATGACCCCTCCGCGCTCGATGGAGAGGTCCTCGACGAAGGTTACGCTGTTTTCCCTGCTCAGCGAGAGGGAGATAATCTTTTCGATTTCGCGAATGTATTCAAAATCAGAAGGGTGGAGCCTCACCCTGATCTCGTCGGTCTCCATGAGGTGAGAACACGCAGCCCGAACCGTGTCCAGGACGATATCGGGATGTATCTGGATCGAGCGGTGCACAATTTTTTCGGCGATCAGGACCACGAGCTGGAGGAGCTGTTTCTGGTTCTGATCGAGGATATCCCCTCGCATACGGGCCAACTCATCTATGGCACTGCGGAAGGTGTCGAAGAGTGGCCCGAGCCGTTTGATTGCCATCTTCTGACCCTGGGCCTGCCCTTGCTCGAGGCCCTGGTTGTAGGCCTGCATCTCGATGGACTCCTTTTCCGAGCGGGCCTTTTTCAGGATTTCTTCGGCCTGTTTGAGGGACTCCTCCAGTTCGTTGCGCTTTCCTGTGCACGTCACTTCCCTGATGCAGTATGGGGTGACATGACCCTGGCGGGACTCGGTGTCCACGAGTATTCTAGATGAGGACATCCTCTCCACCTTTTCCGCCAATGACAAT
Organism: Deltaproteobacteria bacterium; assembly: GCA_011046135.1. Lineage (GTDB taxonomy): Bacteria > Desulfobacterota > Desulfomonilia > UBA1062 > UBA1062 > DSBG01. The sequence continues at coordinate 32,614 of DSBG01000104.1, forward strand.
CTTGCCTGCGGCTTCCAGTTTCCGTGCCACACGCACGATGTTCTGCTGGGCATTCTCCACATCGGAGAGTTTCACGGGCCCCATGGCCTCCATGTCGTCCAGGAGCATTTCTGAGGCTCTCGACGACATATTGTTCAGGATGAGCGACTTCAGTTCTTCGCTCGCGGTCTTGAGAGCCAGGGAGAGGTCTTCGTTGGTGATTTCCTTCAGGATGGACTGGATACCCCTGCTGTCGATGTTGGCGATATCTTCGAACACAAACATTTTCTGCCTGATGTTCTCTGCGAGGTCTGCATCCAGTTCTTCCAGAGAGGAGAAGATCGTATTTTCTGTGGCGTGATCGAGCTGATTCAGGATCTCTGCCACGGTCTCCACCCCGCCGAGTTTTTTACTCTCCGTGGAGTCCATCGCCTCAATATCCTTCTTCAGCACGGTGTCCACATCCTCGATCACCCCGGCGGGAACAATTCCCAGGTTCGCCAGCCTGAAGACAACCTCTGCCTGCAGTTTTTCCGGCATTTCCCGAATGATCTGCGCCGCCTTCATGTGATCCAGGTGAGCAAGGATCAGCGCGATGGTCTGGGGATGTTCCCCCCTGAGGTAGTCCACCAGCAGGGACGGGTCGACTCCACGCAGCACTGCAAAGGCTGCCGTGTCGGTGGCCTGGGAGATGGATTCCATGATCGGCTTCGCCTTCTCGTTCCCGAGGGCAGACACGAGCGCGTCCCTGAGATAATCGAGTCCCTTTCCGGTAATACCGCTCACCTCAGCATTCATCTGCTGGAATTCATCCATGATGCTCTGGACGGTATCCACCGGGATGGTGACGTCCTCCATGCTTGCCATGCGTTTCCCGATGAGCTTGATTTCATACTCGCTCAGCCCCTTGAAAATCGCCCGGGAAAACTCATCACCCATGGCCATGAGAAAGATTGCTGCCTTCTGGGGACCGTCGAGTTTTCTGATCTTTCCCATTACGTATTCTCCTGCAGCCATGACTTCACTACAGCGGTGGCAGATCCCATGTCATCCTTGCTGATTTTTTCAATGAGCTTCCTCTTCCCGTGGACCGCCCGTTTCAGATCATCACTCTTGGCCGCCACCTCCAGCAGGGGGGTCTCATCTGCCTCGATCTGTTCCGTCTGACCTGCCTGGAGCGCTCGCTGGGTGTCAGGGACGTTCTCGAGCACCTTGACGGATTTCGTTGCCCACTTCAGCATGGGGCGGACCACGAACAGCAGGAGCATGAGGATCACCGCGAAGAGCAGCACCGGTTTTGCCAGGGCGCTGATCAGTTCTTTTCTCTGTGCACTCTCGGAGATCGCTCCAATGTCACTATCCACCTGTGCAAAGGGGATGCACGAGACCGAGATGGTGTCATCGCGATCCGCGTTGAATCCCACCGCGTGCTTGACGGCGTTCTCAATTTCCCTGAGCTCTGATGCCGGGCGCGGGATAAAGGTTTTATTCCCCTCGGGGCTCGCCTCGTACCTGCCGTCAACAACAACCGAAACCGTCAGCCTGGTGATATCGCCCGGAGAGTAGATGCGCTCGACCTGATTTCTCCCGATTTCATAGTTTCTGATGATATCCGAGCCTCCCGAGGAGGCATTCTGCGGCAGCTGCTCGGGTCCTCCCCGGCCTGTCGGGAGATTTGACTGCGTGCCGGCGATGCCCTGCCCGAACCTGTCAGCGCTGTTGAACGTGCTCTTCATCTCCTCGCTGCGTACGATGTGAACCTCTGGATCAAAGGTGTCCTGAACGCTCTTGACCATGTCCATGTTGATGTCGGAACTCACCTTCACAATGGCGGCTTCGCTCCCCACGATGCGTTCCAGGAGATCCTGCGCCCGTGTCTGGAGCAGGGTTTCGATGGCGTTCTTAACCTCGAGGTGCTTGCTGGCAAGCGACACTGCAGCCGAGGAGCCCTTCCCCTCGTAGAGCACCTTTCCCTTGATGTCCACGATGCTGATATTTTCGGGCTCGAGTCCCCTGACACTCTTTTCCACGAGGTACACGATGCCTTGAACCTTCTGTGAGTTGAGATTGAGACCGGGTTTCGGCTTGATCACAATGGATGCCTTTGCGGGTTTCTCATCCTCGATGAAGATGGTTTCCTTGGGAAGTGCGATGTGCACCCGTGCAAACTCCACTTCTTCGAGGGCCATGATGGTGTTTGCGAGTTCGTTCTGGAGTGCCCTCTGGTAATTGATTTTCTGCACGAACTCGGAAGTGGAAAACCCGGTTTCGTCGAACAGCGCAAATCCTTTTCCCAGGCCTCCCTTGGGCAGTCCCTGACCCGCAAGAGACAGCCGCGTCTCGTAGACGCTCTCCTCAGGGATCATGATCGCGCTCCCGCCCTTGACAAGTTTGTAGGGGACACGGTTCTCTTTGAGATTCTGCACGATCATCGAAGCGTCTGCCTCGCTCAGATCGGTGAACAGGTACTGGTATTTCGGTGCAAGGCTCCACATCAGGGTAACCAGCACGACAGCAAGCACGAGACCGCATGCGGCAAAGAGACCGAACCGCTGGCCCATGCTCATAGCTGAAAACCTGGCCGCTATGTTCATGAAGGTATCTTTCATGGGAATCTCTTCTTATCTCAATCGTGTGAGCTCGTTGTAGCCTTCAATGAGCTTGTTGGTCGCCGATACCATGAGCCTGAGCGTGATGTCGGCCTTCTGCATCGCCAGCATGGCCTCGTGGATGTTGGGCGTCTTCCCTGAAGACAGATCGACGGCAGCCTTGTCAGCCTCCGTGATCATGTCGTTCGTTGATTCGAAGGCCCTTTGCAGGGTGTCCATGAAGGTCGTTTTCTGGGTATTCCCGGGCGCCTGGGCAGGGGAAATTCCCCCTGAGAATCCGATCAGCTGATCTATGCGCATCACTACCTCCCGCCGATCTGAAGGGCCTTGAGGGCCATGTCTGAAAGCGTTTTGACTGCAGTGGAATTCGCCTCGAAGGCACGGCTTGCGCCAATCATATTGACCATCTCCTCCATGAGATTGACATTCGGCAGGGTGACGTGCCCCTGCTCATCCGCATCGGGATTGCCGGGATCGTACACTGTCTTTCCCGGTGTCGGGTCGATGGCGATTGATGCGACCTCAACATTGGAGAGGACCCCTTCAAAGGGGTTCTCCCTGAAGACCACATCCCTGCGCTTGTAGGGTCCGCCTTCAGGGGTTCGGGTCGTCTGGGCATTGGCGATGTTCGACGAAATCATGTTGATTCGTGTCCTTTGAGCCCTCATGCCGCTTGCACTGATATCCATGGCGGTGAACAGGTCCATTACCGTATGCTCCTTATCACCTCTCGAAGAGCCTCGAGCTTGTTGGAGATGATCTGAGCCGAGGCATTGAAGAGGATGTGGTTCTGGGAGAGCTTCATCATCTCCCTGTCGATATCAACCGTGTTTGTGTCATTCCCGATCCGGGAAAAGGGGTCTTCCTGAACCGGGTGGCTGTTCTCTCGCTGCGAAGGGGTGAGGTGTCTGGGATCCGAGGAGACCATCGTGAGACGTCCCTGCAATTCCTTCTCAAAGCGCACGTCCTTGGCCACGTATCCGGGGGTGTCAACATTGGCCAGATTGGAGGAAATAATTTCCTGACGAAAGGTGCGATAACTCATGTGCGATGCGAGTTCCGCAAGTGATGTATCAAAGATTCCGACCATATGGCCCTCCTTGGTCGTGAAGCAAGCAATAGTTGTACCAAGACCGGAAATCGCGGATTTACGGGGTTAACCCGAGAACTCCTGGGTTTTTTTGCCCTGGGTCGTGTCAGAAAATTGACTATTCTGGGAATACTCATTGAGCTTGTTCCGCAGGGTCCGTATGCTGATGCCCAACAGGGATGCCGCCTTCGTCCGGTTTCCGTCGACACTGGAGAGCGTGGAGACAATGAGTCCCTTTTCCATCTCATGGATCGTGGTTCCCACGGGCAGGCTCCGGGCTGCAGGCGTCGGTGATCCCATGCCGAAGATGAGGTCCTCGGATGTGATCATGGCCTCATCACAGAGAATCATGGCGCGTTCGACGACGTTCTCCAGTTCTCTGACGTTGCCTGGCCATGCGTACTTGAGCAGGCTGTTCTGAGCGTCCTTTGCCAGAGTTTTTTCAGGGATTCCCTCCCGCTGTGCCACCTTATGGATGAAGTGCTCTGCCAGCGGCAGAATATCGTCTCTGCGGCATCTCAGGGGAGGAACTTTTATGGGAATGACATTGAGCCTGAAGAAGAGATCGTGCCGGAAGCGGCCGGCCTGTATGTCTTCCTCGATATCCCGGTTCGTGGTGGCAATGACCCTGAAGTCAACGGAAATTGAAGCCTTGCCTCCCACCCGATCGATCTGTTTTTCCTGGAGAACGCGCAGGAGTTTCGCCTGGAGTCCGAGACTCACCTCCGTGACTTCATCCAGCAGGATGGTTCCTCCATGCGCCAGTTCGAACTTTCCTATCCGCGTGGCATACGCCCCGGTGAACGCCCCTTTTTCATAGCCGAACAGTTCACTCTCCAAGAGGCTCTCGGGTATGGCGGCGAGATTTATCCCCACATACGGACCGTCCTTTCTCCTGCTGAGCGAGTGAATGCTGCGTGCGATGATTTCCTTTCCGGTTCCTGACTCTCCCTGTATGAGCACCGGTGCCTGTGTCGGAGAAACCTTGGAGATGATTTCGAGGATCTTCTCCATGCTCGGATCGACTGCGATGAACGACTCGTCCCGGTGTGCTCTGCCGGGAGCTGGTTTTTTCATGAGGATACCAAGGACCTGCTGAATGTCCTGAGCACAGAAGGGCTTTTTCAGATAGTGTGTGGCTCCCGCCTTGATGCAGCGTGAACCTTCACCCGTTCCGATCGCCACAATCTCGATGCTCTGGTATACCTGCTTGGTACCCTCGATCACATCGATGAAGTCATCGGAGATAATGGCAACGTTGTGTGATGCAGGATCGATGGCTCCCAAGAAACGGTCCTTGTCATGGTAGGGGGAAGGGGTTTGTCCCAGATCATGGACGATCTCTGAAAGGATGGAGACAATGGCCGTGTCGGAATCGAGGATGGCAACGCACATCAGGGTGCTCCCTCGCTGAACCTGGTTCTCCGGAGGTGGAAGTCCTGGATGTCCCTGTCCAGGTCGATCTCGTTGGCCAGCGACGTGGCCGCGCTCAAGAGAATCGTGTCAGTGCTCCGGGAAAGAATGTCGTGTACCAGTGTGAGCGCCTCCTGATGGCTCGAAACCTCCATGGTGATCTGGGCGAGGTGATACATGGCCCAGTCTGTGTGATGAGAATCAGGATAAGATTCAAGGAACTCCCGGTAGAGTGTCATGGCACGCTGGAGCTCCCCGGACTCCTTGAGCTGTGTCGCCCTCAGGAACAGAGCCTGTTCCATGATGGGGGAGCGTTGCCCGGGGGAGGCGGAGATGATCGAGTCGAGAACCCGTGCCTCATCAGTTCTCCGATCGAGGTTCCGGTAGATGTCCGCAAGCTTGAATTGGGCAGAAAGACGCTTCTCTCCCTCCTGTCCAGCCATCTCTTCAAAGTATTCGATGGCCTCCTCGTAGTGTCTCAGCAGATACAGCAGCTCTCCCCTCAGTTCCCGCATGGATCGTGCATCCGTGCCCTGACCAAAGCGCTCCAGGTAGCGGGCGCTCCACTGGAGTGCCTGGGAAAAATTTCCACTGTCATAGTCGATCTGGTACAGAAGGGCGAGGGCCTGGTCTTTGGCTGAAACGTCATGTTCGGTACTGAGGATGAGCAGCGGGCGTGCCTGGTACCCCTGTCCCATTTCATACAGGGAATGCCCCAGTCTGAACAGGGTTTCACTGCACGTGATCTCCCTGATGAAGCTGTCCTGATACGCGTTGTGGAGCTCACAGACCTGGTCGTATTTTCCGGCGGTATAGAGCTCCGCCACCCTGGTCTGGAGCGTTTCCACGGCCTCGGTCTGTGCGTATCGGTGGATCGGATCTTCGGGCGTTGTCTCAAACCAGACACGGTAGTAGGCCTGAAGGGATTCTTCCCAGTCGCCCCTGTGTGCATAGGTTTGGGCGATTCGTACCCTGATGATGGAGCCCAGCTGACCCTCGCTGTATTCCCGTGTAGTCTTCAGGGCCTCATAGATATCCATGATCTCGTAAAAGGTGCTGTCTGTCAGCGAGCCGTGCATGGCAAGGTCCTTTTCCAGAAGGATCTTCGCTGTTCTGAGTTTTGCGATGATACCGCTCTCACTGTGCGGAGCAAGGGTCTCCACTTCCGAAAAAACGGTCATGGCCTTGTCCTTCTCATCGAGGTGGGAGAGAGAGTCACCGAGCATGAGGAGGGCGTCCTGTCTGGAATCGGGATTCCCCTGGTTGATGGCCGAAAGGAGGTGCTCTCTTGCCGTTGCATACGCTCCCAACCCAAAGGCGGCCTTTCCCATCCTCGAGAACAGATCGGGGTCGTTTCTGAGAAGGGACGAATCAGTCGTAACCGCCTCGTGGTAGAGATCCAGTGCCTTTTGGTGTGCGTTGAGACCCAGATACGTGTCGGCGAGGATGCTGAGATAGCGGCCGCTCATGTCTTCGGGCATCTCGTCGTCGCCTTTGATGGCGAGCATACGCCTGTTCGCCACGAATGCATCCTGGAAGGATCCCCTGTGATTCAGCACATCTATTTCCTGGATGTGAGCCTTGATCACCATATCCGGGTGCAGTGATTCTTTGAGCACTCGCAGGAGGTTCTGTGCCTCTGATATGAGGCCGGCGTGAAGCAGCATGGTGCTGTACTCGAACATGAGCTGCTCCTTGTCAGCCTCCGTCGGCATGACTGAAAGGGCCTGGTTCATGAGATGAAGTGCTTCGGTGGCCAGTGTGTCCATGCGGTATGGGTATGACCGTGCCCAGAAGGCCCTGGCCAGCAGGACCATCTCCTGCGGAGAAAGACCACCGTGAGCCTCCTCCAGGGAACGGATAACCGAGGACACATCACCGGCATCGAATGCCGTGGCGGCCATGGCATAGCGCTTTTCGGGAGAGATCGGAGTGTCAACGAACAAAACGATCTTCTGTGCTGCCTCCTGTGTATCCACACGGGAGAGGGTGTG
>DSBG01000093.1 GCA_011046135.1 Deltaproteobacteria bacterium
CGTAGTGGCCGTACCACCGGTCGCTCCTGATCTCGAGCAGCGTCGGCCCATCGCCCTTCCTGGCCCTGGCTATCGCCTCGCCGGCAGCGTCGTAGATCTCCAGGACATTGTTGGACACCGAGACGGCTGGCATGTTGTACGCTGCGGCACGGGCGGTGACGCTCTCGACGGGCATGTGGATACTCTGGGGAGAGAACTCCGCCCAGCCGTTATTTTCACACGCAAAGATCAGGGGGAGCTTCTTGATGGCCGCGAAATTCATGGCCTCGTGAAAGGACCCTTCTCCGGTGGCTCCTTCTCCGAAGGTAGCCACAGCCACCTGGTCCGTCTTCCGGTACTGCGCTGCAAAGGCGGCGCCCGCTGCAATGGGGATACCACCTCCCACGATGCCGTTGGCTCCCATAATGCCTATGGAGGCATCCGCGAGGTGCATGGATCCGGAACGTCCCTTGCAGAACCCGTCCTTCTTTCCGAACAGCTCCGCCATGGCCAGGTTGAGATTGATGCCTTTGGCCACCGCCCAGCCGTGACCCCTGTGAGTCGTCGAGATGTAATCGTCCCGGCGCAGGTGAGCACACACCCCCACGGGCGCTGATTCCTGTCCGATGCTCACGTGCAGAAAGCCGAGGATTTCGCCGCTGGAGAAGACTTCCATGAGCTTTTCCTCAACCCTGCGAATCCGTACCATCATGGTATAGAATTCAATCATCTGGGCCTTGCTCGGTTTTTTCATAGATTCACTTCCTTTCACGTGTAATTTTCCTTCATGACCTTGCAGCTACTCGTGTTCGAGACCCATTGACAGAGCCGCAACGCGTATCTTCAATCAGACTGTGCCCGAAGGTCGGCTCACTCCAGAGATCATCGGAATCGTCGTACTCCTCATCGATGCCGGCAAGGTACCGCGCCAGCCTCTTGCGGGAGTCATAGTCGTATTCACGGCTCAGCGTAATGGTTTCCATGATGGGCGATCCCCCCCCGTGAACCCCGGCGATCTCGTGCCACGCCGTCATGGGGGAAGCCCCGATGTACTCGATGAGTCTCCAGATCTTCAAGGAGGTGTCCGCGGTGAGCTCCCCGTTCCTCACGATGAACTTCTCGAGATCGGCCCTGGTGTCCTCGGCCGTGAAATCCTCGGAGAAGGGCAGCGTTGCCGCAATACCTCCTGCAATTTCGGTGAGCATGTTGAATTCCTGGTAGATGATGCTCCCTGCAAGGCGTCTGCCGACATTCACGTACTTCATGCTCGGAAAGAACACCCCGGCGGAGGTCGCCTCTCCAAAAAGGGCCGATGCGATCCCGGCCGAGTATGCGAGCTCTGCAATCCCTGCAAACTCGGAAAGCCGGTGGCGCACATGCTCCTCGCCCTCGATGTTGTTGGCCTCGGCAGCAAGACCTGCCGCTCCGCAGAGGATGTCGGATACTGCGGGCTTGCACCCGCAGTAGCTGTGCCGGTGTGAAGCCGCGAAGAGCAGCGCGAGCCTTCTGCCGAATTCCCACTCCCCGCACATGAACACGCGGTCCCATGGGACGAGGACGTTATCGAAGATGACTACGGAATCCGCGACCCCGAAACGGCTCAGGCTGTCGGTGTTTCGGCAATCCCCTCCTCCGAACGCGAAGGGTCTGGTAATGAGCCTGATGCCTTCTGTGTCTGTCGGGACGGCGAAGGCGACGGCGAAGTCCCGGTCGTCTTCCCTCAGGGCACGGGTGGGCAGCACGATGAGCTCATCGGCATAGGCCGCCTGGGTTATGGACATCTTCATGCCGCTGACCACGATCCCCTCTTTCGTCTGCTCGACCAGGTGTACGTAGGAATCGGGGTTAGGCTGCTCGCTGGGACGCTTCATCCTGTCACCCTTGCTGTCGGTCTGGGCGCAGCACCCGTCGATGTCCCGGGACTGATAATAGGAGAGGTAGCGGAGGAAGCGCTCATGGTACCGCGACCCCATGGTGAGGTCCATCTCCTTCGTGCAGATCGCCAGGGCGATCAAAGCGTCGAGCCCCATGCACCGCTGGATGCACCCCCCGACTCTCCGGGCGGCAAGCCTGATGAGCTTCTGCTTCTGCATGAGATCGTAGGGGTTTCTGGGCAGATAGGACCACCGGCTGATCTCTTTCCCATCGAAGGGCGACCTCTGCGTCGACAGATCTCTCCACAAAGGCTTCCGGGCGAGCTCATAGCTCACGTCTATCACGTTGATGCCCGGCCGGAGCCGCGGGTCATCCCTCCCGACCTTCTCTCCGCCGATGTACACATTCCCTCTCATGGAGAAAAGCGCCTCGTGATAGTCTTCCCTGGTCCGAATCATTGGCCTCCCCGTTGACCCCTGAACTATGTCCATGCGAACATGGCGTTCACGGTGTCCCCTTCGCTTCGTCGCCCACCGGGATCTCCCGCCTCAGAACCACCAAGATCGGTTCAGGCGCCACCGTGGGAACGCGCCATCCAGTAGTGCTCGAAACGGCGGCATTCAGTCTTGATTCTCGACAACCCCCTGACTCCCTGCCGTACGAGACATTCAAGGATTTCTCTCCTGTTCAAGCCGTCCATGGGCGATAATCCTCTGCGATCTGTTGGACGACCTCCCCTCGAATCAGCTGTGGAAACCCGTCCCTGGCCATTCCTGAGCAAGGAGTGTACCAACGGAAACGAGACATGATTTCAAGTGTAATATCATTTCATTATGAGTGTTCCTCTCCGAACAGGCCTCTCACCTCCTGGATCTCTGCCCAGAACAGGACAGTTTCGTGTTGCATTTTGGAACAATATCTGTTCTACTCTCGAACAGACACACAAGACACGGCACAACGAAACTCCTGCACCGTGAACACACTGAAGACAAGGGGTTCGAATCCCTGGCGCATGCCGGGCACGACACCCTTAAGGGGGTTTTTCAGATGAACAATCCACAGAAACGATATGCACAAACCCTCGAAGAATGGAAGAAATTCACCTCCGGGGGATCGCCCTCCGAAGTCGATGACTCCATCGTTTCACCCACGATTCTCTCTTCCTGGGAGCGGGCCCGTGAAAAGGGTGTGGATCCCCTTCTTAAAAAGATCTCCAGTGTACTGAGCGGCGAGGTTCTCGAGAAACTCCTCAAAGAAAACGAGGAACTCATCGAGACGAGCATCCCCTTTCTCGAGAACCTGTACGCGTCCGTACAGGGTTCACAGTTCCTCTGCACCCTGTGCGATGCCAAGGGATACATTCTCAAGATCGTGGGAGATCTTGAGGTCATCGAGCGCGTCAAAGGGGGCAACTTCGTCACGGGAGCACTCCTGAGCGAGGAGAGTCTGGGCCCCACGGGAATCGGCACTCCCCTCGAACTCGACAGGCCCGTTCAGGTCTTCGCCACGGAACACTTCTGCTACTCGTTCCACCGGTATACCTGCCAGGGCGCTCCGATCCACGACCCCCAGGGAAGGATCATCGGGGTCATCAACGCCACTGGCCCCTACCTCGAGGCAAACCCCCACACCCTCGGAATGGTCGTGGCGGCCGCTGCCGCCATTGAAAACCTCCTCCAGGTCAAGAAGGCCCTCTCCGAGTGTCAGCTCGCGGACAACTACCAGAGAACCGTGATTGCGTCCATCCCCGAGGCACTCATTGCCGTGGGTTTTAAGGGAGAGATTACCCTCATGAACCATAACGCCGAAAAGATGCTCGGCCTCAAGAGCCACCATGTGCTCGGCAAGAACATCAAGGACGTCATGGGCGAGAACAACGAAGCGTTCCTCTCGTTGATCTCGAACAACCGGTGCATCTGGGACGAGGAGGTACGAATCTTCAGCAAGAACATCTTTTCCGACTACACGCTCACGTCGAACCTCATCCTGTCGGAAACGAAACAGGTTCTCGGCAAGATCATCATCCTCAACGAGATCAAGCGTGCCAGGTCGCTGGTAACCCGCATGACCGGCGCCAAAGCCAGGATCATGTTCACGGACATCGTGGGGAAGAACCCGAATTTCCAGGAAACGATCAGGCTTGCCCAGATCGCGTCGCAGAGCACCTCCAATGTCCTGCTCCTCGGGGAGAGCGGTACGGGCAAGGACATCTTCGCCCAGGCCATCCACAACAACTCCACCCGGAGGGAAGCACCCTATGTGGTGATCAACTGCGCCGCCATCCCCAGGGATCTCATCGCGAGCGAACTCTTCGGGTACTCCGAGGGAGCCTTCACCGGATCCAAGCGGGGGGGAAACCCGGGAAAATTCGAAATCGCCGACGGGGGAACCATCTTCCTGGACGAGATCGGGGAAATGCCCCTGGAGCTTCAGACATCCCTGCTCCGGGTCATAGAGAACAAGGAGATCATGAGGATCGGGGGGAACAAGCTGAGTTCCGTGGACGTAAGGATCGTGGCCGCAACGAACAAGGACCTTCCCGCGGAGGTCGCCAAGGGCAACTTCAGAGAAGACCTGTACTACCGACTGAATGTGTTCACCATCAGGATCATGCCCCTGAGGGAACGCAAGGACGATATCCCCCTGCTGGCGGATCGATTCGTGAGGGACATCGGCTCGAAGATGAACAAGGGTATCCTGTCCGTCCGTGATGAGGTCGTCGATGCGCTGATGAACTACTCTTGGCCGGGAAATGTCCGTGAACTCCAGAACGTGATCGAGCGGGCGATCAATATCGTGCCCGCGGACGAACTCTCCATTACGTACCTCCCCCCCGAGATCAAGCACTCTCCGCAGATGGTCGCCAGTGTCGAGGAGTCCTGTCCCATCAGGGACATCGAACGTCAGATGATCATGAACCTGATTCGATCCAATCTCTCAAAGTCAGAGATTGCCAAGAAAATGAAGATCTCCCGCAGCACCCTGTATCGAAAGCTGGAATCCTACGGCATCGTGTAATTACGGGCCTCGATACGGGTATATCCTTTTCCTCGGTTTCACCGGGGGGCATACGAGGTGTATCCCAAGATGTTTCACCCGGGAACGGCGCGACAACCTGTCGCATTACGTGTGTCGCCGATATGATACACTCTGTTCCATATTCAGACAGCCAGACCAGTCCACCCGTGGGACACACTATGTATTTTCTTCACAACTCATTAATCTTCAACTAGTTTTCTGGATTCAACCCCTGTTGGCCCGCTCCTTGCTATATACACCGCAACAACCAAACCATCACTCATTCTTGAGTGAGATTCCCTCCTTTTGGCTGGTGGTACCTCACAATGATCCACCAGCTTTTTTTTGTAAAATATCCACCCTTACTCAATGGAACAGCGTCATGGGTGTCACAGCCCCCCGCCGCTGGTTTTCCGAACAGGCACAAGCCCCGCATCCCCGTCGAGACAGGGACTCGATAGCTTCAGGATCACGAGGGAGCGACAGAACACTCTCAGAACCGCCCCAGAAGTTGTTTTCGCTCCGCCAAGACCCTCTGCCGGGACTCACTGGCATGCTGTTTGCAAAAAAATGTGGCAGCTTACGACTCTCTCGTAACGAATACCCTCCTAGAGAGCTGGTGTGGTCATTGTGGACACGCCAGCTTTTTTTATGGATAAACCGCCGCAACACCCATCGGCGCTGAGCCCCTTCCTCAGGACCTGAGGAAATCTGCGGAATTCCTTTCATGGGCCATTTCCTTTCTTCCAGAGCTTGACCCCTCACTCGTGAACCTGCATAATGAAACAGAGCACTGGTTCTTTCACCGAGGGACATTTCCGCGATATTGGCTCACCCTCACCAAACGGAGTGCGTGATGTGATGCATAGGACCTGAGCCCCGGGCATACAGTGCCGTGAGCGTCATCGGAGCGCTCCTGGATGATCCCTCCCGATTGAAATCGATCCGGGAAGGATCTACGATTCGTGTTGTCACAGCTGATCCGTGATTGTTTTCGATCGCGGAATACAACAATGCAAGGATGGTCCCATGAGCACGGAAACCAAGACATGTGTGGTTTTTACGACCTGTCCCACTGAGGATGACGCCCAGACGCTCGCCAGGGCTCTGGTCGAAGCGAATCTGGCGGCATGTGTCCAGATCACGGGCATTGTCAGTTACTACAGGTGGAAAGGAGCGGTGAACAGGGATCAGGAGTGCCTGCTGCTCATCAAGACACGGTGCTCACGCTACGGTGCTGTTGAGGAATTCATCCGGAAACACCATGGGTACGAAGTCCCGGAGATCATCAGAATGGCCATCGATGGAGGGCTCCCTGAGTACCTGAACTGGATATACGAGACCTGCGGGTGAGACGGGGAATACCTCATTGCCTTTCTTCGGGGCCCTTGGTATGGTAGGCTCATCAGCATGAGAATGAAGCGAGTATCCATACAAACAGGCCTGGCGTGGCTTCTGATCCTTGCAGGGTTCACGGGAATTCTGGCACTGCGTGGTGTTGCAGAAGCCGCCCCGGAAACCTCCGTACAGCATCATACCGGTGAACTCTCCCCCATGAAGGAACACAAGGGGCTCACCGGTGAAATAGTCCGGCAGATCACCCGTTCCCACTTTTCCAGGATCACCATCGATGACACCTTTTCTCACAGGGTGTTCGATGCCTACCTTTCGAGTCTCGATCCTGCAAAAATGCACTTCCTTTCTTCAGAAATTAAAGAGCTTGAGCACTACGGTTCACTGCTCGATGACGCGCTCCTCAGCTCGGATGTGATGCCTGCCTTCGAGATCTACCACCACTATCACCTCCGCGCGTCTGAGCGCCTTACGTTCCTGATCGAACAGGTCTCCCGCGGACTTGCCGACATGCCCCTCGATACCGACGAAACCATCGAACTCGTCAGGAGAGATGCCCCCTGGCCGACATCGAGAGCCCAGCTCGAGAACCTCTGGCTTCAAACCCTCAAGAGCGAAGTGATCAGCCTCAGGCTCACAGACAAGGCGTTCCACGATATCGAACAGACCCTGCTCACGCGTTTCAAGGCACAGCTCCACAGGCTGGAACAGACGACGAGTGAAGACGTGTTCCAGATCTACATGAATGCCGTTGCACAAATCCACGACCCACACACACAGTACTTCTCCCCGAGATCGTCGGAGAATTTCCACATCAATATGAGCCTGTCCCTGGAGGGGATCGGCGCAATGCTCACCATCGAGAACGAGTATACGAAAGTTGTCAGGCTCATCCCGGCAGGCCCGGCTGACAGGAGCGGGCTGATCAAACCCAACGACAGGATCATCGGCGTGGGACAGGGCCCGCAGGGTCAGATCGTGGATGTCGTGGGATGGCGTCTGGACGACGTGGTGGATCTCATCAGGGGACCCAAGGAAACGATCGTGAGACTTCGAATCATTCCCGCGGACAGCACCGCTCTCAACGGGGCAAGAATTGTCGTGCTCACCAGAAGCACGGTGAGGCTCGAGGAGCAGGCCGCACAGAAAGACATCATTACTCTTGAACGCGGGGAGCAGCCCTTCAGGATCGGCATCGTCAAGATCCCCACGTTTTATCTCGACATGAAGGCTTTACAGTCAGGTGATGCAGAGTATAAGAGCACCACCAGGGATGTTCAGCGCATTCTGGGTGAACTCGCATCTGAAGATATTTCCGGCCTGATCATCGATCTGCGGGAGAATGGCGGCGGTTCTCTGCAGGAGGCGACAACGCTGACAGGCCTGTTCATCAGGACAGGGCCCACGGTTCAGATCAAGTACTCTGACGCCGATGTGGATGTGCTCTATGACCGTGACCCGCGCATCTTCTACACCGGTCCTTTAGCCGTGATCATCAACCGGATGAGCGCCTCTGCTTCTGAAATATTCGCAGGAGCGATCCAGGACTACCGCAGGGGTCTTGTCATCGGGGAAACGAGCTTCGGCAAAGGAACGGTGCAGTCCCTCATCCCGCTGAGCAGGGGGCAGATGAAAATCACCACCGCGAAATTCTACCGCATCTCCGGGGCGAGCACCCAGCACAAGGGGGTCGTTCCCGACCTCGTCTACCCGAGCCTGTACGATCATGATACCCTCGGGGAGAGCAGCCTGGAAAATGCCCTGCCCTGGGACAGAATCGATCCGGTCCCCTATCAAGTACTGGCACCCCTTGCGTCCATTGACGACAAGCTCCGTGAGCGTCATGAAACCAGGATCATTCATGATCCAGATTTTGTCTTTCTCGGTGCCATGATCGACTACTTGGACCAGTCGAGAAAAAAGACCACCGTCTCGCTCAACCTCTCCCGGAGAAAACAGGAGCTCGAGGAGTCCCGCCGCCACCGGCTCGAACTGGAAAACACCCGGCGCGCGGCAAAAGAACTCCCCCTGATCCAGAAGATCGAAGAGGAGAGTGAAGACGACGGCAGAAAAGCGGAAACTCCCGCTCAGGAAGATCCTGTGCTCATGGAGAGTGGTCACGTGCTCCTCGACTATATCGAGCTGAGTACCCGGAATCTGCCGGGACATCTCGTCTCCGGGATGTAGCCCTCACCGTAAGCCATGCCGTCCTTTCCTCCATCACCCCACGGGAAGATGACATTGACCGTGGCCTTTCGTGCAGTCCATGAGGTATACTCCCGCCCATGAAGACACACCCTCCACGCAGGCAGGTTCTGGTTACCGGAGGAGCCGGGTACATCGGGAGCCACACCTGTGTAGAACTCCTCGGCGCAGGCTTCGACGTGATCGTCGTGGACAACCTCTCGAACTCCAAGGAGGAGTCCCTCGCCAGGGTCCGGGAGATAACCGGAAAGCCCCTGACATTCATCCGATCCGACCTCCTCGACGAGGCAGCCATAAAGGCACTGTTTAAGGCGCACAGGATCGATGCCGTGATCCACTTCGCGGGGCTCAAGGCCGTCGGTGAATCCGTGGAACTCCCCTTGAACTATTATCACAACAACCTCACGGGGACCATGGTCCTGTGCAAGGCCATGCAGGAACACGGGGTGAAAAACATCGTCTTCAGTTCTTCGGCCACAGTCTACGGTGAACCCGCAACCGTTCCCATCAGGGAAGACTTTCCGCTGGGCCCTTCAAATCCCTATGGTCGCACTAAACTGATGATCGAGGAGATCCTGAAGGACCTCCACGCCTCTGATCCCGGCTGGAATGCGGCTCTGCTTCGCTATTTCAATCCGGTCGGGGCCCACGCCAGCGGCAGAATAGGAGAGGATCCCAGTGGCATCCCCAACAATTTACTGCCCTATGTTACCCAGGTGGCGATCGGCCATCTCCCTCAACTCCGGGTATTCGGGAGCGATTATCCCACTCACGACGGGACAGGGGTCAGGGACTACATCCACGTGGTCGATCTCGCCATCGGTCACCTTCATGCCCTGGAAAAACTCTTTTCAAACCCCGGAATCGTGACCTACAACCTGGGAACGGGCCGCGGCTACAGTGTGCTGGACGTCGTTCATGCGTTCGAAAGGGCTTCGGGAAGAACAGTCCCCTACACCCTGGTGGACAGACGACCCGGCGATATCGCTGTCTGTTTCGCCGATCCCGCCCGGGCGAAAAAAGACCTCGGATGGTCGGCGAAGAGAGGATTGGAAGAAATGTGCGCAGATGCGTGGCGCTGGCAGAAGGCCAATCCCAAGGGTTATTCCTGAGGTGATCTCTTCCCGAGAAGACCCCGGAAGCCTGCAGAACGAACTCAAGGGACAGACCATGAAGGAAACACCCCACGCAACCCTGTTCAGCGACAATCTCATGTGCCTTGCCCAAAGCATCCACCCGTTCTCCCGGGAAGATCCCCTCGCCGATGTCATGACCGCCCTTGAACAGGTTCTGGTCTCCATCATGCATTATGCCCTGGAAGGCACGGACCACCAGTTGCACCCGGATCACAGCTCCCTGGAGAAATCATCTGCCGGAGCCTGTTTCATGACGGCCTGCGCCGTCGCCATGATCTCTTTGCTTCAGGACCAGCACATCCTGGTGGATGGGAGAGAACTCTTGAGAAGGGCCGGTTCTGTCCTGCTCTCATCCTATTCCCACAAGCAGCAGGCCCGGATCCTCGAAGAGGGAAACCTCCTCTTCGGCGAGATCATCACCCTTGCGCGTTCGACCCCCTCCCTGGAACAGTGGCTGAACAGCGTCCACACGACAACCGTACAGTACGTGAACACACAGGGGAAAAACGACTACAGAGAATTTTTTCCCCCGCTCTACCTTGTACTGCTCATGGCAACAGGGCAGACGGGTCTCGGGAAGAGCCAGGGTACAGATGCATGAACAGCCTGAAGGCCGTTCTTCACGGCGGGAAAGATCGTGCCCTTTCCGCATCTTTGAAGATCATGGCTCAGCGGCACCTCAAGAGGTTCGGTGATGTCGTTGATCTGCACCTCGATACCTCTCGAAAGACCCTCGAGATCGAGATGGTCCTCTCAGGTGAAGACAGCCCTGTCACCGTTCACCTGGGCTCGTATGTCCTGGAGAAGAGATCGGGGAAGACCTGGCTCACCATTTCAGAGATCACGGCATCCAGGGTATGGATTCAACGGGTTGCCCAGGAATTTCTGGTCGGCAGGGCCTTCGAAATCCCCCCTGCCTATGCGAAACTCGTTGAGTTTCTTCTCTGAAACGTTGCTTTTTCACCCCTGCACGGTTCCTCACCACTGCCGGGGCACACCTGAGGCCGATCAATCATGGCTCGATAGATATGCCAGCAGGCATGAAGCCGACCAAACATGTCTCGATGGTTGTGAGGGCAAGCATGAAGCCGATCCACTGCATTGACAACACGTCGAGTTTCCTGCAGTATGAGCCGATGCGTGTGCGCCACACAGCGACAGCGACTATGAAAAATCAGACACAGGCAGTGCGGAGACCATGGAGCAACAGGTAAAAGACTGTTTCGAGACCACGTCCAGCACCTTCAGTTTCGAGTTCTTTCCCCCCAAAGAGGAAAAGGACTGGGACAAGCTCTTCCACACCATCAAAGACCTCATGCCGTTGAAGCCCTCCTGGGTGAGCGTGACCTACGGAGCAGGTGGTTCCACCAGGGAAAATACCCACAACCTGGTGGTCCGCATCAAACGCGAAACCGAGCTCATGGTGGTATCCCACCTCACCTGTGTCGGAACCGACAGGAATGATATCCACTCCATCCTCGAGAGATACGTACACCATGGAATCGAGAATATCCTGGCCCTGCGGGGTGACCCGCCGGCTCACCAGAGCGCCTGGGTCCCGACCAGGGACGGGTTTCCCCACGCCGCTGATCTCGTTTCCTTCATCAAAAAGCAGCTTCCCCACCTGTGCGTCGGGGTTGCGGGGTTTCCCGAGGGACATCCCGAGACGCCCAACAGGCTGCTGGAGATCGACTACCTCAAGGCCAAGGTCGATGCAGGGGCTGACTACATCATCACCCAGCTGTTTTTCGATAACCGCGACTTTTACGATTTCTGCCAGCGGTGTGAGCTCGCCGGCATCCACGTCCCGATCATCGCAGGGATCATGCCCATCATTTCAAAGAGCGGCATGTTGCGCATGGCCTCCCTTGCTGCAGGGGCGCGGTTTCCTGCAGAGCTCCTGAGGTCTGTAGGGGCCGCTCAGGATGCGGCGTCCATCGAACAGATCGGCATCGAGTGGGCCACCTCTCAGGTACGTGACCTCATTGACAACAAGGTCAAGGGCGTGCACTTCTACACATTGAACCACGCCCGGGCGACACTGAAGATCTACGAATCCCTCGGGGTGTAACTGCCCTGCCCGTGGTCGTGTGGGGTGACCTCACCGGTGGTTGTGACGCACCACATGATTCATTGCATCGCGGGGATTCACGAGCCCTCTTCCCCTGGGAGGAAAAGGGTGGTACAATGAGTGCCGTGATCGTGGCGAGGTGGATCTTCGAATCATGATCAGTGGACACTGAGGATGGAGACGGGGGCATTTCTTAGTCAGAAACAGGACTTACAATTTCACCATACGTGGGAGGGAATCTATGCTGAAAAAGGTTGTTACACTGGTAGTTATCGTTTTCTTGTGGGCATCAGTCGGCTCTGCAGTGCAAGTCTCTGGCGTCAATGTGGCTGACTCCATCAGCACCGGCGGCACCGACCTTTTCCTCAATGGCGCTGGAAAAAGAACGAAGTTCTTTATCGATGCCTATGTCGGAGGTCTGTATCTGAAGGCGGAAAACAGCGATGCCCAGGCCATTATCGATGCCGATGAACCCATGGCCATCGTATTGCACATCACCTCGGGAATGGTCACGAGCGACAAGATGGAAAGCGCCACCAGGGAAGGATTTGATAACGCCACCGGCGGCAACATCGAACCCATAAAGGACCGGATCGATGTGTTCATCGATGTCTTCAGGGAAAAGATCAACCAGGGAGATGTCTACGAATTCGTGAACGTGCCAGGCAAGGGTGTCGAGGTCTACAAGAACGGGAACGCCGTCACGGTTGTACCGGGGATGGATTTCAAAAAGGCCCTCTTCGGGATCTGGCTGGGAGACAAGCCTGCCCAGAAAAACCTGAAGAACTCCATGCTCGGGCTCTAGTAACACGACGATCCAGGGCGGGTAGGCTGAGAAAGGACGGGCCGACCCTCCCTGGATTATTTGAACATCATCTCCGATGGATCTCATGGCGCCCTCTTTGGGAGGGTCGCTTCTTCTGTTTTTACCTTTCACGAACGAACCCTGACCGACAGGGAAACACCAACATGATTCGACAGCGTACGTTTTTTCTGTTCATTGACGAAAAAAACTTGCTATCATACCCGGTAACCCATGAAAGCATACCTCGAAAAATGGATTAAGCGATACTTTTCCGACCCGCAGGTGATTATCCTCGGCTTCCTGCTGATTCTTGCTTTTGTATTGTTCTACACCCTGGGAAGCATGCTCATACCGGTCTTCGTTGCCATCGTGATCGCATACATCCTCGACGGCCTCGTGGACTGGCTCGAGGTGTTCCGTGTGCCGAGAAAGGCAGCGGTCATCACAGTGTTCCTCTTTTTCATCGCGGTGCTGATCGCACTCTTCACGATATTCCTGCCGCTGCTCTCCAGGCAGATCGCCCAACTCTTTCAGGAGCTGCCATCCATGATTACCAAGGGGCAGAAAGAGCTCCTGCTCCTGCCCCAGAAATATCCCGACTTCATCTCAGAGGAGCGGATGAAAGCACTGTTCACCATGATGGGAACAGGCCTCAGCAACATTGGAGACTACATCGTGCAGATCACCATCTCGGGTGCCATGGGCATCATCACCCTGATGGTCTACCTCATCCTCGTTCCGTTCCTGGTGTTCTTCTTCCTCAAGGACAAGGAGGAGATCTTTGCGTGGATCAAATCACTGCTGCCCGAGGATCTCGGTCTGACGACAAAGGTCTGGATCGAAGCAAACCAACAGGCATCGAACTACATTCGCGGCAAGGTCTGGGAGATTATCATCGTGTGGGCGGTCAGTTACGGGACCTTTACCCTCATGGGACTGAAATTTTCAATCGTTCTGTCGCTCTTCGTGGGCCTGTCCGTGCTGGCGCCCTACATCGGGGTGACGGTCATGTTCATTCCCAT
This sequence comes from Deltaproteobacteria bacterium, assembly GCA_011046135.1. Taxonomy (GTDB): domain Bacteria; phylum Desulfobacterota; class Desulfomonilia; order UBA1062; family UBA1062; genus DSBG01. Next base: position 13,465 of record DSBG01000093.1, read on the forward strand.
CGCCATCGTTTCCCTGTTCCAGTGGGGACCCGGTGCGCATACTTTCTATGTCCTGTTCGCCTACGGCATCATCCAGGTGATCGACGGCAATATCCTCGCACCCCTGCTGCTCTCGGAAGTGGTAAACATCCATCCCGTGGCGATTATCATCGCCATCCTCGTCTTTGGCGGGCTCTGGGGAATCTGGGGACTGATCTTCGCCATACCCCTGGCCACGCTTTTTCACGCGGTTCTCAAGGCTTGGATGGGGAGCATCCTCAGGGAAACACAACCGTGACCCCGTGAAGAGACAGCACTCCTCAATCAGACAGTACAGCGACTGAGCCTGCCCTGGGAGCCGATTATCGTGTGAAGGCCAGGCCCTGCAGGAGTGTAGAGGGTGCAAAGAAACAATTTGCAATTGCAAAACCTTTCAATTATGTATCCATCAAGTTCCCCACACCAAGAGACGATGTGGAGGAAAAGAGCAGACCCAGGAGACCATGACCATGAGAAGAAACATCGTGCACGAGGGTGCCGAGCAGCTCACCTACGAAATCCGTGAAATCGTCGCTGTCGCCGATGATCTTGCACGACTGGGCGTACCGATTACCTGGGAAAACATCGGGGATCCCATTGCAAAGGGAGAAAAAATCCCTGACTGGATCAAGGACATCATCATTCACCTGGTCACCCAGGACAAGACCTATGGGTATGTCGCCACCCAGGGCGTTCTCGAATCCAGGCAGTTCCTCGCGGAACAGGTGAACAAGCGCGGCGGCTATCAGATCACCAAGGATGATATCATCTTCTTCGACGGTCTCGGTGACGCGGTGGCAAAGATCTTCGGATACCTCAAGAGAGAGGCACGGGTCATCGGTCCCTCCCCCGCCTACTCCACCCATTCCTCGGCAGAAGCGGCCCACTCCGGGTACGAACACCTCACCTATGAACTCGACCCCAATAACGGGTGGATGCCGGACCTCCAGGATCTGGAAAACAAGATCCGCTACAATGACTCCATTGCAGGCATCCTCATGATCAACCCGGACAATCCCACCGGGGCAGTCTACCCCCGGGAACTCCTGGAAAAGATCGTCGGCATCGCCAGGAGGCACAAGGTGTTCATGATCTGCGACGAAACCTACGCGCACATGGTCTACAGCACGGCAGAAACCGTCCACCTGAGCGAAATCATCGGGGATGTCCCCGGTATCGCGCTGCGGGGCATCTCAAAGGAATTCCCGTGGCCCGGTGCCCGGTGCGGCTGGATCGAGGTCTTCAACCAGGACAAGTTGAATTTCAAACGGTACATCAAGAGCCTCATCAACGCCAAAATGCTCGAGGTGTGTTCCACGAGCCTGCCGCAGTATGCCGTCCCCCTGGTGATCGGCGACCCCCGGTACAAGGACCACCTTGCAAAGAGGAACCATATGTATGAACAGCGGGCGAACGAGGCCTATGAGATCCTCTCAGCCGTGGAGGGAATCAGGGTGAACAAGCCTCATGCTGCGTTCTATATGTCCGTCCTGTTCGAAGACGCTGTGCTGAATACCAGGCAGAGCCTTCCCATCAGCAATCCCAAAGCCCGCGAGTACATCGAGAACAAGATCAAGGGCGTGGAGGTCGACAAGCGATTTGTCTACTACCTCCTCGGCTCCACGGGCATCTGCGTGGTCCCGTTGACCGGATTCTGCTGCAAGAGAAAAGGGTTCAGGATAACCCTCCTCGAGATAAATGATGAGAAACGCAGGTGGACCTTTGAAACCATTGCGGACAGCATCAGGACATACCTCAACTCGACGGAAACCGCAGCCTCCCCGTCGCAGTCCGCGATCTGATCACGCCCGGATGGGGCGGCAGACCGAGCGCTGCGCGGTGATCACGCATCGGGACGTCGATATGTTCTCGCAGTGTTCCGTGCTTGCCAGGGCTGAATCGTGAAGGTCAAGAGAACATCCGTTGTGCTTTCCTCGCGCTCGGAACAGATCGCGGGAACGCTCTTCCTTCCCCAAGCACCCCCCTGCAGGCCTGCGCTCATCCTGTGCCATGGGGCACTGGATTTCAAAGAGAACTACTTCGACCTTGCAGGCTTCCTTGCACAAAGAGGCATCGCATCTCTTGCTCTGGACATGCACGGAAACGGGGAAAGCCAAGGCAGGAGGAACCACGTACAGATCTTTGAGTGGGTCGATGACATACGATCTGCCGTGGATTTTCTTGAAAAAGTCCCTGGAATCGATTCTCGGGGCATCGGTGCCTTTGGATTCTCTTCCGGTGGAACGGCTGTTCTCGAAGCAGCCCTTGTGGAGCCGAGACTCAAAGCACTCATCGCCCTGGATGCCACGGTGAGAAATCCTCTGAATTTCACTGACAGCCTTGTCATGAGGATGCTCCTGCTCCTCGGTCATTTGAAACGGTTTTTCACCGGGGATGATCTCCATCTTGACATGCGGAATGCCTTCAGCAGGACCGAGGTGGCATCTGACCCCGATGTGAACGAACACTGGAAGACCAACCCCCGGGTCCTCGATATCTGGTCGAGCTTTCCCCTGCCAGGCGCCGCGCAGTCAGTGTTCGTGGATACCATCACACGCGTAAGCGCAATCCGGATCCCGACCCTCGTTCTCCATGGGGAGCGGGACAGGATCGATCCCCCCGAGACTGCCAGGTTACTCTACCAGAGGCTCACCTGCGAAAAACAGCTCTGCATCATTGAAGAATCCGGGCACCTCGGGCACCTTGACAGAAACAGGGGCACGGTCATGGAACTGGTCACTCACTGGGCTCACAGTCACCTGGCTGCAGATCCGTCGCAAACCCATGTCTGCCAGGAAGAGGCTGCACCACAGGGCTGACTCGGGGTATCGGAAAAGAAAGAAGACCACAACGAGGCATCCCATGTATCTTCCCACCACGAAACAGGAACTTGAATCGCTGGGCTGGGACAGGCCTGACATCATCCTGATCACCGGTGATGCCTACATGGACAGCCCGCACATCGGCGTGTCCCTCGTGGGCAAGGCCCTGATGGCGGATGGATTCCGGGTGGGGATCATTGCACAGCCTGACATTCGCTCAGCGCACGATATCACCCGGTTGGGTGAGCCAGCCCTGTTCTGGGGCGTGAGCAGCGGGAGCCTCGACTCCATGGTGGCAAACTATACCCCTTTAAAAAAGAGGAGAAAATCGGATGACTACACGCCCGGTGGCATGAATACGCGTCGTCCGGACCGGGCATGCATCGTCTACACCAATCTCATCCGAAGGTACTCCCGGACAGCACGCCCCATCGTTCTCGGCGGGATAGAGGCGAGCCTGCGGAGGATCGCCCACTATGATTTCTGGTCCGACTCCGTACGCAGATCCATCCTCTTCGACGCAAAGGCCGACATCCTGGTCTACGGCATGGGGGAATACACGGCAGTGGAACTCGCCAGGAGGTTTCGAACGGGAAGAGCATACCAGGACCTGCCCGGCATCTGCACCATCTCAAAGCAGCGCCCGTCTGGATACCGCGAAATTCCTGCCTTCGAGACCGTCTCAACAGACCCCGATGCCTTTATTGCCATGTTTCACGAGTTCATGGCGAGCACGAAAGACCGTGTTCGTACAGGTATCGTCCAGGCCCATGGTGACCGGTTCCTCGTGCAGAACCCTGCCTGGCCCGATCTCAGTGAAAGAGAGCTCGATGCAAGCTATGCCCTTGGTTTTGAGAGAGACACCCATCCCTATTATGCGGCACAGGGACAGGTGAAGGCAATGGACACCATCCGGTTTTCACTGAGTACGCACCGGGGATGCTTCGGCGGTTGTCGTTTCTGCTCCATCCCTGTTCATGAGGGGAGAACGGTCCAGTCAAGGAGCAGGAACTCCCTGATCACAGAAGCTCGCACACTCAAGCGGCATCCCCGCTTCACTGGCACCCTGCTCGATGTGGGCGGTCCGACGGCAAACATGTATGCCGCACGGTGCAGCCGTTCCCTGTCAGAGAGGTCCTGCGGGAGAGAGAGCTGCCTTGAACCCCGGCCCTGTGAACACTTCGTGTTCGGGCATGCCGAACAGATCCGGCTGCTCCGGGATCTGCGAAACATCCCGGGCATCCACAGGGTGTTTGTCGCATCGGGGATCCGCCATGACCTTGTCCTCGCAGACAGATCCCACGGCGAGAACTACCTGGAAGAGCTGATCAGGCACCATGTGTCCGGACAGATGAAGATCGCCCCTGAACACTGTTCCGACCATGTCCTCTCTCTGATGGGAAAACCCGGCACCCGGTCTCTGAAAGAGTTCAGGGATGCCTTTTTCAGGCTCACGAACATCGCGGGGAAAAACCAGTTTCTCACCTACTACCTCATGGCAGCCCACCCCGGGTGTACACTCGAGGACATGGAAGCGCTGCACGCCTATGTCAAAAAGGTTCTGAGGATCAATCCCGAACAGGTTCAGATCTTCACCCCCACGCCGTCCACCTACGCTTCCCTGATGTACCATACGGGCATCGATCCATTCAGCGGCAACGATCTTTTCGTGGAGAAGACGGCTTCCGGAAAGCAGAGACAGAAAGGCATCCTCGTGAAAACAGAAGGGAGACGCCAATGACCCATCGTGACAATCCCCCTCCACAGATCGACGAAACCGGCGAATCCCGGATAACGCCACGCACGAGCAAGACGCAACGGAAAAAGGAGATGATCGAACTGCAGAAGATCGGCGAGAGGCTCGTGAGCCTTTCCGAGAAAAAACTCAAGGCCCTCTCCATCCCGGAGGAACTCAAAGATGCCGTGCGCTTCGCCAGGACCATCAGGAGCCATTCCGCGCGCAAACGTCAGATGCAGCACATCGGTGTGATCATGAGGCACGTGGATCCTGATCCCATCAGGCGGGCGTTCCAAAACCTCGATGACATGCTCTCACAGGATGCCCGCACCTTCCAGAGAATCGAACAACTCAGAGAAGAGCTTCTTGCCGGCAACGACGAGGATGCCCTGAGAATCCTTGATCTCTTTCCCCAGGCAGAGAGAGAAGAATTTCTCCGGATTGTTGCCAGAGGAAGAAACGAGAGGATCACCGGGAAGAAACCAGCGGCTTCCAGGGCGTTGTTCCGCTATCTGCGTGCGCTCTTAGAATCTAGTGAAAAGGGAGAGCACTCAGCTCATGGTGAGGAGCCACATTCTGTGGCGAGGGACAAGACCACGCAAGGAGGTGTCTGAAGATGAGGTCCGTACAGATGACCATTCTGCTTTGGGTCGTCATTGCCTTGGCCGGAGTGACCTTTGGCGCAGGATGTGAGGGAACTGAAGCAAAGAAGGCCATCACCGACACAGTCAGGGAGGTCGTGGGAGGCGAACTCATGCAGAAAGGTGAAGAGGTCAAGAAACAGATCGATGATGTCTATGAGCAGGTCAATGAAAAAATCAGAAAAGAATTCGGACAGCAGTTTCCCGGCAGTGAAGGGGCACCTCGGCGAAAAGAACTGGATTGATGGTGCGGTCTCATCACAGATCGCTCGTCACCCTCTCATTGAAGCCGCGGTCATGCCTCACTGGTTGCTGGAGAGTCCCGTGAAAACCGCGTGCTGCATGGGGCATCTCGTGAGAGAGGCATCCCTCGCGCCCGAAACGATGAACCCATCCCCGGAAAACCGGCTTCTTCACCCCATGACTCCAGGAGGTCTCCTGCCATGGTGACCGCTCGCTGGCTGGGAGCCGCAGGAGTCGAGCTTCTCCGAGGGGATGACATCATCCTCATCGACCCCTATCTCTCTCGGAGCAGGAAATTCGAGGTATTCTTCACGCACCTGAAGCCGAAGAAACCCCACATCAGGGCCTACCTCACCGGGATCCAGGGAACGGTTCGTGCGGTGATCGTCGGCCATACGCACTTCGATCATGCCCTTGACATCCCGGAACTGGCCGGAACGTTCACGTGCACGGTGTATGGAAGCCGGAGCATGAAGACCCTGCTGTCCCTCTCGGGGCTTCCCTCCCTGGGACGGGTGTGTACGCCACATGAATCGATTGCTCTTTTCGAAGAGGCTCGCCTCACCATGCTCCCCTCGCGTCACGGTCTCGTCTTCCTCGGGCGGGTACCCTATCGAGGTGAAATCGACCCCGGTCTCCCTGTGCCCCTGCGTGCTCACCAGTATCGCCTCGGGGACATGATGATGCCCGTCACCAGGTTCGGAGATATCACCTTTGTCCACGCAGGAAGTGCAAACTGGATCGAATCCGAGGTGGACATACACTCCTGCGATGTGCTCTTCATGTGTGTGCCCGGCTGGAAGAAGAGTCCCTCATACACCAGGGAGTTCCTGGACCGGCTCAGGCCTTCGGTCATCATTCCCTTTCACTATGACGACTTTACCACCGAACTTCGCCGTGGGACAGAGCCCCCGGTCCTGCCCTTTGTCGACAGGAAAGGATTTGAGCGCAGCATCAGATCGACGCTTCCCCGTGTGGAGGTGCTCTGGCTGAAGCCGTATCTCCCTGCACGGTTCTGAGACACGGCCGCGGGGTAAAAAAAGAGGAGGGTAACGAGATGAACATCGGCTGGATCGGGACAGGAATCATGGGATCTTCAATGTGTGCAAACCTTATGCGGGCAGGGTATGCTCTGCGCGTCCATACCCGGACACAGTCACGTGCACGCTCCCTCATTGATGCTGGTGCCCAGTGGTGCGCTTCTCCAGCCGAGGTTGTCTCCGGCAGCGAGGTTGTCTTCTCCATCGTGGGGTTACCCCGGGACGTGGAGGAGGTGTTCCTGACCCCCACAGGGCTCATCCCCAACGCCAGAGAGGGAACGATCCTCGTGGACATGACCACCTCCACGCCCTCCCTTGCCCGGGATCTCTACATATCGGCCATCGAAAAGGGAGTCCACGTCCTCGATGCACCTGTCTCGGGAGGCGACGTCGGGGCTCGCGAAGGAACTCTGGCCATCATGGTGGGTGGTGACAGGGAACCGTATGATCGGGTTCTGCCGCTGTTCGAACACCTGGGCAGGACGATATCCCACATGGGCGGAGCGGGCGCCGGACAGCACACGAAGATGGCAAACCAGATCATGATTGCATCCACCATGATCGGAGTGGTGGAATCGCTCCTGTATGCCTTCAAGGCAGGTCTCGACCGGAATGCTGTCATCGACATCATTGGAACGGGTGCCGCAGGGGCATGGTCGCTGAACAATCTCGGGAGAAGAATCGTGAACGAGGATTTCAGCCCGGGATTTCTTATCAAGCACTTCATCAAGGACATGGGTATCGCACTGAATGAGGCCCGTCGGATGAACCTCGCCCTTCCCGGCCTCTCCCTTGCCTGCCAGTTTTACCAGGCAGCTTCGGCGCTGGGCTTCGAGGAACTCGGCACCCAGGGACTGTATCGGGTGTTTCAGACGCTGAACAATGTGTCCGGTTAACGGACCCTTTCTGAGGCGTCACCAGGACAATCTTCCCAAGAGGAGGATCTCATGCAAGTGATCACGGAGAAAAAAGACGGAATAACCACCATTACCCTGAACCGGCCCGAGGTACGAAACGCCATCGACGGCCCCACCGCAGAAGAACTCGCCTCTGCGCTGAGGGGCTTCGATGATGACCGTGACTCCTTGGTTGCGGTCCTCTATGGAGCGGGGGGACATTTCTGCGCCGGGGCTGACCTCAAGGCCATCCACGCTGGGGCCGGCATAAATCGACTGGAACCGACCGGAGATGCTCCCCTCGGTCCGTCCAGGATGTTTCTGACAAAACCGCTCATCGCTGCAGTGTCGGGATATGCGGTTGCAGGCGGGCTCGAACTCGCCCTTTTGTGCGACCTGCGGGTTGTGGAGAGATCAGCGGTGTTCGGGGTGTTCTGCAGGCGATGGGGCGTTCCCCTGATCGACGGCGGGACAGTCCGCCTTCCCCGCCTCATCGGCCTGAGCCGGGCGTTGGACATGATCCTCACGGGAAGGCCGGTGTATTCCGACGAAGCCCTTGCCTTCGGTCTTGCCAACCGGGTCGTGGATGACGGCACCTCCCTGGAGAAGGCCCAGGAACTGGCGAAAGAGCTGGGCAGATTTCCACAGACCTGCATGAGGAGCGACAGGTGCAGTGCCTATGAGCAGGGTTCCCTTGACCTTCCCCAGGCACTCATCAATGAATTCCGCCACGGGATGGGCGTGATCGAGAGCGGGGAGACCCTTTGGGGAGCCGCACTCTTTTCCGGTGGCAGGGGCCGTCACGGATCGTTTACCCAATAGCACCCATTGAACTCCCGGTGCACGGAGTCTCACGGTGTCCGCATCTTCCGGCGTTCCACCCTGGGCATCCATCGGGAGGTGCCGACAACTCTGACATCTACCAGCCTACGAGGGGCGCTCTTCTTCCATGGCCATCTCTACCTGCAGGACCACTGACCTGTCCTGACTCAGGAAGACCCCGAAAAAGACCAGTGCAGAGGCAAGGTACTGCACCGGGGTAAACCGTTCGTTGAGGATGATCCACCCCAGAATCACGGTGAAGACCGGGATCAGGTTCACAAAGGCAGAGGCCTGGCTTGCGGGAATCCGGCTCACCCCGAAGTTGTAGAGTCCATAAGCCCCCAACGTCACGAACACACCAAGATAGACGATGCTCGCCACCGGAAGGCACCCTGCACCAGGAGGAAACACCTCAGGGGCGAAAAACACGAAGGGCAGGTAGAAGATGCTCCCGGCAAAGGCCTGGACGGCAGTGAGGAACAGCGGTTTATACCGGGCAGTGAGCTGTTTGAGCACCACGGTGTATCCGGTTGCGCACACCATGGCCAGGAATTCAAACAGATTTCCGAGAAGCGGATTGGGGGCATCGGGAGAAGCTTCGGCGCCGAGACTGAGCATCACTGCTCCAGAAATGGCGATGAAAAATCCCACAATGGTTCTCCGGGTCACGGTTTCTTTCAGGTAGAGGTGCGCACTCAGCGCGACGAGCAGGGGCAGCATGGCTGTGATCATCCCGGCCTGGGAGGCCGTGGTGTTCACGAGGGCCTTGGCCTCGAAGAGGAAGTAGAGGCACGGCTCGCACAACACCATGAACCCGAGGTACTTGAGGTCGCCCCTGGCAACGGTATTTCCTGAAAAGACGCTGGGGAGCAACACGAAGCAGAGGCTCCCGATCGCCATTCGGAAAAAGATCACGACCATGGGATCGAAGGCGCTGAAGGCCAGCTTCAAGGCTATGAAGGAACTCGCCCAGAGCACCATTGCCGTCAGGAGGGCAAGGGTGGGAACCAGGGGCATCCTGGCTCGATATCCTCCATCGGTTGGGCAGAGCATCTCCTGTTTTCTCACAACAGGAGCTCATATCATTCCCGGAATGAAAAGCAAAGCAGGACAAGGGAAGCGCGTATCCTTTTCCCTGAAATCCTGAATGACCCTCCTTGAAAACCATTTCCTGGAACCTGCGTGATCGTCTCAGACACGACGGGTTTATCCATGCCGACGCTCCCTGAGATTTCCCCGGGGAGAACAGTACATTCCGCGAGTTCTTTTTCTGTTGTTGGCGAGACCCAGAAAGGGTAAGATAGTCACCGTGGGAATGGCATTCTCAGGTTTCACAACCTTATGAAGAGGAGGTATCTGGTGAAAATGGCAGTTTCCCTGGCATCGCTGTTTCTGCTGGTGTGTGGTGTTCAGTCTTCGCATGCAGACTCGACTCATCCGAGGGTCTCCCTGGAGACGAACCTCGGCACAATCGTGATCGAATTGTATCCGGACAAAGCCCCTGCAACGGTCAAAAACTTCCTCGCCTATGTGGATGCAGGGTTCTTTGCGGGCACCATTTTTCATCGGGTGATCAAGGGATTCATGATACAGGGCGGGGGATTCGGGGAGGATATGCAGCCGAAACCCACACAGAAGCCCATTCTCAATGAGGCGAACAATGGCCTGCTGAATCTCCGCGGCACCATTGCCATGGCCCGGACAAGCCAGCCCCACTCGGCCACGTCGCAGTTCTTTATCAACACCAAGGATAACCAGTTCCTCAACCACAAGGACAAGACATCACAGGGATGGGGCTACTGTGTGTTCGGAAAGGTGGTCGAAGGCATGGATGTGGTGGATGCCATAGAAAGCCAGAAAACCACGTCCAGAGCGGGATATCAGGACGTTCCGGATCATCCTGTAACCATTGTCAAGGCTGAACAGATCACGTTATCCCCCCAGGAAGTCCACTGATACCGGGAGAGCTCCCATGTTCCGGAACCTTCGCTGCTGAGAGAACAATCCCCTGGAAAACGTTCGTTGCCTGCGCACCACATACCGGTGTACAGGCAACGTTCGCAATACTCCTGTCGAAGACATCCTTCGTGTCCAGGCAGACCTCTTGCATGAAGGGCACTTCCGATCCGGAGTTCAACCTCCGGTCCTCCGGGATTCTTGTCCTGAGCTGATCTTTAGAACCCGGACATGACCAGTTGCCCGTGCTTGATTCCCTTGATTGCAATGAGCCTGTCGGAAAGCCTCTGAAGTTCGGAGGGTCTTCCCTTGAGAACAATGGCTTCCAGGCAGGTGTCGTGATCGAGGTGCACGTGCTGGCTCGAGATGATCATCCCGGAAAAATCATGCTGGACCTCAACGAGGCTGCCCACGACATTGCGCCTGTGGTGGTCGAAGATCAGAACGATGATCCCGACCACCTCCTGGTCATCACGCCATGCCTCTTCAACCAGTGCATTGCGCACGAGATGTCGTAGTGCCTTGCTCCTATTCGGGAATCGATGTTTTTTGACAAATCCGTCGAGTTCCCTCAGGAGCCCTTCTTCCAGGGAAACGCCAAACCTGCTTACCTTCATTCTGTCACCTTGGGTGATCGACAGGACTCCCTCGTCCCCGGTCGGAACCCTTTGACCGACGCTGTGTGTTGTTCAGCATCCAAAGGGTATTCATCGGGACATCCAGCATTCCCGGCTACAGGATCGACCTTTTTCCATTGTAGCGCTCAGAGTCGTAATACTTTTCCACATCCACGATCTTGAGCTTATCGACAACCTCTTTCAGGGGAACCGTGGTGATCTCCCCCTGGGAAAAGCTCACCATCCTGCCGAAATCCTCGTTCAGGATCGTGTCGACCGCCGCGATCCCGTACCAGCGAGCCATGAGACGGTCTCGCGCCGACGGAGACCCCCCCCGCTGGAGGTGGCTCAGCATGACGTAGCGTGTTTCGAACCCGGTCTTCTTTTCAATGGTCTCTGCAATGTATGCCGCGATCCCCCCCAGGGAGTGATGCCCGAAGTCATCGATTTTGTCATCCTTGTAGAACTCCTGCTCTCCTGCCGGTTTAACCCCTTCCGAAACGACGACGATGCTGTACTGAACCTCTCTGCCCTTGCGTTCCAGCAGGAGATCACACACCCGGTTCATGTCGAAGGGATATTCGGGAATGAGGATGATATAGGCTCCGCTGCATTCTCCCCCGTGCAGAGCGAGCCACCCTGCATGCCTGCCCATGGTCTCCACCACGAATATCCTGTTGTGGGACCCGGCAGTGGTACGGAGTCTGTCTATTTCCTCCATGATGACGTTGACGGCAGAATCGAACCCGAGGGAGTAGTCTGTCCCCAGGAGATCGCCATCGATGGTCTTCGGGATTCCCACGGTCTTGACCCCCCGTTTGTAGAGTTTATAGGCAACACCCAGCGTATCCTCACCCCCGATGGCAACAATGATATCGATTCCGAGGCGTGAAATATTTTCCATGAGCCTGTCCGAACGATCGTTCTTGGGATTGAACGGGTTGGTCCGGGAGGTGCCGATATTGGTCCCTCCATACCGGTCCCACGTTCTCACCACTTCTTCATTCAGGGGCAGGAGGTACTCTGCACAGCTCTCGGGGTCATCGGGATTTACCTCCACGAGTCCCTTCCACCCTTCCCTGACTCCCAACACCTCGAAACGTATGGACCGCTTCCGCTCCAGAGCAGGATCCAGGGCAGTCTTGGTAACCCACTTGATTGCCCCGTTCAGACCGGGGCAATCTCCCCCACCTGTGAGAACAGCAATCTTCATTACACCTCCTTTTCCCGAGTAAAAAAAACGTTGTGCATCAATGCTCTGTTCTCTATTATACTTTCTCGATCCAACTCGGCAAGACAGAAGAACCTGAATCCTGAGAGAGATTGGCTCACACCCGGATAACCCCTTGTTTTTTCACCTCTCACTGTGCTGTATTTCGTACATACCCCGGCAGCGGGGACACAAGTTCTTTGCAAAAAATGTAACGTACTCGCAGGATATACCAGTATCCATGAACGGGTTTTCTTTGCACTGCGTGACACGTTTCGTTTAGGATAGTTACCCGAGAGGAGGTGGACATGAAGGTTGTTTTCGACGAAGAATTCCATCAGGTCTATACCGGCGACCCTGCCGCCGACGAGGGAAGGATGGAGGCCATCATGGAAGTCATAGGCCCCCATGTCCAGTTTGTGAACTGTTTTCCCGCATCCCAGGGGGATATAGATGCGGTGCATTCCGCAGACCACATCGACCATGTGAAGCGCCTCGGGCTGCACCCCATTGCCTCCCTGGCAGCCGGCGGTGCCATCAAGGCCGCCACCACCGGCATCACAGAGCCGTGTTTCGGACTCATCCGACCACCGGGGCACCATGCATCCTCCAATTCGGCATGGGGGTTCTGCTTTTACAACAACATGGCCATAGCCCTGGAACACCTCAGGCGATCGGGAGCCATCCAGACGGCATACGTGCTGGACATCGATCTCCACTTTGGAGACGGCACGGTGAATATCCTGCAGCACAGAGGCTACGCGACCATCCACAACGTATCCGCCCATGAGAGGCGTTCCTATCTGGAAGAGGTGCGCGAGGAAATGGATCTTGTCCAGGCCGATATCATCGGCATCTCCGCAGGGTTTGACAATCACGAACAGGACTGGGGCGGAGTCCTCAGGACCGATGACTACCGGACGATCGGGCAGTACGTGCGCGGCGCCTCTAACAGGAACACCGGCGGCTGCTTTGCCATCCTCGAGGGAGGATACAACCACCGCGTTCTGGGGCACAACGTGCTCGCCCTTATCGAGGGACTCTCGGAGGGGTAGATCTCCCCGCTCATACCGGGGAGACACGGAAATCCAGGAGGAGGGACCCCTCGAGAGGGACCATCATCTTTCAGGTTGACAAGCACCCTCTTTTGAAAAGAGGATGAGTTCTGGAGTTTTTGGGCCGCTGTTCGGATTCGAATCGAGAACACGCTCACGAGCAGGGGCATCTCTGTGTATCGCGAGTTCAGGGAGGGAGGAGTCGGATGAAAGTCTGTACCGTATCTGAAATAAGGGCACTGGATGCTGCGGCAATTCACACCTATGGAATCCCCGAACTGCTCCTCATGGAGAATGCAGGGATAGCGTCCTTTTCCATCCTCGAAGAGGAATTCGACCTTCGTTCCGGGAAAGTTCTCGTGTTCTGTGGTCTGGGGAACAATGGCGGTGACGGGTTTGTCGTCGCACGAAAAATCCATTCAGCCGGGGGAGATGTCACGGTATACATTCTCGGAGACCGAACGCACTACCGTGGTTCTGCTGAAACCAACCTCGCCATGATCTCGAACATGCCCGTCGCGATCCACGAGGTGAAGAACCTGCGATCTCTCAGGGGTGAACTCAAGGGGTGTAACCTGATCGTGGACGCCATTTTTGGAACCGGCCTGACCAGAACGGTCGAGGGTCTCCACCGGGATCTCATCCATGAGATCAACTCGAGCGGTAAACCAGTTCTGAGCCTGGACATTCCTTCAGGAATCAACGGCGATACTGCAGAAGTTATGGGTAGTGCAGTGCAGGCCGATATCACCATCACCTTCGGCCTTCCCAAGGTGGGAACCTTGCTCTATCCCGGTTATGATCACTGCGGTTCCCTGTGGGTATCTCACATTTCGTTCCCCCCTGCGCTCCATGATTCTCCGGATCTGTTACTCGAGGTGAACGACCCACCCCCACTTCCGCCACGGTCGCCCTTCGGACACAAGGGCGATTTCGGGGAGGCACTCTTCATCTCCGGGTCCGCCAGCTATTTCGGGGCACCGTATTTTGCGGCCCTGTCATTCATGAAGGCCGGAGGAGGGTATTCCCGCCTTGCCGCCCCCCGGTCCATCGTGCCCTTTATCGCATGCAAGGGAAGTGAGATTGTCTTCCTGCCCCAGCATGAGACCCTCGAGGGCAGCATCTCACGCGAGAACACAGATTCACTGGTGAAGCTGGCGGAAAAGATGGACATCGTTGTTGCCGGCCCGGGCCTCTCACTGCACGAAGAAACCTCGCGTCTCGTTGTGGAGCTGACGGAAAGGGTTCCGGTGCCAATCGTCATCGACGGTGATGGCATCACAGCCATTGCGCAGCATCCTGGTGTTTTGAAAAAGAGGAAGGCCGGCACCATCCTGACACCGCACCCGGGAGAGATGGCCCGACTCACGAAGAAAACGGTTTCGGAGATCGCTTCCGATCCCATCGGTATCCTTCGGGAAACATGCAGAGCCCTCAATGCCCTGATTGTGCTCAAAGGTGCCCACTCCCTGGTGGGGTTCCCGGACGGGAGGATCTTCATCAACATGACCGGCAATTCCGGCATGGCGACGGCAGGCAGTGGTGATGTGCTTGCAGGCACGATAGCGGCCATGTACTGTCTCGGTCTCGACCTGCCCGATGCACTGCGCAAAGGGGTGTTCATCCATGGGGCTGCAGGTGACCTCGCCGCTGAACAGGTGGGGGAAGACGGCATAACCGCCCAGGACATCCTCGAAACCCTGAGCCAGACCATGAAGCTCGACCGGGAGGGTTTTCTCGACAACGCCTCGTTCGTGGGTGAAGCTCCGTAACTGGTGAGCGTCTCACCGATCTTGGAATCGATCTCCTCAAGGTCCCCAAGGGGTAACACACAGCAGGCCCATGACCTGACGTCTTCCAGTTGTTCTTTCATGGTGATGGACACTTCACCTTGTTTTTCCGGCCTGTTCCGAGTTCTCCCCGTCGCATGGCAACTCAGTCCTCCCACCTCTTTTCCCTCAAGTCCTTAAAAACACCTGCCGATAGAAACAACCAGGAAAGACCACCAATACTCTCTTCATACCTGCCAAGCAGCGTTGTGCTTCTTGGCTTTTTTTTATTTCCGGCCGCACGCACCCCGTCACCCGAGGATCTTCAGCAGACGCAGGGCGTCACGGGAGAGCAGCACGGCAAAGATCAGCAAGAGCATACCGAGAACCTGCATACAGATCCTGTACGAACCGTGGAGGAGAAATCTTCTAGCCTTTCCAGCAGTTACGGCAAGGGTGATTTTCGAGCCCACGAGCATCGTGTAGAATATGAGGAGAAACAGCACTGCGGAACAAAGACTTCTGCCATAAGCATCAACGATCATCGGAGCCCCCACCAGGGTCCAGAACAGGTAGGGGTGAGGATTCAGAAGATTCGTGATGACCCCTTTGGTGAGGGAATGCGACGAGCCAGGAGGTTCCGGCAATGGGAGTCCCCTGACCCGCAGGGATTCGACCCCCAGATAGGCGACAAAACACGCACCAAACAGCGAAATGGTCCCGAGGACTCCTGAAAACGAGGAAAGCCGCGACATGACGAACAGGCTCACAACCACGATGGGCAGATCAGTCAGCAGCGGGGCGAGGGAAACCCTGATACCGGATCGTGTACCATATCTGATCGTCTCGGTGAGGACGAGGGTGAGCAGAGGCCCAAGGGCAAGACCAGCGCTGAGTCCCAGCACAATCCAGGAAATAATTCCCGCAGCCATCGCGTCCATTGGTTCTCCTGCACGGCACTATGGGAAAGGAATCTCCCAATGCTCCCGGCCCTCACTGAGCATACCTGCTCTCTCCATCAGTCACAACGGCTGTGACAAGATCAGCCCAGGTTGTTGGGGATCCCTGGTTGCAGGAGAGTCCCGAGTACCTCTCGAGATCGGTCGCGTTCGCTTCTCCCGGGGCAGGAAGGTAGATGGAGAGGCCCTGGGAACGACCCAGAGGTTCCATTGATGGAGAGAACACCCCGTTCTCGACGACACATTCGGCAAGGAGGTTCCTGAGGTCATATACCGCCTCATCGAGTTCTTCATCACCGGTGAATTTTCCCAGCCTCGTCAGAAAATCTCCTAGGTCCGTGCTCGTGTACTGGCCCGTCGTGATATGGAAGTGCAGGGATTCATCGCGTGCCTGCCTCACGTTCCCGCTGAGGCGGTCAAAATCCAGCAGGATCAGATCTGCGACGCGAGATATGCCTTCATGGAGGTCTTGGAGTCCCGAGAGATCCAGTGAGGACTTGGTAAACCCGACGCCGCGTGCCTCATAAAACTCACTGGTTTTCTGGACGATCGTGCGTGAGAGCTCACGGCTGATCATGCGGGGATTCTCCCCGAGGGAGCGCAAGATCTCGGCATAGGGATCGCCATGGATGGGGTAGAGGCCCTGGGAAAAACTCAGGTGGTGAGCACAGTCCTGAAGTTCAAAGGCCACCTCGTACATCCCCATGAGACAGGCATCGAGATTGATGACGTCGAACACGATGCCGCTGTCCAGAATTGCTCCGGCTAGATCGCCAATGGCCATGAGGGTTCCTGCAGAGGTCTGGTCAGAGGACTGGTCCGTGAACATGCCCTTGGATTGCATCGCAGAGAAGGAGAGAGGTTTCCACCCGGTTCCGTGACCCCACAGGAGAAGGAGATAATTGCGGGCAGGATACCTCGAGGCAGCCCAGGTGATGAACTCCCGCAGGGTCTGGGGGTTCGTCATGTCCCTGTTGCCGATATCGGCAAGGTCACTGCCGATTGCATCCGGGTCATCGTCCGGGGTAATCAACCCCCTCAGCGTGCTGCCCGGTGGATACGGTTCTCTCCGGGGATCGAATTCCACCTGGGCGACAATGCGTACCTCGGTGCTCGAGCCGACCTGCTCCATCTCGTTGAAATCAGCAAATGCGGCATCCGAGATGTCTGCATCACCGGCCATGTATACCATCACCGTCCACTGGGACAGGACCGGTTCATCCTCCTGTGCGCT
Source organism: Deltaproteobacteria bacterium (assembly GCA_011046135.1). Lineage (GTDB taxonomy): Bacteria > Desulfobacterota > Desulfomonilia > UBA1062 > UBA1062 > DSBG01. The sequence continues at coordinate 30,485 of DSBG01000093.1, forward strand.
CGTGCTTCCACAGCCCCAACTCAAGACCAGTGACGATGCCAGGCACCAGAGGATCCCGGAAGACAGCCTTCTCCACGAGAGCCCCACGCTCGTGAGAAATAATACTGCGAGAGCCTGTACGTAATGACGTACATGAATTCTGACTGGCGAGGTCATGGGTCTTGTCACCCGCACATGAAACGTTGTTTGGGACATGAACAGAAATGTTCTTGTGCCGCGCACTCGTTTCGTGTAGTCGTATGTTCTGAATCTGCTTGAGAAATTGTGTACTCAGCCCCCATGATACTGAGGAGGTTATAGCATGAAGCCTGTGCCCGAGAAACAGGAAACACCCTGTGTGCTCGGGAGAGATTCCCTTGCACGGTATGGTGCCCTTGTTCTCTCCCTGTGTTTCGTGCCCGGTTCACTCATCGTTCTCCTGTGTGTCCTGGCACAGAAACAGGGCTCCACTGAAAAGCTTCCCCTGCTCTTTTCCATCGCCCTTCTGGCGGTGCTCATGCTCCTGGCAAGTATTTCCTGGGCATGGTAACGACCACGCATGGTGTGATGCACCCATCTTTGAAGCAGGAAAACCCCGCTCGTATCACCTCGAGAGCCACCAGAACCGTCCCTTTTTACAGAGCATGTATCTTCCACAGGTATTGAAGGGTGAATAAAAACCTATTCTAAGATGAAGTGTGTACCTAGTTTATTATAACCAATTGATTCCAGATTCTTTTTTCTTGACAAGTCATCATAATATCATAATATAAAGCATGTGTTTCTTTATGGTCTTTTCATCTATGAGGGAAAACGGCATCATTCGGACACATTACACGTGCGCCTTTGCTGTTCTGCAGTGAATCGTTCATCTTTCACCGGGCCATCTGGGCGTTCATTTATCAAGCTTCTCTGACGGGGTGTTCCTATGGACATGAAACGAGATTACTACGAAGACATCGAGATTTTCAGCAGCAATACCGTGCTTGCGTGGTCTATGGCCTTCATGATCTTCCTCTTCGCCTTTCCCTTCCTCGTGGGCAACTACTACATCTACCTGGCGAACGTCATCCTGGTGCATGTAATCCTGGCCGTGGGATTGAACATCCTGGTGGGCTACACCGGCCAGATTTCTCTGGGACATGCAGGGTTTTTTGCCATCGGGGCCTACGGCACCGCCCTGCTCATGACCCATCTGCCCATGCCCTTTCTCCTGGCCGTGATCATTGCAGGGTTGATCGCGGCATTCTTCGGCTTCATCATCGGGCTTCCGGCACTGAGACTGGAAGGACCATACCTTGCCATCGCCACGCTGGGCTTCGGGCTGACGATCATGCACATCATCGGCACCTGGGATGTCTTTGGCGGCCGCATGGGGATTCATGCCCCGGCTCTTGAAATGGGGATCCCCGAGCTCGGGATGAGCCTGGTGCTCAACACCGACATGAAGATCTACTACCTGATCCTCGTCATCGCCATCCTCATGGTGATCGGGGGAAAGAACCTGATGAAAACGCGCATTGGACGAGCGTTTGTCGCCATCCGTGATGACGACATTGCTGCAGAGGTCATGGGTGTCAACCTCACGATCTTCAAGACCCTGTCCTTTGCGGTCAGCGCCTTCTATGCAGGAGTTGCAGGCGGCCTGTTCGCCTTTGTGGTGAAGTTCTTCGATCCATTCACCTTCAATCTCATCCTCTCCATCGTCTTCCTCGTGATGGTTGTGGTGGGTGGGCTGGGCAGCATTCTCGGTGCTGTCATGGGTGCCGCGCTCATCACCTATCTGCAGTACGATCTCCTGAAGAACATGGGTGAGCTTCCCTACCTGGGAGACCTTCTCGTCTCCTTTTCCAGGAAGTGGTTCACCGTGATCGGCATGGACAATATCGGTGGTTTCTTGCTGGGGCTCATCATGGTGCTTATCGTGATCTTCGAGCCTCTGGGCATGTTCGGCATCTGGATAAGGATCAAGAAATACTGGAAGACCTGGCCATTTTGATGGCAGCTGACAGGGCGATGGAGAAGACATGATTGGACAACTCATCATCGAAGGACTTGCGATCGGTGCCTGTTACGGACTTTTTGGCGTAGCCGTGGCGATCATTTACAAAACCTCCGAGGTGGTCAACTTCGGTCAGGGAGAGATGGGTATGATCTCCACGTTCATCGCCTATCACATCCTGATCCAGTATCAATTCCCCTTCTGGCTCGCCTTCATTATCACCATGATCTTCGCGATCCTCCTGGGCATGTTCATCGAGTTCTTTCTGCTCAGGCCTGCCAAGGATCCCACCGTGCTCGGGCTGATCATTATCACGCTCGGCGCTGAGATGATGCTCATGAGTCTTGTGGGATGGAAATGGGGGGCCGAGCAGAAAGATTTCGCCTTCCCCCTGTCGGTGCGGGACACCCACGAGATCCTGCCTGGCCTGAAGCTCAATGAATGGACCATGGGGGTTTTTATCCTGACGGCACTGATCATGGTGCTGCTCTACCTGTTCTTCCGTTACTCCAATCTCGGGGTCGCCATGCGGGCGACCCAGCAGAATCAGAATGCCGCAAAGATCATGGGCATCAAGGTGGAGCGGGTCTTTTCCTTCACCTGGGCCATGAGTTCTGTCATTGGCGCCGTGGCAGCGATGTTTTTCGCCGCCCGGTCTGTCCTTGATCCGACCTACATGATGGAGCCCTTCATGCGGGCCTTCGCCGCTGCGGTTCTTGGAGGGCTCACCAGCATACCCGGCGTGGTCCTCGGTGGAATCTCTTTGGGTCTCATTGAGAATTTCTTCGGGTATGCCTGGCCCCACTGGAAGCCTATCGTGGCCTTTGTGGTCATCATACTCGTTCTTACCCTGAAACCGAGTGGACTCTTTGCAAAGCACTACGTGAAGAAGGTGTGACAATGGCGGATACGCTCGGAAACAGGCGCACCACCGTGATTCTGGGGGTACTGGGGCTCACCCTGGTCATCCTGGCCTCCGTGGTCCTGTTCTTCGAGAGACCCATCAAGGCCATCGAGATGGTGTTCGAGCGCCCGAGGATCGAAGCGGCCCTTAGAGCCTATTTTGCTGCCGAAATGAGCGAGGATTACGAGAGGCTCTTCTTGTGCCTCGCCCCGTCATCACATTACAGGAAGACGCATTCCTATGAAGATTTCCTCGCTGAGATGCGCTCGAACACGACCAAGATCGTTGAATACAAGGTGGTCGATATCTATGGTCTCAGGCCCAACCATGATCCTGAAACCTATCCTGCAGTTGAGCGATTTGCCCAGGCAGAGGTGGATATCACGCTTCTGTTTACCGACACGAACGCACGCGCCTTGTACAACTACTGTTTCACCTTCCTGAAGGAGGGAGGAGCCTGGTTTAAAGGCTGAAAGGCCCGGTGGGGACACCAGGCTGAATTGTCACGAACTACACCGAGCTGCGCTGATGCAGCCGCAAGGAGGGAATGATGAAAGGATTTGAGATTCGAGGGTACGTGATACTGGCGCTGGCTGCGCTGTTCCTGCTGCCCCTGACGGCACCTGCTGCAACTCCCGGGGTGGACAAGAACGAGATCAGGATCGCCCAGTGGGGCCCCCAGACCGGGCCTGCCGCCCCGTGGGGTTCCGTGGCTCGCGGTAGCGACATCCTCTTCCAGCTCGTCAATGAAGAAGGGGGCATCCACGGCAGAAAGATCCGCTACTTCGTCAGGGACGACCAGTACAACCCGGCCATGACGGTCTCCGTGGTCAAGGAACTCGTGGAGCGCAGGGGAGTCTTCGCCTTTGTTGGCGGGGTATCGGGTGCGGGAGGCATGGCCGTGAAGGACTACCTCGCCCAGAACAAGGTGATCTGGGTTTCACCCGCCACCGCGCTCAATGAATACGTGTTTCCGGTCAATCCGTACCTCTTTGGCATGTACCCGCTCTATGATGACGAGGCCAGCGTCCTGACCAAGTACATCGTGGAAACACTGAAGGCCAAGAAGATCGGGTTCTTCTATCAGAACGATCAGTACGGCAAGGACGGGCTGACGGGGACCAAGAAGCGGCTTGCATCATACAACAACATGAGCCTGGTCGAGGAGATACCTGTCGAACCCGGGGAAAAGGATCTCTCGTCCCAGATGCTCAGGTTCAAGAATTCCGGGGCCGAGGTGGTCATCATGTGGGTCAACCCCACCACAGCCACCATCGCGCTCAAGACGAGCGCCACCATCGGGTTTTCCCCCCAGTGGGTCTCTTCCAACACGCTCTCTGACTATGCCCTCATGAACGCCATCACCGGCGGCCTCTGGGAAGGGGTGATCACCGGTGCCTTCGCGCTGCCCCCCGATTCTGACAATCCCCTGATGGTGCGCTACCGCGAGGCGGCCAAGCGGCTCTCCCCCGAAGAGCGCTGGGGAACCTTCTACCTTGCCGGTATCGCCTTTGCGGAACCGTTAGTTGAGGCACTCAAAATGGTAGGACCGAACCTCACGACCGAGGCGTGTCTCGATGCCCTCAATTCCATAACAGACTTCCAGGGAATCGGACCCAAGATTACCTGGCGTGCAGATCAGCACCAGGGAACAGATTCGATCCAGATCCAGAAGTGCGGCCCCGGTGGCACCGCCATCCTGCTCCAGGACTGGACATCCAACGATTTGGCGACATGGAAATAATACGTTCCTGTGCCTGAAAAACGGTTTTTCAATGTGCCCTTCGATGAAGGGGGGTAAAGGAGGATGAGGTTATGAAACGGTTCCTTTGTACAGGTTTCATGGTTGTATGCCTGTTCCTGGCACTGACACTTACGTGTTCGGCACAGGAGAAAGGGTTTGACGACAAGGAAATCAGGATCGGCCAGTGGGGTCCCCAGACAGGACCTGCAGCCCCGTGGGGAGCCGTTGCCCGGGGAAGCGGACTTCTCTTTGATGTGGTCAACGAAGAAGGTGGCATCCACGGCAGAACAATCAGGTACTTCCTGCGGGACGATCAGTACAATCCCGCCCAGACCGTCGCCGTTGTGAAAGATCTCGTCGAGCGCAGGGGTGTCTTTGCCTTCGTGGGCGGTGTCGGAGGTGCGTGCGGTCTTGCTGTCATGGAGTATCTCAAGCAGAACAAGATCATCTGGGTAGGACCGTCTGCCGCCATCAGGGAGTTCGTGTTTCCGGCAAACCCGTATCTCTTTGCCGTCTACCCCTTGTATGAGGACGAATCGAGCATCCTGACCAAGTTTGTCGTGGAAAAGCTCAAAGCCAAGAAGATCGGATTCTTCTTCCAGAACGATCAGTACGGTAAGGACGGGCTCTCGGGCGCCAAGAAGAGGCTGGCCACGTACAACATGAGCCTCATAGCCGAGATTCCTGTGGAACCGGGTGACAAGGATCTCTCATCACAGATCCTCAGGTTCAAGGAGTCAGGCGCGGAAGTGGTCATCATGTTCGTCAATCCCACGGTTGCGGCCATTGCCCTGAAAACCGCCGCGACCATTGACTACAAGCCCCAGTGGGTCTCTTCGGACACCCTCTCGGACTATCCGCTCATGAACACCATCACGGGCGGGCTCTGGGAAGGGGTCATCACCGGGGCATTCGGCCTTCCGCCCGACACGGACCATCCCATTCTGAACAAATACCGGGATGCCGCAAAACGGTTCTCTCCTGAAGAGCGGTGGGGCACCTTCTACCTCGCAGGCATCCTCTTTGCCGACCCGCTGGTGGAGGCACTGCATCGCGTGGGCCCGAACCTGAGTACCGAGGCGACCCTGAAGGCGCTCAACTCCATTACGAACCACCAGACCATCGGCCCTCCGGTGACCTGGACCCCGGAGATCCATCAGGGAACGGATTCGGTCCAGATTCAGCAGTGCGGCCCGGGAGCCACCTACATCACGCTCCAGGACTGGCAGTCGAACGATCTCGCAACCTGGAAAAAATAGGAACAGAAAGGGTCTGAAGGAGATCCTTCAGACCCTGTAACCGTATATGAACGGATACATGGGAGGTTCCACATGAAAAAAATCTGTTATTCAATTGTTCTGATGGTAGCTCTTATTCTGGTCGTGCCCCTTACCTGTTCGGCCGCGGAAAAAGGCTTTGATGACAAGGAAATCAGGATCGGCCAGTTCGGCCCCCAGACAGGCCCCGCAGCCCCCTGGGGATCGGTTGCCAGGGGCGCCGGGCTGCTGTTCGACCTGGTGAACGAAGAGGGCGGGATCCACGGCAGAAAAATCAAGTATTACCTGCGGGACGACCAGTACAACCCGGCCCTGGCCCAGGCCGCTGTGAAAGAAGTGGTGGAACGCTACGGGATCTTCGCCTTTACCGGTGGGGTCTCGGGAGCCGGCGGACAGGCGGTGAAGAAATTCATCTCGGACAACAAGATCCTGTGGGTGGTTCCCGGAACCTCGTCACTCAACACGGTGGATGACAGGGTTGACGGCAAACCGGATCCCTATCGCTTCTGTTCCTATCCCCGCTTCCAGGATGAAGCGAGTGTCCTGACCAAGTATGCGGTTGAAGAACTCGGGTACAAGAAAATAGCCATCCTGTACCAGAACGACGTGTTCGGGAAAGTCGGTCTGGAAGGAATGACACAGCGGCTTGTCTCCTACAAGATGAAGTGTGTTCTGGAAATCCCGGTAGAACCGACAGAGAAGGACCTTGCATCTCAGATGCTGAGATTGAAGAATTCCGGTGCAGAGGCAGTCCTCATGTGGGTGAGCCCGACCCTGTGTGTCATAGCACTGAAAACGAGTGAAAGCATCGACTTCAAGCCTCAGTGGATCGCCAATTCAGGCCTGTCTGATCTCGCCCTGATGCACCACATTACCGGGGGCTTGTATGAAGGGGTAATAACCGGGGCGTTCGTGCCTCCCCCGGATTCACAGGATCCCCTCATGGTGAAGTATCGCGAGGCAGCAAAAAGGCTCGCCCCGGAAGAGCGATGGTCAAGCTTCTACATAGCCGGCATCCAGTTTGCCGAACCACTGGTGGAGGCCCTTAGACGTGTCGGCCCGAATCTGAGCACCGAAGCAGTTATGAAGGAATTGAACTCGTTCAGGAACTGGAAGGGGCTCGGGGCCCCGATAACCTGGACAGAGAACTGCCACCAGGGAACCGACTCAGTCCAGATCCAGAAGTGCGGACCCGGGGGAACATACATCCTGCTGAAAGATTGGACAGAAAACGATCTGGCAACATGGAAAAACTACTGAGTGCAGTCAGAAAGAGTCCCGTTCACTGAGCGGGAAAAAGAGCGCAGCAGAAAGCACGAGGAGCGCGTCGCATGGTTCACTTCAAGGTTGAGAATCTGAGCATCAGCTTCGGTGGCATCCGGGCGGTTGACAGTGCAACGTTCGAGGTTGGGCAGAACTCCATCTTCTCCATCATCGGGCCCAACGGGAGCGGAAAGACCACCATCTTCAACATGATCAGCGGCATTTACAAGCCTGATTCGGGAAATGTCATCCTGTCAGGAGAGAGCCTTACCGGGCTCTCTCCTGACAGGATCGCGCGAAAAGGGGTTTCCCGCACCTTCCAGAACATCCAGCTCTTCGCCAATGCCTCTGTCATGGACAACATCATGCTCGGCAGGCACATCCACATGAAAACAGGCGTACTAAGCGGAGCCTTCATGTGGGGCAGGGGATCACGGTGTGCAAAGGAAGAGGTTATTCACCGGGAGAGAGTCGAACACATCATCGATTTTCTCGATCTCCAGTCCGTACGCGACCAGTTCGTGTCCAACCTTCCCTATGGCAAGCGCAAGCTCGTCGAACTCGCTCGCGCCCTGGCCCTGGAACCCAAGGTCCTGCTCCTGGATGAGCCATCTGCGGGCATGAATACCGAGGAGAAAGACGACCTGAGGATCTGGATCAAGGATATCCAGGATGACTACAAGGTTACCATCCTGCTCATCGAGCACGACATGAACATGGTAATGGGCATCTCTGACCGGATCCTGGCCATCAACCAGGGCATTAAGATCGTCGAGGGTACACCCCAGGAGGTACAGAAGCACCCGGATGTGATAGCAGCCTATCTCGGCGAGGAGGATGCGTGATGCTCACGATCAGAAACTGCGAGACATGGTATGACCTGATACGGGCTCTCCACGGAATCTCCCTTGAAATCAAAGAGGGAGACATCGTAGCGCTCCTGGGCAGCAATGGTGCAGGCAAAAGCACTACCCTGAAGACCATCATGCGCCTTTTAGA
>DSBG01000125.1 GCA_011046135.1 Deltaproteobacteria bacterium
CCCAGTTCAAGTCCAAGCAGCAGTCCCGCCTCAAAGAGATCGAAGAAGCTTTGGGAAAAAACTCAGACAAGGCAAGTATGTTCAGTGAACTGGAAAAAGCCCTCAGGGATCCTTCAACGATGAAGAAGAAAAATCCCCTCGATTAATCAGCAGAGGATCGTCCGGAGTTTCTCATCGGCAACACAAGATTTTCCTGCAACGAGAGGGGTCCACGAACTACTATAATGGCCTTGTCTTTTCAGGATCGATATTGTATACCTTGCCAACTTATTGAGGAATAAGGAACGACGGATGGGGGTAGGTATCATGTTTAGCTCAGACGAAACCAAAACAGACCAGGAACTTGAACGCACAGTGAAGGAGGAACACACCCAGGAACATCAAGATGTCGATGTTGAAGCCCAGGAACATCAGGATGTCGATGTTGAAAGTGCTGATCTTGAAGCACTCTATGAGGAAACCCTTGATAAACGGGTAACCTCAGGCTCTGTGGTGACAGGAACGGTTGTCCAGATCGGAGCAGAATACATCATGATTGACATTGGAAGAAAGATCGAAGGGCAGGCACCCATCGGGGAATTCATCGGAGATAGCGGTGAAATCAGTATTGGCATCGGTGATGAAGTGGAAGTCCTCGTTGAAAATATCAATTCAGCCAAAGGCATCATCAGACTCAGCAAAGAAAAAGCCAAACGCTTAAAGGTCTGGGATGATATTATCAAGGCATACCAGGAAAACACCTATTTAAAAGGGAAAGTGACCGAGAGGATCAAGGGGGGTCTCATCGTGGACATTGGCACCCCTGCATTCCTTCCCAGTTCACAGGCGACGCTGAGCCCTGTCTCTGAGGGTGAACTTGAAAAGATGATCTCACAGGAGATCGAGGTCTCTGTCATCAAGTTCAACCGTAAGAAGAACAACGTGGTGGTCAGTCATCGCGAGGTTCTTGAGAGGCAGAGGGAGGAAGACAAAAAGAAGCTTCTAGCCACCCTTGCAAAGGGTGATATTGTTACTGGCAAGGTGAAGAACATCATGAGCTATGGTGCCTTCGTTGATATCGGGGGTATCGATGGGCTCCTGCACATCACCGACATGTCGTGGGGAAAACTGAAGGATCCAAAAGATAAAGTGTCTCCAGGACAGGAGATCAGGGTGCAGGTCATCGAGTTTGATCCCGAATCAGAAAAGATATCCCTCGGCATGAAACAGCTCACAAAAGACCCCTGGGAGGGACTTGAATACCGGTATCCCATCGGAAAAAAGATTTCCGGCAAGGTGACCTCGGTTACGAACTACGGGGCGTTTATCGAGTTGGAAGAAGGGGTCGAGGGACTGGTGCATATCTCTGAAATGTTCTGGACCAAGCGGATCAGACACCCCTCATCCATTCTGGAAGAGGGACAGGCCGTCGATGTAATCGTGCTCGCCGTCGATCAGGAGAGCAGGAGGATTTCGCTGGGGCTCAAACAAACCCTTCCGAACCCGTGGGAAATGCTTCAGGAATACTATCCAGAAGGTACGGTTGTGGATGCAACGGTGAAGAATGTCACGGATTTTGGACTGTTTGTGAGTGTTGATGAGAATGTCGATGTGGATGGTCTTATTCATGTGTCGGACATCTCCTGGGATCCCAAAGTGAAGAATCCTCGTGAGCAGTTCAAAAAGGGAGATGTAATCAATGCAAAGGTGCTGGCCATTGATCCGGACAACGAAAAGTTTTCCCTTGGCGTCAAGCAGCTCACACCGGATCCCTGGCATCAGATCGCGCTGGATCATCCTCCCGGAAGTGTCATCAAGGGAAAGATAACTTCCTTGACCGATTTTGGGGCATTCGTGGAGATCAGGCCGGGCATCGAGGGTATGATCCACATTTCAGAGGTAAGCAGCAACAAGATAAACTCGCTGTCAGAGGTGCTCGAGGTGGGGCAGGACGTTGAAGCCATGGTCCTGAGGATCAGCCCGGAAAACAAGAAAATCGGGCTCTCCATCAAGGCCATCGATGAGGCTCACCAGAAGAAGGCTCTTGCCTCTCAGGAAAAGACCTCCGACAAAGTGGGAACGAATCTCGGAGATCTGCTGAAGGAGCTCACAGACAACAAGGGAAAAAGCTGATCTGATAGCATGTGGTATCAGTTCGTTGCAGCCTCTGTCATCATCTTTTTTGCAGGAAGATATCTGAGTGACCTGGCAGAGGAGACGGCTGATATCACAGGCTTGAGCCGGGGGTTTATAGGGGCCCTGATGCTCGGTCTCATCACCTCCTTACCGGAGTTGATCGGTACGCTCACCGCGGTGATCTCCAAATCAAACCCTGATCTGGGTGTGGGTAATATCTTTGGCTCGAATCTCTTTAATATTGCCATACTCAGCGCCTCAATTCTGATATTCTCCGCGAAATTGAAAGATCAACAATGGAGTTGGCGGTCCAATTTCTCTGCGTATATGAGCATCTCTCTTGCTGCCTTCCTGGTGCTGCTCATAGCAATGGCCCCTACAGATCCCCGGGGCGGGTTTTTCGGTAATTTTTTCATCCTGGGCTTCTATGGTTTGGGCATGTGGATGTATGCCCATCAGGGTGGTGATGGAATCCTCGAACCCCCAGCATCCGGATCAAAAAAGAGCGGATCTCTGGGCAGAAACCTGGTGATGGTTTTCCTTGCGGGCACCTTCGTCGTAGTTTCAGGGGTGCTCCTGGCAAATGCCTGCGATGAGATAGCCCGGCAGACGCGCCTGACCTCAACGTTTGTCGGGTCTCTGTTTATGGCTGCGGCTACGTCGCTCCCCGAGCTCGTGATTACCATGAGGTTGCTGCGGTTCGGGAACATCAGCATGGCGACTGGCAACATCTTCGGCTCTAATGCCATGAATCTCACGATCGTTGCGATCGCGGATCTCCTCTACCGACCCTCATTGTATACCACGATCACCTCGTTGCAACTCGTTTCCCTGGGAGCCGGACTCCTCATGACCGGGATCTTCCTCTCCGGGGCCCTGGTGAGGTCGTCAAGAAAGCTCAAAATCCAGATGGATAACATTGCGGTTCTAGGTATTTACATGCTGGTATACATATGGTTGTATAGTCATTGAGATCCCGATTTGCGGGCCTAAACTCAGAAGGTATGATGAGAAAAATCAAGTGGTTTCTTGGTATTATTTTCGTGATTGGCATATTTGTCTGGGGAGTTCAGGCACTCCAGACCGTCATGACCCCTGCCATCGGCGTGCTGGAGATCGAGGGATCAATCCATGATTCCGTAGGTTATCTGAAAGGCATCAAAGCTCTCGAAGAGAACGATCAGATAAAAGCAATTCTCGTCCGTATCGATAGCCCGGGAGGAAAGGTCGGGCCGTCTCAGGAGATCTACGGATCCCTTCTAAAGATCAAAGGGAAAAAGCCTCTGGTAGTCTCCATGGGATCGGTGAGTGCATCCGGTGGGTATTATATCGCCTGCGCAGCTGACACCATCTTTGCACTGCCTGGGACCCTCACCGGAAGCATCGGTGTGATCCTTGAATTTCTGGATATCAGCGAAGGCCTGGAAAAAATCGGCGTAAAGTCTGAGCGGGTTGTCAGCGGGGATATGAAAGAGTCCGGGTCTCCTTTCAAAACGTTGACAGACAGGGAACGGGAGTATTTCCTGCGGCTCGTCGAGGATGTGCATGAGCAGTTTGTGGAAGCTGTTGCCCTCAGCAGGGAACTTCCTGTTGAAACTGTGCAGGAATTCGCTGATGGCCGGGTGTTCACTGGAAGGCAGGCCATGGAGCTGGGCCTTGTTGACAGGCTCGGCGGTCTCGAGGACGCAATCACAGAGGTCAAGGAGAAGGCGGGGATTGTGGGGAAGGTGCGTTTCATCAGGCCCGAGATCTCAACCGGAATTCTGGAGACCATCAGAAAGGCCCTCGGTGTTCTCACCCCCCGTGAGTTCGGTGCCACCGCACGGGTATCTGGACGCCTCATTCGTCTCGAATACAGCATTGATTGAAAGGTGATGCATGAATAAAATACTGTTTGAAGCACTCACGTTTGACGATGTTCTTCTTCTTCCAGCAAAGTCTGAGGTAACACCAGCCCTGGTGGACATCAGCACGTCCCTTACCCGCGGAATTCGGCTGAACATTCCGCTCCTGAGCGCAGCGATGGATACGGTGACCGAAGCGAGCACGGCTATAGCCATGGCGCGGGAGGGAGGTATCGGTATCATTCATAAGAACATGTCTGCCGAGGCTCAGGCCGTTGAGGTGGATAAAGTCAAGAAATCAGAGAGCGGCATGATCGTGGATCCCATCACGATGGCACCAGAGCAGAAGATCGGAGATGCCCTCAAGATCATGCAGCACTACCGGATATCAGGGGTTCCCATCACGGTAAAAGGCAGGCTCATCGGAATACTGACGAACCGGGATCTGCGTTTTGAGACGGACATGCTCAGGCCCATAGAGCAGGCCATGACCAAGGAAAATCTTGTTACGGTGAAGGGAGAGATCACCCTTGAAGAAGCCAAAAAACTCCTGCACCAGTATAAAATTGAAAAATTGCCGGTAGTCGATGACGACTTCAACCTCAAAGGGCTTATTACCATCAAGGATATCGAGAAGGCACAGAAATATCCTTGTTCTGCCAAGGATTCGCGCGGCAGGCTGCTGGTGGGTGCCGCTGTGGGAATTCTGCCTCATGAAAGATCCCGCCTGGAGATTCTCATGAGAGCAGGGGTAGATGTCATTGTCGTCGATACGGCCCATGGCCATACAAGAGCCGTATTGGACACGGTCAGGGAGATCAAGGCTCTGTACCCGCAGTCTCAGATTATTGCAGGAAATGTTGTCACCGAGGAGGCAACCCGGGACCTCATCGAAGCAGGAGCAGATGGCATCAAGGTGGGGATCGGCCCAGGTTCAATCTGCACGACCAGGGTGGTGGCAGGAGTGGGAATGCCCCAGGTCTCTGCAATCATGAACTGCGCCGCGGAAGCCCGAAAGCACGGTGTCCCCGTTATTGCCGATGGTGGTGTTAAATTTTCAGGAGACCTCACCAAGGCCATAGCTGCCGGGGCGTCGACGGTCATGGTGGGTTCTCTGTTTGCAGGAACCGACGAGGCTCCTGGCGAGAGGATCATCTACCAGGGCAGGACATACAAGGCGTACCGTGGCATGGGCTCTCTCGAAGCCATGCAGAGTGGTTCCAGGGACAGGTACTACCAGGAGGCAGTTACCGATACCGAAAAGCTCGTTCCAGAGGGAATCGTGGGAAGAGTTCCTTCCCGGGGAACCTTGTCCGAGAATATCTATCAGCTCCTGGGCGGTCTCAGGGCTGGTATGGGATACACGGGGTGTAAGGACATCGTCGAACTTCAGACCAGGGCCAAGCTTGTCAAGATATCCCCGGCGGGGCTGAAAGAATCTCATGTCCACGATGTCATTATCGTAAAAGAGGCACCGAACTACAAACTGGAGTACTGATCCTGTCATGGGTTTTGTGCACCTTCATTGCCATACCCAGTACAGTCTCCTGGACGGCGCAATCCGGATAGACGATCTCCTTGCCACCGTCAGGGGCTATGGCCAGGAGGCGGTTGCCATAACCGATCACGGGGTCATGTATGGGGTTGTCGATTTCCATGACAAGGCCCTCAAGGCAGGGATAAAGCCGATTATCGGATGCGAGATCTATGTTGCACCAAAAGAGATGGAGCACAAGGATCTCATCCCCGGTTTTCCAAAGAACTACCACCTGATTCTCCTGGCGGAGAGTTACGAAGGGTACCGGAATCTCATGCAACTCGTGTCCCTGGCGAATACCAGGGGCTTTTACTACAAGCCGCGGGTTGATCGGAAGCTGCTAGCCCAGCTCAACGGAGGACTTATCGCGTTGAGTGCCTGTCTCCAGGGAGAAATCCCCTACTGGCTTCTTCGCGACAATGAGGAGCGGGCCCTCGATGGACTCAATTTTCTCAGGTCGACCTTCGAGGGAAGATTCTTCCTTGAAATTCAGGATAACGGACTCTCAGACCAGGAAAAAGTGAACAAGCTCATCGTGGACATGGCACGGCGATACGATGTTCCCCTGGTTGCCACCAACGACTGCCACTATCTCCGCAGAGAAGACGCAAAGGCCCATGAGGTTCTGCTGTGCATTCAGACTCAGACCACCATCAATGATACATCCAGGATGAGCTTTGAGAGCGATCAACTCTATGTCAAAACGTCTGAAGAGATGTCCCAGAGCTTCAGGTCGGTTCCGGATGCCATCGAAGCAAGCGGAGAGATCGCGAATCGCTGCAGTGTTGAAATTCCCAAGAACGTGTACTGCTTTCCCACCTATCCCCTGAAAGAAGAAAAATCTCACGAAGAGATCATTGAAGAGGAGGCATTCAAGGGTCTTCAAGAAAGATTCGGGAATGATGTCCAGGAGACCTACACGAGCAGGTTCAAGGAAGAGCTTGAGATCATTAAATCCATGGGGTTCTCGGGGTATTTCCTGATCGTTTCCGACTATATCCGGTATGCCAGGGAACACAACATACCCGTAGGTCCCGGTCGTGGAAGTGCGGCAGGGTCGCTGGTGGCCTATTGCCTTGGGATAACTGATATCGATCCCATCCGGTGGAATCTTCTCTTCGAGCGGTTTCTCAATCCTGAGCGCAGGAGCATGCCTGATATCGATGTGGATTTCTGCCAGAGCAGGCGTGACGAGGTGATCGAGTATGTGAAAAACAAGTATGGCCAGGACTTCGTGAGTCAGATCACCACATTCGGAAACATGAAGGCCAAAGCAGTTGTGCGGGATGTGGGCAGAGTCCTGGGAATGCCATATCCAGAGGTGGACAGGATCGCGAAGCTCATACCGGCTGATCCAAAAATGACCCTGGACCAGGCGATCCATGAAGAACCCCGATTGAAAGAGCTCATGAACGGTGATCCCACGGTGGTTCGGCTCATCGATATCGCTCGGGCATTGGAAGGATTGAGCCGCCATGCATCAGTTCATGCCGGCGGAGTGATCATCTCGGACTCTCAGCCTCTGACCGAGCATGTTCCCGTGTATGTCGACAAGAAGGGCATGCTCATCAGCCAGTACGACATGAAACGTATCGAGAGGATCGGGCTCATAAAGTTTGACATGCTTGGCCTGAAAACACTGACCGTCATTCAGAAGACCATCGATATTCTCAAATCTCAGGGGATTGATCTGGGGATATCTGAAATTCCCCTGGATGATGAGCGCACCTATAAGCTCATCGGCGAGGGTGATACTTCCAGCGTGTTCCAGTTGGAGAGTTCCGGCATGAAACACATGCTTCGACAGCTCAAGCCGGAGAAGTTCGAGGATGTGATAGCCGCGGTGGCACTCTACAGACCAGGACCCATGGATCTCATATCCTCGTATATCGAGCGAAGACACGGCAGAGAGAAAATTGTCTATGCACACCCGCTGCTTGAAACCATCCTGAAGGAAACCTACGGCATCATCGTCTACCAGGAACAGGTCATGCAGATAGCCCAGAGCCTGGGTGGGTATTCTCTGGGAAAAGCCGACCTCCTCAGGAGGGCCATGGGAAAGAAGATTACCCACGAAATGGCGAAACACCGGGAGATTTTTGTTGCCGGTGCCCTTGAGAAAGAACTTGATGAGGGAAAGGCAATCGAAATCTTCAACCTCATGGAGAAGTTTGCCCTCTATGGTTTCAATAAATCTCATGCTGCTGCCTATGCCCTCTTGGCGTTCCAGACAGCCTATCTCAAGGCCCATCACTATAAGGAATTCATGGCGGCCAACCTCACTCTCGATGTAAACAATACGGAAAAGGTTGCCCGTCACATAGCGGAATGCAGGGCCCGGGACGTCCAGATTCTCTCGCCTGACATCAATGAAAGCCTCTGGGAATTCGTCACCACAGCCGAAGGAATCCGCTTCGGTCTCGGAGCAATCAAGAATGTCGGAAAGGCCGCAGTGGATGGGATTATCGCAGAGCGAGAGAAGAAGGGAAGATTCACAGACTTCTCCACATTTCTGCAGAGGATGGCTGCTTCAAAGGTGAACAGACGTGTCCTGGAAGCCCTCATCAAGGCTGGGGCATTTGACACCCTTCACCCGAATCGTCGCTCACTCTATGAGGTGTTGGATCTCCTGCTCGAAGATGCCCAGAGGATCGCCCGAGGGAGGCTCCTGGGCCAGGAAACATTGTTCAGTCTCGAGGAATTTTCACAGGACAACCCCGATATTCACCAGGTTATTCCTGATATTCCCGATTGGCCGGAGCTCGAAAGGCTTAAAATGGAACGGGAGGGAATGGGATTCTACATATCGGGACATCCCCTCAACAGATATGCTGAGCTCATTGAAAAGCATTCCACGGCAACCACCTTTAGCTTGAAGGAAAAGAACGGGATGGTCATTCTCGCAGGCATCCTCAATGATGTACTGGTTACCAGAACGAAAAGAGGTGAATCCATGGCGCGGGCCACGATAGAGGATCTGGAAGGTCAGGCTCCAGTCGTGTTTTTCCCCCAGTGTTTTACCCAGTATCGAGATCTCATTACCTCTGAAGAGCCTGTGATCGTGGAGGCTCGTGTTGATCGAACCGAGGAGGTGCTTGGCATTGATGGTGAATCTGCCCAGGTGGATCTTATTGCTGAGAAGGTGTATCCCCTGGAACAGGCAGATCATCTTCTTGCGAGAAAGGTGCTTGTGAAAATCCCTCCCCAGATGAAGGACGAATCAATTAGGGGACTCAAAGATATGATTACTCGTTTCAAGGGAGGATGCTGTATCTGTTTTGAGATCGTCACCGACGGCGCTGTGGTCTGTGTAGATGCGGGAGATGAGTACCGGGTGAACCCATCCAGGGATTTTATTGATGCCCTGGCTGACCTTGTCGGACCCACCGGGGTGGTGCTCCAGTGACCAAGAAAACCAAGGATAGACTCATAGATGTCGACAATGCCCTCAAGGATCTCCGGGACAGCATTTCTCGACTCGATGTGGCAGATATGTCAGAGTTCGAACGCAAGGTCGATGATTTCCGCCAAGAGATTTACGACGGGATCACCCGATGGGGCAGCGTGGAGCTTTCGAGGTATCCTGATCGTCCTGGTATCGACGGGTACATTGAACGGATCTTTGAGAGTTTCATGGAACTCAAGGGAGACAGGACCTATGAGGATGATCCTGCGATCATCGGCGGTCTCGCATTCCTGGATGATACACCGGTTGTGATTATCGGGCATAAGAAGCATTCCACCCACACGAAGGACTATATGAAGTATCACTACGGGATGGCAAGTCCTTCTGGTCACCACAAAGCCATGAGGCTTTTGAGGCTCGCTGAAAAGTTCTCTCGACCGTTGATCACATTTGTGGACACCCCTGGAGCCTATCCTGTCCCAGAGGCAGAATATCGCGGCCAGGCTTTCTCCATTGCCCAGTGTATCGCGGCCATCGCCAGTGTGCGGGCTCCGGTCGTCGCGTGTATTATCGGTGAGGCGGGTTCCGGTGGTGCCCTGGCGCTGGGTTTCGGAGACAGGATTATCATGCTGGAGAATGCCTTCTACGGTTCCATCAGTCCCGAAGGCTTTTCCTCCATCATGTTCGGAGATTCTTCCATGAAAGTCAGCGCAGCAGATACACTCAAGGGTACGGGCAAGGATCTCTACCGTGAGGGTATTGTTGACAGCCTCGTCAAAGAGCCTGTCGGGGGAGCGCACAACAACCCGGAGCTGGTCATTGACGAAGTGGGCAGGCTGATCCGTCACCATGTCCATGAGCTCCAGAGTCTTGCAGTCGATGAGCTGATCATGCAGAGAACCAGGAGTATCCAGAGCCTTGTCCCTCGGGGTTGAGCACATGGATTTTTTTTCCCGGGAACGGGGTAGAATCTTCCTTCTTTTCAATGGGAGAACCCGTCTCGAAAGAGAAAACATCAGGTGGCACTACATTTGCTTAGAGAAAACCGGGAGGAAATCATGAAGATTGATCCGAATCTCATTATCGGAAATACGCAGGGAGGCATTCCTCATTCCAAACCGGTTTCTGGATGTTCCTTCGAAGACGTCCTCAGCGCTGTGGAGGGATCTCCCGGTGCGCACAGTGTCAAACTGCATGGGCCGGTACCCCGGGCCCTTGTTCCCAATCCCTACAAGATCACGGCACTCACGGTGAGTGAGGAGGCCCTTGATCTCCTGGATGGGTATACGCAGGTACTTGCTAATCCAGGAAGTACCCTTCGTTCGCTTTCTCCCATGGTGGATCAACTGGAGCGTGCTGGAGAAAGGATCAGTACAGCTGCAGCGATGCTTTCAGATGAAGATCCCCTGAAAGCCATTATGATGGAGCTCACCTCCACGTTGAGCAGTGAGGTCATCCGCTTCAGGAGGGGAGATCTGCTTTCGTGATATGGCCGGTAGTCGTCACCGTGTTTGGCCTTTTTATCGGGAGCTTTCTGAACGTCTGCATCTACAGGATCCCCAAGGCAGAGTCCGTGGTGTGGCCTGGATCACGGTGTCCACAGTGTCTGAATCACATCAGGGCCTGGGATAACATCCCGGTTTTCAGCTACCTCTTTCTTAGAGGTAAATGCAGATACTGCGGAACCAGAATTGCTCTTCGCTACCCGGTCGTGGAACTTCTCAGCGCTCTGCTGGCAGTAACCTTTCTCATCCGTTTCGGTCTCTCGATACCCTTCGTCATCTACTACCTCTGGGCATGTACGCTCCTGGTCATCACGTTCATTGACCTTGACCACCAGATCATTCCGGACGGCTTGTCTCTGGGCGGGATCGGCGTGGGGCTCATTGCAGTGATATGGCTCCCCGTCGCCTACCGCGACGCCCTCATCGGTCTTGTACTCGGTGCCGGGATTCTCATTGCCATCATCTACGGATACTACTTTCTCACCGGCAAGCAGGGAATGGGTGGCGGCGACGTTAAGCTGCTGGCAATGATCGGCGTGTTCACCGGATGGCAGGGGGTTCTCTTCACCCTCTTTTCGGCATCTCTTATGGGTACTCTCGTGGGGATCCCCTGGACGTTCCTGCAGAAAAAGGGGATGCAGGCGGCTATCCCCTTTGGCCCGTTCCTCTCCGTGGGAGCCTTGATCTATGTCCTGTGGGGATCAGATATCGTGCAGTGGTATTTCCACCTCCTGGGATGAGCGTCCGGAGGCTGCCAGGAGGAACGATCATCGTTTTTCTTTGAGGCTCCATACCATGATGTCTCTGTCAGGATTTCTATGACGGAAAAGGGCTTCTCCCCGAGGCTTATCACGTTCTTCGCAGAAAAGACCCCCCAACAGCTCCTTGACGGATCTTGCTGCTTCCTGCTAAAGGGATGGTTCTGGAATCGAACAATCGTGTGAGTTCTCCGAACTAGGTACCATCTGAGCTTCAGGGTGCAGAAGAAGAACGAAAGGAGGGAATCCATGTCAAATTTTGCCCAGAAACACACGAGGATCAGCACGTTTCACCTCCTGAGCGACGAGAATCCCCAGATGGAGCTCGAGTTGCTCCACCATTCCAAGTGGAAGAAGGCGGTTCTCATCATCCCCCTGCTGGCAACCGAATTCACCTCCCCGGAGAACCGTCCCGTGTTCGAAAACATGGCCCAGCAGCTTTCCAGTGCCACATACCTTTCCCAGATCATCTTCGGTCTTGACAGGGCAAGCGTAGAGGAAGCCTATGATCTCGCCGGGTTGCTCAATCGGTTCGGGGTGAAGAACTACCTGATACAGCACAATGACGGGCCCGGCTTCTCCTCCATCTACCAGAAACTCTCCGATGCAGGGTTCGGTCTGGATGAGCCGGGGAAGGGACGGAACATGTTTATGTCCTTCGGCATTGCCCTGGCGATGGGTGCCCAGACGATCGGGCTGGTCGATGCGGATATCAGGACCTTCGAGCGACAGCAGCTTGACAGGCTTTTCTATCCGGTGCAGGCACTGAACTATCAGTTCAGTAAAGCCTATTACGCTCGGATCAAAGACAAGCAGATCTACGGGAGGGTGAAGAGACTCCTGCTGGATCCTCTCCTCATTGCCCTGAAGAGGAAGTTCACCGAAACCCAGGAAGAGAAGGTTTTGCGCCTGGTGGATTTTCTCCTCGGTTTTCATTACCAGCTCTCGGGAGAGGTGGTCTTCGACGCCCAGTTGCTCAAAAGAATGCACTTCGCCACGGACTGGGGGGTTGAGATCTTCACCCTGATCGAGATCTACCGAAAGGCATCGAGCTGTGCACAGGTTGAGATATCCCAAGAGCCCTTTGATCACAAGCATCAGCCGGTCTCAGAAGATGATCGGACCAGGGGTCTCTACCGGATGGGCATCGACATCGTCACCACCCTGCTGAGCGCCCTGGTCATCGAAGAGGGCCTCGAGATCAGCGAACATTTCATCAGGGACCTTACCACCACCTACCTCAGCGTGGCTGATGATCTCATCAAGATGTACGCGGACAACTCGGCATTCTGCGGTCTGGTCTACGACACCAATAAAGAGGAAGAGATGGTCGACAAGGTGTTCAAGAACGTGATTCTCTTTGCTGGAGACCTCCTTCTCTCACCGTCGTTCGTGGTGAACCGGTTCACATCCTTTGTCTCGGCACACAATGAGTTTCAGCCGTTCATCGAGCAGGGGCTTCTCGATGTCATCGAGAAGACGGGGGAGAGCATCCGCAGCGATATCTACGAGACCCCGAAAACCGTATCCTGGGAGCGGGTTACCCGCAAGCTTCCCTCCATCATCAATGAGATTGTTGATGTGGTGGAGAGCGAGAAGAAGCTCTATCGATAGAAGGAAAACACGGTGACCTCCGGCGAGGGTGAGAAGGAGGAGGCTCATCCACTTGTTCTCATCCGGCCGGGTATGATCATTGCCGGGTGAACGAGGTCGTCGATGCTGTATGAAAGGATCTATTCCTCTGTTTTGTTCTTCCAGACCTCGATGAGGTAGTCCTTGTGTTCTTCAAAGTATTGTGCCTGTTCCTCCACGAGGTTCTCCGCCTCCTCGGAGTTCATGTCCTTGCTCATGTTCACGAAGGAAGCGACCCGGGCGTAGTACAGAGGCACCATCACGTCGATGAGCTTGTTCCGGTTTTTCTTCCACGCATGGAACGTTGCTGCAATTTCGTACAGGACCTTTACCCAGACATCGATGGGAAAAAAGAAATCGGATTTTTCTATCTGAGAGGCTTTCTCGATCTCCTGGAAACACTCCTGTGAAAAGATGTCCTTCCACAGGGCCCCGAACTGCTGATAGCCGATCTTGAAGTTTTCAAGCATGGCATCAAGGTTCACACGGACCGGCTCAGGCTCAGTGAATCCCGTCTTGCCAGAGGTTTCCAGAGGGGTGCTTCCCATGACATCCATCCAGAACGGTTCATAGAGTTCCATGAGGTAGAACACTGTCCACATGACCTGGCGAAACATGGGTCCCAGATGCAGAGAGGGATCTTTGACGTCGTGGATTTTTACCCCGAGGTTCGACTGGCAGATTTTGAACCCGTGGGTGATGGCGGTCGTGGTCATCCAGATGTCAATGCCGAACCGGGCCACATCAGTATCCCAGACATCCTGCGCTGTGTAGAACCGTGCAACATCGGCAGAGAAGGCGAAGTCACCTCCGATGGGTTGCCGGATTCTCTTCCCGTACAGAGCCCGGGTTAGATTGTAAACGATGTTGTTTGTGATGGTTCCGTCGTATTTGTGACGCATGTAGACAGGAGCTACGAACTGATACCCGTTTTTCAGAACTGGCTCGAGCAGGTAGGATATCCAGTCCGAAGTAATGCTCCTCAGGTCGGAGTCCACCACCGCGCATGCCCTGACCTTCAGGAGTAGGGCAGCCTCGAATATGGAACGCAGCGCCGAACCCTTACCCGCAGGACCTCGGTAGATGGACACGATCTTTTCCTGCCATGGTTTTATCTGAAACTCCTTTGCAACCTCTCTCGTATCGTCCGTGGATCCTCCATCGGCAATGAGGATGACGCTGCGAGTATCCTTGAAGTTTTCATTGAGTCCGTGGGTTACCATCTGGATCACATGTTCTATCGTGGTCTCATTGTTGTAGCAGGGGATGCCTATGAGAATATCCGCTGACTCTATCTCCTCCATGCGTTTGGCAGTGTACCCTCTCATCGCAGTGCTGTAGTATGACATGTACGCCCTCCTTCTCCGATCTCGTGTCCCTTACAGGGCTCCCGGCACAGAGGATTCCCTCTTGTATTAATCTACTGCCAGGGAAGAAAAAGTCAATGCATCCCGGGTCTCATCATGGAGGAGCTTCCTGACACGAGGGAGATGCTCCTGTTTCCGAGGGGATCGAGAAGTTCACTCCCTGGGCAGAAGGAGACGCTGGGAATCGTTACCAGTGCGGCTGGTTCCCAAGCCTTCTTCCCATGACTTCCTGGGTGTCCGTCACGACCACGAAGGCATCGGGATCGATACGGGAAATCAGCTGCTTCAACTGGGGAAGATCCTGGAAGGCGATGACACTGTAAAGGATGTGTTTGGCGTTTCCCCGATATGCGCCCTGTGCTTCGATTATGGTGACCCCCCGCCTGTCTTTTTTCAGGATTTCCCGGGATATTTCCTCCCATGCATCCGAAATTATGAGGACGGTCTTCCTCTTGCTGAGGCCCATGACCACCAGGTTCATCACCTGAGCGCTCACGTAGATGAACAGCAGAGTGTAGAGCGCAGCATCGAGAGAGAAGATCAGTGCGGCGAAACACAAAAGGAGCGAGTTGAACATCAGAGAGGTTGTACCCAACTTGAGGGAGAACCGTTTGCTCAGGATGACGGAGAGGATGTCGAGACCGGCTGCTGAACCAAGAGATCTGAGAATGATGCCGCTGCCGCTTCCGCTGATGATTCCCGCGAGAGCAGCACTCATGATCTTGTCGCTCACCGGAACCTGGAGGTGAATCAACTGGAGCGAGGCCGAGAAGATGGCCATTCCCAACATGCTGTAGACGAAGAAACGTCTGCCCACAAAGTTCCAACCAATGAAAAACAGGGGGATATTGATGAGCAGGTAGATAAGGCTCGGAGGCAGGACAGGAAAGAGATAGTAAATGATGAGGGTGACTCCGGTAAATCCTGCACTCAGAAATTCCTGAGGGATGAGGATTCCATTGACCGCGAGGGCGCACAGGATACTGCCTGAAGTTATCAGGAAGAGATTCCACAGGAAATCAAGAAAGGGCTTCATCCTCTCATTGCGAATGATAATCCCGAGGTGCTTCATCACAACCACCCACCGGGAGTTTTTCGGTCAGGGCCCTTGAGCCCGGCTCCGCACGACACCTGCACGCGTAACAAAGTGGGAGAAGTCTGCAAAACACAGACGTACTCGACAACAATGCCTTTGGCGCTGAAGACTGCCAGGTTATTCAAGGGGTTCAGTGTCTGCGTCCGAAACAAAACGACATCTCCCCCACAGCCCGTCTCACCCGCGATAGGCGGTACAGGCTATTTCGATGAGCACATCCCTGGGAAGCCTCGACACCTGCACGGCATATCTGGCAGGTTTCGTCTCTGATCCGAAAAAAGAACCGTAGACCTCATTCATCGCGTTGAAGTCGTTCATGTCCTTAAGGAAGACCTCGGTCTTCACGACATGTTCAAAGGTGAGACCTGCTTCAAGAAGGATGGCCTCCAGGTTTTTCAGAACCTGACGAGTCTGCTCGCGGATAGCTCCTGGAACAATAGTTGCCGTGGCGGGATCCAGCGGAATCTGGCCCGAGATGAAGACGAAACCGCCCGCACTGATTGCCTGTGAATAGGGTCCGATCGCCTTTGGGGCATTGTGCGTACATACCTCTGTAAGTGCTGCAGACACCATGTGTTGATCCTTTCAGGTTGGTTTAGGTGAGTAAAGCAGTTCTCCTTGGCCAGAGGGCGACTTCGTTTCAGTGAACTCTCCGGCACGGGGGGTTCCCGAATGCAAAACATGAGTTCCCATAGTCTTTAATCGATCTCGGGGAAGTGATGCTTTTCCCGCGTATAGGCAAGTGCGGTCATCTGGGTGATGGACCATATGAGATAATCCAGATCTTTCTTCAATCCTCCACCTCCCTCATCCCCTCTTCTGCGGGCATTTTCACGGATGCCCGTGAGTTTTTCGAGGAGGTGTTCGCTGTCTTCGATGGTCCGGATGGGCCTCAGCTTTCCGTTTTCGAAAATGATCAGTCTGGAAAAGATGCCTTCGATGGTGCTCACGAATTCCTCCCTTTGTCCAGAGTGTGCATGGAGGGTATGATTACCACACCCGGGTGAACCAGTCCAGAATGGATGTGCCGAAATTATGGAAGCCAACGTTCATCAGCGCATGGAGTATGTCAAGCCAAAGGTTTTTATTCTTTTGCAGGTAGAGAACATCTGATATAATTATACGTTCAAACCAGGGGTACAATGAGCCGACAGGGGGCCCACAGAATGAATTCCGTGTTCATCTACTCGTCAAAGTTTGACACCTACAGCCTTGGCGATAGCCATCCGTTCAAGCCCTACAAGGTCAGCATGGTCTATGAACTCTGTTACCGCTATGGGCTGTTCGATCACCCGTGGATTACGATAAAGGAACCGCTGCCTGCAACGGAGGAAGTTCTCGAGGAATACCACTCACGAGAGTATCTGGATGCCCTCAAGGGAGCGAATTCCGGGAGCTTTGATTTCACCATGATCAACTACGGGCTGGGAACATCGGACAACCCTGTATTCAAGGGCGTCTTTGATTTTTCACTTCTGGTAGCCGGGGCTACAACGATGGCCGCAGAACTTCTCGTCTCAGGGGAGGCCGACACCATCTTCAGTCCCGTGGGAGGACTCCATCATGGGGGATACGCTCATGCAGAAGGGTTCTGCTACATCAACGATATTGTCATAGCGATCCAACGACTGCTCAGAAAGGGGCATTCCAGGATACTCTACGTCGATATTGATGCTCACCATGGCAATGGTGTTCAGGACGCTTTTTATCACACAAACAAGGTGCTGGTTCTGTCTCTTCACCAGAACGGCGAGAGCCTCTATCCCGGAACCGGTTTTGTGGACGAGATGGGTGAAGGAAAGGGCTATGGATACACGGTGAATCTTCCCCTGCCTGAATATACCGATGATGAGAGCTATGTGCGGGCATTCATGGCCGTGTATCCTTCGCTGGTCAAGGCATACCAGCCTCAATGCGTGGTAGCCCAGATAGGGCTCGATACATTGAAGAAAGATCCCCTGACGAATCTCCGGCTGACCAACAATGGATACGCCCAGGTGCTCAAAGAGATTCGCAAGAGTTCATCCAAGCTGATTGCCCTCGGGGGTGGGGGATACAGTGTGCCTGATGTGGTCAGAGGCTGGACGCTGGCATGGGCCATCATGAACAGCATCGAGCCTGAGGACCCCTACCAGGGCATGGTGGGAAGCGCCCTCTACAGTCATGACAGGGGGGGGGCGGAGAACCTCTACGACCCCGTCCACGCCATTTCTCCTGTGCTGAGAAAGGATGTTGATGCCTACATCGATTCGAACATAACCTCGATTCGTGAAAAGATATTTCCTGTCCTGGGCATAGACTAGTAGGGGGAATCTTTTAGAAGGCGAAACAGATACACGAGAATAGAATCCTGACAGGATGGAGAATTCACTATGGTGGAAGAAAAGAAAGATGAGAGGAAGAGTTACACGTTCATGGATAAACGGGGGAGAGACTCCGAAGAGACGCCACAGCTCAAGCCCGCAGAGGATGATGTGCGGCTCAAGCCGGATGAAGAGACGCTCGCGACAGGTCCGGAAAGACATGGGAGTAGTGGTTCTGTGCCAAAAATTGATTTCACCACCCTCATCATGAGCTTCGCCAGCGCATCCATGATCGCCATGGGAAAGATTCCCGATCCGGTAACCGGGCAAGCCATCAAAGATCTTGCTGTGGCCCAGCAGAATATCGACATCATCACACTCCTGCATGAAAAATCGAAGGAGAATCTCACCCAGGAAGAGTCGGGGATGATGGAGCATATTCTCTACGAGCTCAGGATTAATTTTGTGGACGCGATGAAGGAAAAGTGATGCGGAGAAAGATTGTATCCTGGGCAGTGCTGGTAACGGTTGCACTGTGCTCAGTGTTCGTCGGCATCCTCATCACGACATCATTCAGACTCCCACAGGTTATCGAGGCAGGCACGTTCTGGAAAGAGGCAAGTACGGCATCAGAGTCCCAGGTGCTCATGCCAAGCCTCAAGAATCTCGCGCGCGCAGTGACACCCACCGTGGTCAACATCAGAACCACCAAGAGCGTCACCTCATCGGATCTTTCCCGGAGATTTCAGAGTCCCCCGGGAGGAAAGGACTGGTTCGACGAATTCTTCAGAAGATATTTCGACAGTCTCCCCGACCCCGAGGACAGCCCCAGGAGTCTTGGGTCTGGATTCATCATTACCCGTGACGGGTATGTTTTGACCAACAATCACGTCATATCCAACGCTGACGAAATCATCGTCACGCTGTCGGATGAAGAAGAATTCGAGGCAAAAATCGTTGGCAGGGATGACACGACGGATATTGCCCTGATCAGAATTGAATCAGACAGGAAGAATTTTCCCGAAGCAGTACTCGGAAATTCGGATGCTATCGATATCGGTGACTGGGTAATCGCCATCGGGAATCCCTTCGGATTCGGGCACACCCTTACCCATGGGATTGTCTCTGCAAAGTCCCGGGTTATCGGTGCGGGCCTGTATGATAATTTTATCCAGACGGATGCGGCAATCAATCCGGGCAATTCCGGCGGACCACTTCTCAATATGCAGGGACAGGTCGTGGGAATCAATACGGCCATTGTTGCTGCAGGACAGGGCATCGGGTTTGCTATCCCCATCAATATGGCCAAGGAGATCCTCTCCGAACTCAGGGATACCGGAGAGGTCTCTCGGGGGTGGCTTGGTGTTGCAATCCAGGATCTCACCCCTGAGCTTGCCCGAGCAGTAGGCCTGGAGAATCCCCGGGGAGCCATGGTGACCGCCGTATATCCGGATGATCCTGCTGAAAGAGCCGGGGTCAAGGCAGGCGATGTCATCCTCAAGATAAACCATCAGGACATCAAGGATCCCCGAGCACTCACACGGATCATCGGAGCGCTGAAACCGGAATCGGAGATCATCATCCTGGTCTGGAGAGACGAGAAGGCCATCGAACTCAAGACGACACTTCAACGGCGTGATGAGGAACATATCGCCTCTCTGGGGCGCACACCGAACGATGCCGCCGAGATCAGGGACAGGTTCGGCCTTGTCGTGAAAGAGATCACCCCCGAGGTTCAGCAGCAGTATGGAATCGAGGAGTCACAGGGGCTTCTCATCGTTGATATCGATCCGGAAAGCATCGCCGCAAACAGCAGCATCCAGAAGATGGATATCATCAAGGAGATTGGCAGGATCGAGGTGGGCACGGTGAAAGAGTATCTTGCGGCCCTTAAAAAGATGAAGGCGGGTCAGACCGTATTGCTGCTCGTTGTCAGGGAATCGAGACCGCTCTACGTCGCAGTTGATATTGAATGAAGGTTTTCTCTCCGGCAAAGATAAATCTCTATCTGAAGGTTCTTGGAAAGAGGGTCGATGGCTATCATGAGCTCAGGACCATCATGGCTCCCGTATCCCTCTTCGACGAAATCACCATCGAAGAGGCTCCTTCAGGGATACACCTCAGTGCCGAGGGGTGTGACTGCAGGGAAGAGGACAACCTTGCCTATCTGGCGGCGCGATCATTTCTGAAACATGTTCCCGTGGCGTCGGGTGTTTCCATCGCGGTGAAGAAGAACATCCCGGTTGGTGCGGGGCTTGGCGGGGGAAGCAGCGATGCGGCCGGTGTGCTGCGGGGAATGAATGCCCTCTTCAGCGTAAACCTGTCTCGGGAGGATCTTCTCTCGATGGCTGAGTCCCTGGGGGCGGACTGCCCGTTCTTTCTTCATGCCCAACCCATGCTGATGGGTTCGCGGGGTGATGTCGCCCTCCAGCAGATTGATCTGGAAGAACGATCCTTCCTGATTGTGATTCCTCCTTTCGGAATATCCACGGCCCGTATTTTTTCTCTCTACAAGTGCCCATTGACTCTGGACAAGGATGGAATTACAATACAAAATACCGTTCAGGGCAAAATTGCCCCAGAGATCTGGCTTGAGAACGATCTTGAACAGGTTGCTTTTCATCTTCACCCCGAGCTTCAGGAGTTGAAAGACGAGCTTCTACACTGTGGAGCATTGGCAGCAATGATGTCTGGAAGCGGATCTGCAGTGTTTGGCGTATTCAGGACACACGAAGAGTTATGCAATGCAATGGGCCGACTCAACCGGCATGGTGGGTTTCGCTATGTGCCCGCAACAACAGTGACGGGGGAACAGTATGGAGATTACAGAGGTCAAAGTATTTCCGGTCAAGGATAATGACAAACTCAAGGCATACGCATCTATCGTGTTTGACGACTGTTTCGTCATCCGAGACCTGAGGGTCATTAGTGGAACAACGGGTTTGTTTGTTGCCATGCCGTCGAGAAAAAGACGAGACGGAACGTTCCGTGACACAGCCCATCCTCTCAACATGGAGACCAGGGACAAAATAGAGAACTCCATACTGGAGATCTATAAACAAAAGATTGCCATCGAATAGCAATTCCATTATAGTTCACTCCCGGAAACCTCAGGAAACCTCAGGTGATGGGATGTCGTCTAATGGCAGGACACGAGATTTTGGATCTCGTTATGGTGGTTCGAATCCACCCGTCCCAGCCATATCCTGATGAGAGAGGAGATCGATCCTGGAGCATCGTGACAGGAGACTGGGGATTCCACAAGGCGGGATGACATCAAACGGGCAGGTGTCGTGAACCGGGATTTTTCTGCATCGATGATCGAATTGTTCATCCCGGCCAATTCCCTGTGGAGAGGTAAAGAACGCAATGAAGTCAAACATCTTTGTATTTTCAGGCAATTCGAACAAGTCCCTCGTGGAGAGTATCTGTCATAATCTCGAGATCGATCTCGGGAAAGCAGAAGTCAGAAAATTTTCCGACAGTGAAACCTCGGTGGACATCTACGAGAGTATCCGGGGCAAGGATATCTTCATTGTCCAGTCCACCTGTACTCCTGCCAACGACAACCTCATGGAACTATTGGTCATGCTCGACGCCACCAGGAGGGCTTCTGCAAAGCGTATTACCGCAGTGATTCCCTATTTCGGTTACGCTCGGCAGGACAGAAAGGCATCCCCGAGAACCCCCATTACGGCAAAGCTTGTCGCGAATCTGCTCACCGTCGCCGGGGCGGACAGAGTGCTCACCATGGAGCTTCATGCCGCACAAATCCAGGGATTCTTTGATATCCCGGTGGACAACCTCTACGCCAAACCCGTGGTGCTCGACTATATCAAGGATAAGTTCATGAATCATCTCTGCATCGTGTCCCCGGATGCAGGGGGCGTGGAACGTGCACGGGCCTACGCCAAACCCCTGAAGGCTGACCTTGCCATTATCGATAAAAAGCGGGAACGTGCCAATGAGTCGAATGTCATGCATATTATCGGAGATGTCAGGGGGAAGGTGTGCCTCATTATCGATGATATTGTGGATACCGCCGGGACTCTTGCCAGTGGTGCAGTGGCACTGATGGATGCCGGCGCAGAAAATATTCTTGCCTGCTGCTCGCATCCCGTTCTCTCGGGTCCGGCAATCAGCAGGATCGAGAATTCACCGATCCAGGAACTCGTCGTGACCGATACGATTCCCCTGAAAGGGGATGCCCTGAACTGCTCGAAGATTACGGTTCTCTCAGTGGCGAATCTCTTTGCAGAGGCAATAAAGAGGATCTACAGTGAGTCGTCCATATCTCAACTGTTCCTCTAGGCACCTCCGAAAACCTTCCAGACCGAACGGACACTGTGTGCTGTTTTATCGCTCCAGATGATTTGGCGTGCTCACCGGCCCCGTGCTAGTCACTTCTGAGTTCGGGTCTGTACTGGAGCGCCTCTGCGAGGTGCATTTCCCCAAGGGAATGAGCATTCTCCAGGTCTGCGATGGTACGTGCGACCTTGATGACTCGTTTGTACCCTCTCATGCTGAGATGGTAGCGATTTATGGCCGCAATGAGCAGTGATTTGCAGGAGGCGCTCAGCGGACAGAGATGCTCGATATCCTTGTCAGGAATCCTCGAATTCATGTGTCCCCTGCTGAGTTGATACTGTTTGGCAGAGAGGACCCGTTCACGGACCGAAGCGGAGATGGTCCCCTTCTGTGCTTTGATAACACTCTCCGCATCCACGGGGTCAACCCAGACGTGCAGGTCGATCCTGTCCAGGAGTGGTCCTGAAACCTTTGCGCGATACTTTGCGATCTGAACCGGGGTACAGCGGCACTCCTTGCCTCGGTGACCGAGAAACCCGCAGGGGCAGGGGTTCATGGCCGCAACAAGCTGGAATCGGGCAGGGAACGTAAAGGCCGAGTTCGCCCGGGAAACCGTTACCGTCCCATCCTCCAGGGGCTGCCTCATGGCCTCCAGGGCGCTGCGCTTGAATTCAGGGAGTTCATCCAGAAACAGGACCCCGTTGTGAGACAGGGTGACTTCCCCGGGAGAAGGATGTGCTCCCCCGCCGATGAGTCCTGCATCGGAGATGGTGTGGTGGGGGGACCTGAAAGGTCTCCCTGTGAATAAGGTATCGGGTTCAAGCTTGCCGGAAGCCGAATAGATGCGGATACATTCAAGCATCTCCTCTCGTTCGAGGAGGGGCAGAATCGAAGGCAGGCGTTTTGCAAGCATTGATTTCCCGGCGCCAGGCGGACCGATCATGAGGAGGTTGTGACCGCCCGCGGCAGCTATTTCCAGTGCCCTCTTGGGCATCTCCTGGCCGGTTACCTCGCACAAATCAGGGGAGTACTGATCAGGAGATGGTGGATCAGGGGTTTCCTGGCAAAGGGGAAGCGGTTCATCATGGGAGAGAAAGCGGCAGGCCTGCTTCAGGTCCTTCACCGGTCTGACCGCGATTCCGGAGAACGAAGCTTCTCTCCAGTTCTGCTCCGGACAGACAATACCTCTGAGCCCCATGCGCTGGGCGAGAAAAGCAGAGGATATAACCCCCCGCACCGGTCTCAGGCTCCCGTCAAGACCCAGTTCTCCCACATAGAGGTAGCCCCTGGCTTTCTGGGCCGGGACAATCCCCCGTGCCGCAAGGATGGCAATGGAAATGGGCAGGTCAAAGATACCGCCCTCTTTTTTCACATCCGCAGGGGCGAGATTCAACGTGATGCGCATCGGC
The DNA here is from genome assembly GCA_011046135.1 of Deltaproteobacteria bacterium. GTDB lineage: Bacteria > Desulfobacterota > Desulfomonilia > UBA1062 > UBA1062 > DSBG01. Next base: position 23,281 of record DSBG01000125.1, read on the forward strand.
GGGAAATCAAGCCCTGAATTCACGATGGCGGATCTCACACGTTCTCTGCTCTCTTTGACAGAGTTGTCGGGTAGACCGACGATGGAGAAACTGGGAAGACCCCCGTGAACGTCTGCCTCCACAGAAACACTAATTGCATCCGTGCCCCACAGGGCCGAAGAGTACACCTGTGCTAACATTTCTGAACACCATTATAAGTCACAGGGGAAAAAAGTCCATATGGAGAGTGTCAGTGAAAGGACAGCCCGTTGGGGACAATCAGGGAGAAAAGAATCTGCCAAAGAGGGCAAGCATGAGTGGAAGGCTCACCAGGGAAGCGAGGAAGCTGGCAACTATGAACTGATCGACAATGGCCCGGTTGCCTCCCTCGCGCTCGGTCATGATGGGTACGGCCGTTATCGGCGGCACCGCACTCTGGATCATCACGATCAGTGAGACGGAATAGGGGGGATTCAGCAGGATGAGAACGCCGAGGACTATAAGGGGGAAGATGATGTTCTTGATCAGAACGAATTTCCCTGTTTCGCGAAGGTTCAGTGTGCCGGCAGATTTCTGCATATCGATGAAAATGTTTCCCCCCAGGATGATCATGAGAAGGGGTACTGCCATTGCACCGATGAGCTTGAGTCCGGAGGTGATGAAGTCCGGGACGATGACATGGAGATCTGTAAGCCTGAGCGAAATCGCCAGCACTGTTGCTACGAGGACGGGATTGAAGAGTCTCTTGATTCCCAGCGAACGGAGCTTCTTGCCGAAGAAGAGGGGGGCCGTGTTGAAAAAGAATGCCGGGTAGAGGAGTGTAAAGAGGAACAGATCCACGAGGAAGGGAGAGTTTGCCGTGAAGATCTCGGCGAGGATGGCCAGGGGGAAGAAGATGCCATTGTGAAAGAACAGGGCGAAACCGAATTCCCGCCTGAAGGCCCGGGCCGACATCCTGGAACTGAAGAACGTGAGGAGCGCGATCACGCAGGTGAAGGCAATCCACCACAGGGGCAGGCTCCACCACAACGGTTGATCATCAGGAGTGAAGTTCTGGAGAATGTTCACAAAGATCAGGCAGGGCAGTGCGATATCAATGGCCAGGACAGACAGGGGCCCGAGAAGGTTTTCGATCAGGATCCTTCTGCTGAGCAGCCAGAACCCCACAATCCCTATGGTGAGCAGCGTCGCAACAGCGGTGAAAGAGGTCATAAACAGAGTCATCCCGTCTGCTCCGTGACCTCAGGACAGGAGATCAACCAGGGTTGCAGTCTCGGCAGCAGGCAGAGAGCATACGGAGTCTCTGCACACGGAGGCCATGGCTCTTCCTCCAGAACTTGACCTGTTCCTGGTGAGAAATGAGAGGATGTCGTGGGGTGGTTGTTCATCATCGAAGACGGCGAGAACCTTATTGGGGAGAAACCGCTCGTGCACGACTCTGAGCATGGAGCAGACTTCAGGGTCCGACCTTTTTCCTGCAATGACGATCTCATGAATAGGTCCCAGGTGAAAAGCCAGTGCCGAGAGCAGGAATGCCTGGGTTGACGGTGCTGAACTGATGGCCGCATGAGATGCGGTGATGAGCGTCCGGGCTATGCCGGACAGTTCTTCGTCACCGGTCATGCCCGCGAGCCGCACGATGTTCATGAGTGCCACGGAGTTTCCCGAAGGCACCGCGCCATCATGGATCTCCTTTGGTCGCAGCAGTTCCATCTCCGCATCATCCGGGCTGAGGAAGAAGCCTCCCTGGTCGGTATCCCAGAAATGCTCGATCGTGGTTTTTGTCAATCCAGAGGCCTTTTCGAGAAAGCTCGGGTTGAAGGATGCTTCGTAGAGATCAATCAGCCCCCAGGCAAGAAATGCGTAATCATCCAGGAATCCTGGCCGGCTTGAAATGCCCTCCCGGTACAGGTGCATCAGGCGACCATCGGGAGAGACCTGGTGTGAGAGTATGAACGAGGCAGCAGTGATGGCAGCCGAGAGATGCTCTGGATTTCCAAAGGCCTGGAATGCCTTTGCAAGGGCAGCGATCATGAGTCCATTCCAGTCGGTGAGGATCTTGTCATCCTTGAACGGGGGAGTGCGTCGTGCGCGGTGAGCGAAAAGAACCTGGCGGATTCCGCGGATCCGCTGCACGAGGTCTTCACGATTCATGCTGTGCTCTCTGGCATAGAGGTCGAGGTCATGATCAAGGTAAGGGATGTTGAATCCACCCCGCATGCCTTCCCGGAAGTTTCCCTCTTCCCTGATGGAAAAGAGCGTCTTGGCCAGATCTCTGTCGTTTTCCGGCAGCAGGGCCGCGATCTCGTCGAGTCTCCACAGGTAGAATTTTCCCTCCTCGCCCGCGCTGTCTGCATCCTCGGAGGTGAAGAAGGCACCTTCCTCGGATCGCATATCACGCAGGACGTACCCGATGGTGTCCTCAACGGTCTCCCGGAAGGTCTCGTTCGGTACCGCCTGGTAGGCCTCGGTGTAGGCCATGCAGAGCAGGGCTTGGTCATAGAGCATTTTTTCAAAGTGGGGAACGAGCCACATCCGGTCTGTGGAATACCGGTGAAAACCCGAACCCACCTGATCGTATATCCCTCCCCTCCTCATGGCGGAGAGCGTCTCTTCCACCATGGACAGGGCCCGGGAATCACCCGTGCGTTTCCAGTATCTCAGCAGGAACATGAAGGTATGGGGTTGAGGAAACTTTGGTGCTGTTCCGAATCCCCCGTGGGCAGGATCATAAGACTTGGAGAAGTGACTGAAGGCCTTTTTCAGGAGATCCTCTGAAGGTTCACCCGTTGCTGCCGGTTGTTGCCGAGAGGCTTCTTTGAGAAGCTGAGATATTTCGCGGGCGGTGCCGAAGATGTCTGATCGTTTCTCTGTCCAGGCATCCCGAACGAGGGTGGTGAGTTCAACCATACCGATAGATCCCCTCCGGGAGTGTTTTGGAAGATACGTGGCAGCAAAAAATGGCTCTTTGTCCGGAGTCATGATGATACTCAGCGGCCACCCGGCACTTCCGTTCATCATCTGGCAGACTCTGAGGTAGATGCTGTCGATATGGGGCATTTCCTCCCGATCAACCTTGATCGATACGAACGTTTCGTTCATGAGCGCCGCAACTTCATCGTCAGCGAAACACTCCCGTTCCATCACATGACACCAGTGGCAGGATGAATACCCGATGGACAGAAAGACAGGGCGATCCCCTTTTCGTGCCTGGGTAAAGGCCTCCGGGCTCCATGGATACCAGTCCACGGGATTGGATGCATGCTGGAGCAGGTAGGGGCTGATCTCTCTTGAAAGTCTGTTCATGGGGCTGATTCCGTGTTCTCCCTTTCCCCTGGTGAAGTCCCGACCCTCATCGTGCGGATCACGCTCCAGAGAACGCGTGTGCTGATCGTGACGCCATATTCTCAGGGGGCATTGAAGCTAATCATTGGGCGGGAGACAGGAAAATCAAGGTGACGTGAGTGCCCATGTCAAGAGTCGTGAGAAATGTCCCCCTGTTAAACTCGTTAAAAATGTCCGCGGCCTCTGATCGGATGATATCTACATTCCCGCCCTGACACCCATGAGGTAGAGGATGGGGGCAATGAGGAGAATCTGAATGATCCAACCGATAATGCATACGCCCACTGCTCTCATGGTGCTCGTATAGTCAAGGGCCTGTCGAACCGCGATGACCATGGCGACGAGCATCCACACAAAGGACACGAGAAAGACAATCCCTGTGATAAACGGGATCACTCCCAGGATCCTGAGCATGCCCGGTGCACTCGAGAACCCGATGGTACGGAGCAACTCTCCGTAATCGGCCCTAGTCTGTGGCTCGGGAAGGAGCTTCGTGCCGATAATATAGGTGAGAAACGCCCAGATGAACCATCCAATCAGGGCGGAAATTGTCCCTGCAACAATGAATCCAAGACCACCGGTTTGCATGCCCCCGATCCCGGCGGCAAGGCTCGAGAGAATTACCACGAGCACTGCCTGGTTCATGGATGACCTGTCCGCCTCAACCTCCTCGTACACTGCGGGATCGAGCTTGATTGCCCTGATGACCCGTTCGGTAAAAGAACTCATACCATCCCCCTAGTTTTCCTTCTCATTCTAAAGAGTTTCCGTCATGAGTCAAGGGCATTGAAGCCTCGAAGCATCTCTAGAACATGCGGATTCGAACGCTCGTGTGCCCGTCAAACCTCGAGAGCCCTGCCTCTCGTGCAGATTCAACGGCTTCCAGGTATTCTTCCCGGGTGATCCGACGATCGAGCAGGGGATCGTCATGAGCCCGGTAACAGGGTCGATACTGGTCCATCACATTCACATAGGTGCCTTTAGAGAGTTCCCGGGCGAGGAACTCCATGACCTGTTCAGTACCGGCAATACCTCCCGGCATCACGAGATGCCTGACTAGCAGCCCCCGTATCGCGATACCGTCGTCTCCGATGGTGAGGTCTCCCACCTGGCGGTGCATCTCCTTCAGTGCTTCTCTGGCGACATCACAATAATCCGGCGCTGAGCAGAATTTCTCTGCATAGGACTCATCCCAAAACTTGCAATCAGGCATGTACAGATCAAAGATGCCCTCCAGAAGGTGAAGTGTGGGGACGAGATCATAGGCTCCGGTATTGAACACCAGGGGGATGCGAAGACCCTGTTCGATCGCCCCGGGAAGTGCCTCGAGTATCTGGGGAACCACATGAGACGGAGTCACGAAGTTGATGTTGTGCACGCCGCTCCTTGAAAGGGAAACCATGGCCGAGGCCAGATCGGATGGAAACACCTCTTTTCCCGAGCCAAGGTGGCTGATGTCGTAGTTCTGGCAGAAGGTGCACAAGAGATTACACGAGCTGAAAAATATCGTTCCCGACCCATTCCAGCCTACGAGGGGAGCCTCTTCTCCAAAGTGCTGGCCGAAGCTTGCCATCTTTGCATATCGTCCCGTTGCACAGAACCCTGTTTCTCCCCTGGTGCGATCCACGCCACACCTCCGCGGGCAGAGCCGGCACTCTGATAACAGGTCAAGGGCTTGAGAGATCCTCTCCTGCAGAACCCCGGTTTCATGCCGGGCAAGGTAGGATGGCTCAGGCATGATGATTCTCACCCCTGTGCTCCATGGAGAAGATACCTTCCCGCTTCGCCCGGGGGCAGAGATCTTGAGCAGGGTTCATCTTTTCTTGTACGTGCCCATGAGTTCCGTCTGAGTGATGATGTGCCCTTTCATGGCCTTGAGGACCTGCTTCTTCTTTGCCCCGGGGGGGAGATCGAGGAGCGTGTCCAGCGCATAGAGTCTGAAGAAGTACCGGTGCGTGCCAAAAGGAGGGCAAGGTCCGCCGTAGCCGACCTTCCGGTATCCGTTCTTTCCCTGGATACCTCCTGCTGCCGGGTGCTCGTCGTGACCGATGTTCTTGTCGAGGGAGCTCACCTCCGGGGGGATGTTGTAGTAAACCCAGTGGACAAAGGTCAGAAGCGCGAGCGCCGGCATCGGTGCATCCGGGTCATCGCAGATGAGCACGAGGCTCTTCGTGCCGGCAGGTACCCCCGAGATTTCAAGGGGTGGAGACATGTTGCTCCCATCACAGGTGTACTCGGAGGGAATCATCTCTCCTTGGTCAAAGGCCGGGCTGACCAGTTTCAACCCGTGACGCACTTCATCGGTACCTTTCTTGCTCATCCAAACCTCCTTATCAAAGCCATTCTATTCATACAAATAATGAGGTACAACTCAATGGCAACCCTGGTTCACCGGGTTTATCCCGGTGAAATCCCTGAAATATCTGCGCCGAGGAGCGCCTTGAGCTTCAGTGCATTGTTCGGTGCATACCCCATGAAGTCGTTGTCGAAGTAGGCGTAGGTGTCCCGCTCCCATCCCTTTATCCTGGCAGCCCATGCCGCGAGTTCATCTTCCGTGTAACTCGAAGCGTAGAGCTTCTTCGAACCATGGAGCCTGAGATAAACGAAGTCTGCCGTAAGCTCCTCGTAGCAGGGGTAGCGGCCTGCGGTATCGGAGATGCACCATGCTACTTTGTGCTGATGCAGACAGGAGAAGGCCCTCTCGTTCACCCAGCTCCTGTTGCGTGCCTCGAGGGCGCAGTGAAAATGTTTCGGGATGAGGGAAAGAAACGTCATGAGAAGCCCCTCGTCAAAGGCAAGGGATGGGGGTAGCTGAAAGAGGATGGGTCCGAGTTTTTCCCCCAGGGGTGCAACAGACGAGAGAAATCGTTCGAGGGGTTCATGGACACCACGGAGGCGCTTGATATGGGTGATGAGACGGTTCGCCTTAATGGACCAGCAGAAGTCCTCGGGGGTATTCTGCTCCCACTTCTCGACAGTGGATGGCTTCATGTGTCGATAGAAGGTGGCATTGACCTCCACGGTGGAGAATGCTCGGCAATAGAACTCGAGCCAGCGTGTCTTCGGGATATCCTCCGGGTAGAAAACCCCCCTCCAGTGATCATAGGTCCACCCCGACGTCCCGATTGAGATCACGTGCATGACGTTGTCTCAGCAAGATCCCGGAGGGAGAAGCGTACGAATATCTTCATGAAGAATCCAGCCCGTATCCTCTCCGGGTTCTCGGACAGATCTGTGTTTCCGCCACGCGTGAAGAGGCCGGTGTCCAGGAGGGCCTGATGGTGAATTCTGAAAAAACGCATCACGGGTACTTCCCTTCATTGTCTCGAGGTATTACCTTTATCAGTATTACATCAACAATAGGGGGATCACATGGAGAAGGCAACCATTAGCGATGTTGTGGCCAGGCAGAAGGTTTTCTTTGCTTCAGGAGTGACGAAGGATCTGGATTTCCGCCTGCAGCAGCTCAGGAAACTGCACCAGGTCATCAGTGACAATGAAAGGCGTATCCTCGATGCCCTGCACACTGACTTGAGAAAACCCACCCTCGAGGCCTATGCGAGCGAGATATCCCTTGTCTTCAGCGAGATTACGTACTGCGTAAAGAAACTTCGTTCCTGGGCACGCCCGAGGATGACGCTCACCGCGTTGCCGCTCTTGCCATCACGGAGTTTCATCACGTACGAACCCTTTGGCGTGGCACTCATCCTGTCCCCGTGGAACTACCCCTTCCAGCTTGCCATCGCCCCCCTGATCGGGGCCATGGCTGCAGGCAACTGTGCCATCATAAAACCCTCCGAGATCTCTCCCGCAACGAGCAGTGTCATGGCGGAGATCTTCGAGGAGAACTTCGATCCCAGGTATATCTCGGTGATCACAGGTGGGCCTGAGGTTGCCCAGGCCCTGCTGGAGGAACAGTTCGACACGATTTTTTTCACTGGCAGCACGCGCATTGGAAGGGTTGTCATGGAGGCGGCATCCCGTCATCTGACCCCGGTAACGCTCGAACTCGGAGGGAAGAGTCCGTGCATCGTGGACAGCGATGTGAATATGGTTTACGCGGCACGCAGGATTGCATGGGCAAAATTCTTCAATGCCGGTCAGACCTGTGTGGCCCCTGACTACCTCCTCGTGGATGAGAAGATCATGGAGGAGTTTCTCGATATATTGAAACGCCAGGTGCTGAAGTTTTTCGGAACTGACCCGACCAAGAGTCCTGACTACGCACGGATCATCAGCGAGGGGCATTTTTCACGCTTGAGCGCATATCTCGATCAGGGGGATCTTGTCGTCGGTGGACAGACAGACCGTGCCCAGCGCTACATTGCACCCACCATCATGCGCAATGCTCCTCAGGATGCTCCCGTCATGCATGAAGAGATCTTCGGGCCGATTCTTCCGGTACTGAGCTATTCCGGTTTTTCAGAGGCGATCCGCTTCGTCAACTCCCGGCCCAAGCCCCTGTCCCTCTACCTGTTCAGCAGAGACCTTGAGCGCCAGCAGCAGGTCATCAGAGAGACCTCCTCCGGGGGAATCTGCTTCAACGATGCAATGGTGCACGTCGCTTCTCACTTTCTCCCCTTCGGCGGTGTGGGGGAGAGCGGTATGGGGTCCTACCATGGAAGGGCGAGCTTCGACGCCTTCAGTCATACAAAGAGTGTCGTGAAGAACACCCTGGCCTTCGACATACCCCTTCGTTACGTTCCATATCGCTTCAAGCTGCAGCTCGTGAAGTGGTTTTTCTGAGAGACGCTGTTTCCGTGAGTCCTATGTGTTGGAGCTCGGTTTCAGGGGAGGAGAGAGGTTTTTCGCCACGAAACCGGTCATCTGAGCGATGACCATCTGCATGATCTCCCGGGGCAGGAAGTACCCCGAACCCTCTGCCATGAAAAGCTCTGTGATCTCTTCAGCGGCGCTCCTGACCTCTCCGGTTTTTCGCAGGGTTTCCGCGATGAGTTTTCTGGTCTGGGCAGCGGAATCTCTGGCCTTCTCGAGATAGGTTGATGCATCTTCACCCGTGAGGGCCCCGTAATGCTCTGCAAGGTAGACGTTCACCTCACAGGAAGACATTTTCTCGAGACTTGCCTGATACTGATCAAAGTTGGAGTTGGCGGAGGTGAAAATGGTATCTCCGTAGAGAATGCCCCCAGCATCCGAGCCGAAGAGAGCCTTTTCCTGCGGTATGTAGATGGCGATCGAGCAGGAGGAATGGCCGGGCACCTCGAGCACTTCCAAAGTGAGGTCTCCGCAGGGGATCTTCTCGGTATCTCCCAGGGCCTCTTCCACTTCGATGGAGGTTATGTCGAGACCATACGCTGAAAGCGATGCAGCCGGTTCTGTTGCCTGGAGCAGGAGCCTACTGAATTCTACGATGGTACTGATCACCTGGGGTTGTGCAAGCTGGTGCTGGGCTCTCTTCGAGGCGCTCACGACAACCCAGGGCCACTGTTGTTTCAGATAGGGCACTGCACCCACGTGATCGATGTGCGAGTGGAGGATGATGATACGCCTGATCTTTTCCACATCGATGCCAAGGCGGTTCACCTGGTCCCTGATGTCCGGGATGATGGATGCCATGCCTCCGCCCAGGAGGGCATACTCGCCGTTGCCGTCGACCAGATAGACGCATGAATCTCTGCGTCCCAAGAGGGTTATTCTGTCTGTAACTTGTCCGGGGGTCTCTATTCTCATTGCTCTGTCCTTGACCGCATAGACTCTTCAAGGCGGTTAGTCGATGGTATCACGAGAAAATACGAGAGTCAAAGAGCCATGTCAATCCGGACTTGAACGCAGCGAGGACCGGAATGGCTGGAGGGATCGACACATTCCGGGCTGAAGGGGAAGTGACGGGCTTCATCACCATCGGTTCTCAAAACCTCTGTGGGGTATCAGTGAAGGTTGATCGTGGTCTGCATGTAGTGTATGTCCTGATTTCCTTTGGTCATGCTTGATGAGGAGGACACCATGGGGATTCTTTCCAATACCGTGAGCCTGTTCCAGTACCGATTACACGGGGTGCGCCCGGAGGGAGACTTTGAGGCATGGATCGGTCGGCAGCTGATGAAGAACCAGTTTATGGGAATCGATAAAACAGCAGAGGAATCCTCCACGGGCTGGGTTGTGTTCGACAATCACCAGAGTTCGGATTTCACGGATCCCACCACCTTTGTGCGCGATCACTACCTTGTGTTCAGCCTGCGAAGAGACCAGAGAAAGGTCCCTTCCACGCTGGTGAAAAATCTGCTCTTGGCCGAATGCGACAAGTGGCTTTCTGAGAGACCCGCTATATCCCGGGTTCCGTCCAGAAGAAGGCTCGAGATGAAAGAGAACATCCACGCATCGCTCATTGCCCGCAGTCTTCCGGTGCCTTCCTCCTGGGATGTGGTCTGGGACACGAGATCCGATGTGGTGAGCATCACCAGTATCAGTGCCAGGGCCCTTGATCTCATCGAGGATGAAGTCAGCCGAACCTTCGAGGGTTTTCTGCTGGAGCCCATTCATCCCATCAGTCGGGCAGAGGCCGTTCTGGTCAAGAGCCTTCACGGGGCTCTGGAAAGGGCCAACCAGGCCCCATCAAAAGATGTGCTTCTCCAGATCAAGAAGAATCGATGGCTTGGATGGGAGTTTCTCCTGTGGCTCATGTACCGGACGAGCGCGGGAGTGTCGACGTACGAGGTGACCCAGGATGGCCCAGCCGAGAGAGATGAGCGATTTCTCAGCTACCTCCACGATCGGTTTGTCCTGTGCTCCGAGGGAGAGGACGGTATCCGCAAGAGTTCCATCATCGGTCCACAGAGAGATTTTGCCGAGGCGAGAAGGGCCATTCAGGACGGAAAGAACATTACCGAAGCACTCCTTTACTTTGAAAAAGATTCCATGAAGTGGAAGATATCTCTGAAGGCAGATCTGTTCGCCTTTGGATCCTTTACCTGCCCTCCGGTAACCATCGAGCGCGATGAGATCACGGACCCAATCCAGGAACGGGAGGCGGTATTCTTCGAGCGCATGAACCTCATCGAGACGGGGCTTCAGCTTTTCGAAAGCGTCTACGCTGCATTCTTGTCCCAGCGGCTGCAGGGCGGGTGGCAGGACACGCACAGAGAGATCAGTGCATGGTTGAATCAGTGAGCCGGCATCGACAAGCTGCCATGAAGCGATGGGGAGATGTACACGTTTCTCCAGGGTTTCGTGCCCTGTGCAGGGGAACCACTGAGAGCAGTGGAGCACTGACGTGAAGATCTTCATCATCGTCGGCATGCCTGCCTCAGGGAAGAATATTGCCAGGATGTACGCTCAATCGAAGGGCATGCCCTACTACTCCACGGGAGATATCGTTCGAGAAGAGATCAGGAACAGGGGACTCGAGGAAGATGCAGTGACTACTGCACGGGTATCTGATGAACTCAGGAACCCTGACGGCATGGGGGTTACCCGCAGGGCACTGTCTCGGGCCCTCGAACATCACGAGACTGGGGTGTTTCTCGAGGAGATGCGATCCTGGCAGGAGGTTGAACTCATAAGACAGCATGCTCCGACTGTTGTCGTTGCATTCCTGGCTCCCCGGGAAACGAGACGAGAGAGGGTGCTCCACAGGGCTCGTGCAGACGATTCGGCTGATGCCTTTGACGAGCGTGACATGCGGGAGATCGCCTATGGAACCGCCATACCCATTGCGCGCGCAGATACGTATATCATGAACACCGGGAGTCTCGATGATGGCCGTACAGCACTCGATGCCATCGTGGGAGATCACCTGGGAGCAGGTGATCTCCCACGAAACCGTTCACAAGGGGGGGGTCGTATCCTTCCTGGAAGATTCGTCTTTCTCATGCTGAACAAGGCAACTCGAAGGATCGAGCTATCACTTCATGGGAATGAACTCCTCTGATCTCACCTCAATCAGGGAGATGGCCGCCACGGGGCAGAGGGTTGCACACAGACCGCATCCGATGCAGGTTTCAGCTTCGACCAGGGCCACCTCGCCTCGACTCATACTGATTGAGCCCACCGGGCAGATGTCAACACACACCTCGCACGCAGTACAGTCTTCTTCGTTCACTGTGGCCCGGTAACGGCTGGGCGCAAGCACTCCCTTTGTCCTGGAATCCGTTGCAAAACGCAGCATCTCGCAGCAGCAGGTACAGCAGTTGCAGATGACATTGGATTTTCCCCCGATGTTTTCGGTAAGGTGAACGAGGCCAGAGGCTTGAGCGTCCTTCAGGATCTGTTTCGCCTCCTCGATACCGATCGCTCTGCCGGTCCCCCTCTTGAGGTTGTACTCTGCTCCCTTGTTGATCTGGATGCAGTTTTCAATGGCATTCTCGCATTTTTTTAAAAGCTTCCTGCACACGCAGGTGGTCACCGCTATAGTGGAAGCGTTTTCCAGGAGCTGGAGAGCGTCTTCATAGGCGAGAACCTGATTTTTTGTCGCTAAGGTTTCGTTTATGGGGATGACCCGCATGAAGGCAGGCATCCTGATCTGGGTGACGAGCTCCAGGAGCCGGGGATAATCCGTCTCGCCGAACTCTATCCAGAGGTCCATCATCTCCTGCGGAGCCTCATCCCACAGGATTGTCGCGTCATGGAACTGGACCACATGGCGGGGCATGCGGTAATGGGTGGCACCATCTCGCACATAGTCAAACACCACGCCACGGTGATAGAGATTTTCCAGGAGGGACTGCATCTCCTCCTGGGGTTTCGCGAATCTCGAAGCAAGATCCTCTGCGGTTGCAGGCAGCGCGTTGATGATTTCCGCTTCCTCGAGAGAGCAGATGGAATTCCAGATCTCCGGAAGGATCGATGAGTGCTCCATCATGAGCTTTTTCGATAATTCTCTGTACACATCTTGCTGGGTCATGCTCACCTCCTTATTAGTAGGGGTATAGTAGCTTTTCAGTATGGTGAAAGGCAACTCCATTCATCGGGCATACGTAACCGGGAGCAGGAACACTGACTGGAGGGGGAATGGCTATGACTCATCTCTATTCCCATGAAGATATCAGGAGTACGTATGAACCTATCGATGACCACCGTCAAACCAGTCAGCTCATCCAGCGGTATGCGGCCAATGCACGCGACATCAGGGAGGTGGCTCTCGAAGGGCTCCGTCTCACGGGCTACACCAGGGTCATCGATCTTGGCTGCGGGTATGGATTCTTCACCGAAAAGCTCAGGGACAGGCTCGCTCCATCAGCGACCATTGTCGGTGTCGATGTGGTCAATGCCGCAAACAGGCAGTCCTTCGAGGAGACCGTCTCAGCCCTCGGCTACGGTGTCGAGTACATTCATGGCAGCGCAGATCTCATCACGGAGATGGATGATGCCTGCTGGGACCTCGTTGTGGCGAGTTATTCCCTGTACTTCTTTCCCCACCTGATTCCACAGATATCCCGTATCTTGCGCCCCGGTGGTATATTCATCGCGCTCACCCACAGCAGGCACTCGCTGAAAGAAGCCATTTCTTTGGTGCCGGGCTGCATGAAGATTTCGGGTCTTGATCCCCCGGGAGAACTCAGGATAAACAGACTCTTTGAAGCATTTTCTCTCGAGGGAGGTTATGAGCAGTTGCGCGGACATTTCGCCAGGATCGAGCGGATCGTGTACGAGAACACCCTGACATTCCCGCATGATCAGATCCGTGACTGTATTAAGTATTTCGACAAGAAGAGGCACCTGATTTTCAAAGAGGTGATGGAGGCCTACCCCTACAAGGTGGAAGAGGTTCTTTCTCGCTTCAACCGCGCAATCAGCGAACAGTCACAGATCAACGGCAAGGTGACGATCACGAAAGACGATGCTGTGTTCCGCTGTTCCCATTCGGGACAGGGAGTGATGCAGCCATGAAAAAAAACCGGCGGTTCTGTCCCTACTGTGCTCATCGCTTAAGCCGCATGCAGATTGACGACAAGCCGAGGGACTTCTGCTGTTCCTGTGAAACCGTGTTTTATGAGAATCCCCTTCCGGTTGCAAGCAGTATCGTTGTCAATGAGAACAAGGAGATTCTGCTCGTAAAACGAAAGAACGATCCCCACCGGGGGATGTGGTGCCTGCCCATCGGGTTTGCAGAATCTGGTGAGGATGTTGCCCAGGCGGCGCTGCGTGAATTGCGGGAAGAGGCAGGACTAGTCGGCGAGATTGTACGGCTTATCGATGTGGATACC
>DSBG01000004.1 GCA_011046135.1 Deltaproteobacteria bacterium
GTGTGGAGGGCATATCCTTCCGGATCAGTGCACACGACAACGGCAAGACTCATCATGATCACGCATATCATTCTCTTCATTGCGCCGAACCTCCTGCTTCCTGTAAAAGATTCACGATTTCAAAATGCCTGTGGCGAAGTGCAATCATTTCGGCCGTCTCTCCCCGGGAATTGCGTGCCTGCACATCAGCGCCCGCATCGAGAAACAACCGGACCATAGTTAGATTTCCTTGATAACAAGCAGCGATAAGGGCGGTTTCTCCCATTGAATTTGAACCATTCACCTCCGCCCCATGTTCGAGGAGATACCGTACGATTTCTTCGTTTCTGCTCATTGCTGCCTTTATGAGCGCAGTGTTTCCATGGAGTGTCGTTTCATTGATATCCACGCCATACTCAAACAGCAGTTCGATTGTTTCTCTATATCCCCCTAAGGCAGCAGCGGTTAATGCCTCTGCCCCCCTACTTGATGTGGCATCGACGCCGGATTCGATAAGAAATTTTACCAGAGCAGGGTTGTATACCGACATATCCAAGGGCGCTCTCCCCTGTGCCCCGTAGTTCACATCCGCTCCGTGAGCAACCAGGGCTTTCACAATCTCGAGGATCTTGTCCTGGTCTTTGTTCTGCGGGTTTTCCAGGGCCTTCAGCATGGCCGACATTCCCCTTTCATCCATTGCATTCGGATCTGCGCCAGCCTCGAGCAGAACGCCCACTGTTTCTGCATGCCCCCGAGCAGCCGCAGCCATGAGGGCCGTCTCTCCCCACAGCGTTGCATAGTTCACCTCTGCGCCGTGTTTCAGGAGAACCTTCACCACATACTGGTGATCGTATTGAGATGCCGAAATCAGAGCGTTCACTCCATTGAACCGGGCATAGTCAAGTTCCGCCCCGGCCTTGATCAATTGTTCAACCATAGCCTCGTTCCCCTCCCTGGCAGCTGAGATAAGGGCAGTCCTGCCCTGGTATGGCTCCCATTGTTCATTCCTGTTTTCCTTCAGCACCTCTTTCAACATCTTCATCCCATCCTTCAGAAGTATCCCGCGTGTCTCTTTTTTCAGTTCATCAACGGTGTTGAGTTTCGGCAGCTCAACAATTCCACACTGCGCGGGAATCCTCTCTCCTTCCCCGAGAAAACCAAACCTGATACTCGTCGGGTTGCCGAACTGATCTTCCCTGAAGAAGCTTTCCGTGTCATAAAACAGAAGTTTTCCTCCCACACCGACACTGTCGATGAACCTCTTGTAGCCTGGCCTGTAGATGTACAGTTTCACCGGCATTTCCGATGCATTCGGCCCCATGATCGAGAAAAAAGGAGCTATCCTGAATTCGCCGCGCTCATCGGTGATGGTTTCCCGAACGCCGACCACCGTAGCATTCCCGCCTGCAGGCCCTGTGATGATGGGATACTTTTCGTAGACGACGCTCACTACGGCGCCAACAATGGGTTCTTTCGTGTCCATATCGATCACGCAGCCCCTGTAGGCTGGCTTGCTGTAGAAGATCCAGCCTGCCTGTGTCACGCTCGAGACGAGCACGACTGCAGCAGCGAGTATGCACACCCTCCGGAAATGTGTTCCCATGTGTCGTTCCCCCTCAGAAAAAATCGATCTTCCACAACCCGTCTGAATCCATGATGAACCTCACGAGGAAAGAAGAACTCTCTCCACCCTGTTCAGCCCACATTTCATATTCGGCGACCCCGTCCGAGACCCCGACCATCCGGATATCGCCCATCGAGGCAACGATATCGGGCAGGTGCTCCTGCATGAGCGTGAAGTTCTGCTCAAACATCTGCCTGGATCGGGGCGAGAAACACTCCATGGCCCCGGCAATCTCGGCACGATCAAGGTGTTCTTTCATGGCACGCCACTTTGCCTGGATGAGTTCATCGATATCGAATGCGTTCAGAACGACCACACCGATGGTGTCGGTGTACACCTCGCCATCTATCACGTGTGCGGTGATGAAGTAGATACCCTCCTGCTCCATGGTAACATCACACGTGTCACCATCTTCCTGCGCGTAGACTACCGGACCCGGACCGGAATCCGTGATCGTCAGACTTCCTTCAGGAAAGAGCGATTCGACCTTGAGCCGTGTCTGGAACACGGGGGTGCCCGATGATTCAAGGGTATCGAGGGTTATGTACGGCCGGTTGACGCCGGCCTGGATGGTGACGGAGGCCTCACCTGCTTCGCCTCCTGAACTCGACAGGAGCGCCGAGATGGTGTTCTGACCCGTTGTGAGGGGTACATGGTTCACCACGAAGCTGTTCCCAAAGACAAGGGCGGGTATTCCATTGACCGTGACACCGAATTCTCCACACAATAAGTGGCGAACCCTGCCTGTGACCATGGTGTCCGGCCTCCAGATCGCGCTGCCCTCAACAGGAGAAGTAATAGTGATCAGCGGCTCGACGACTTCCAGGGTCACGGATGCCTGCGTCGTTCCACCCGGCCCCTGGGCGGTCAGGGTATAGATGGTGCTGGTTCCGGGAGAAACCTCCGTGTTTCCACAGGTCGGCACAGAGCCCACTGAGGGGTCGATGCGGGCAAGGCGCGCATCCGTACAGGCCCAGGAAAGAAGACTTGCCTCCCCGGCATCGATGGTGGAAGGCTGCGCCGAGAACTCCACCACCGGAGGCTCAAAGACCGTGACCACGGCACTGCAGCTGATCGTGCCGCCAGGACCTGCCGCAGTGACGGTGTAGGTGGTTGTGGTATCCGGATACACCCACAGTGATCCACTGGGCTCCACCTGGCCGAGATCATGGTCGATGACCACGGAATCGGCAGCGGAGGATGACCAGGAGAGCACGGCGCCGCCACCGAGCGGTAGTTCCGGCGGGTCTGCAGAGATGGTGACAGCAGGCTTTTCAATGACGGTCACGGCAGCGGCTCTGGTGGCTGTGCCTCCGGGACCCGTGGCCGTAATGCAGTAGGTGAGGCTTGCTTCAGGATAGACCACCAGGGAACCGTTGAGGGGAACCGATCCGATCCCCTGATCGATGGAGAGGCTCTGGGCATGGGCAGAGGTCCACTCGAGCAGTGCCGAGTCCCCGCGGACAATGGTTTCCGGAACAATGGTGAACACAACGTCAGGGGGCTGAATCACGACAACGGCAGTGCTCGAGCTCACGCTCACCCCGGTCGGGTGCGTTGCTACAATCGTATAGTGTGATGTCTCTGTCGGCCAGATCTCGAGATCGCCGGCGGGTCCGACATCTCCGATCCCGCTGTCGATGATTGCCTGGGAGGCATTGTATGTTGTCCAGGAAAGGAGCGTTGACGTACCAAGATCGATGGCTGAAGGCTCAGCCGAGATGGTTACCGAGACGAGAACCTCCATGTCAGGGGCGTGAACATCACCACCTGAAGCGCTCACAGCCACTTCCTGTGGAGTAAACGCATACCCCTGCTTTTCTGCGGTGATGACATACTCCCCGGCAGGAACATGAAACAGGTAGATGCCCTGAGCATCGGTCAGGGTGATCCGCTGCATCGAGCCGTCGGAGAGAAAGACGCGCACTCCAGCACAGGGTTCTCCCCCGGAAAGCACGCGGCCCGAGATCCTGGAACTGCTCACCGCGATGAACGATCCACAGGTAAAGGGCATGTCGAAGTCGCCGCCCACGACATGATCCGTGTCGCCGGTCGCCGCATCGATGAGATACACGGCATCTTCAAACAGCTCGGGCACATAGAGCGTTTCCCCGCCGGGATCAAGGCAGAGGTCTGACATGCCGTATCCCATGGGAATCAGACGTTCCACGGTATCGGTGGCTGTATCGATCACCACGATGTCGCCATCCTGACAGGTCACATAGGCTCGGCTGCCGTCGTGGCTTATGACAAGATACATGGGAAACGGGCTGATTTCAGGGATTCGAAAGATCTCGATATCGTGCATGAGTGTGTGGTTCTGTGCATCGATCACCTTCACGGTGCCGTCATTGCCGGAGGTCACATAGGCCTTTGTCCCATCAGGCGTGATCTCGATGTCCAGCGGTGTTGCCCAGAACACCAGCTCAATGGAATCAACAACCGTCATGGACGCACTGTCGATGACATCTACGGACGCATCGTCGAAGCACGCAACATACACCTTGGAATCATCCGGGCTGATCGCGAGCCCGTGAGCCCCTCTCCCCACGGACACAGACCCCATGGGGGCGAAATCCGAGGTGCTGAACTTTGTGACAACGCTTTCCTGGAGGGACACGACATAGAGCACCGAGCCGTCCCGGCTCACGGCAAGGCAGAGAGCATCCACATCGAGGGATGCGATCACGCTGCGGGTGGCCGTGTCGATCACGGATACCGTGTGATCCCAGGAAGAAACATAGACCCGCCTCCCGTCGGGGCTCACTGCCACGCCATAGGGTTCGAACCCCACGGTGATCCGGTCCACCACGGTCCTGGTGGACAGATCGATGACCGAGACATCGTTCGAGGCATTGTTCGTGATGTAGGCGTGCGCACTGCCCTGCTGGAGCGGCTCATCGACCACCACGATGACGCTGTCACTCGCCGCTCCCCCGGGGCCTGTTGCCGTGGCCGTATAGGTGGTCGTTTCCGTCGGGCTCACGAGGAGTGAACCCTCCAGGGCTACCTCGCCAAGAGCCTGATCGAGGACGACCGTGTCCGCATGCTCAGAAGTCCAGCTCAGGAAGGTGGCTTCTCCTGAAACAATGGGGTTTGGCTGGGCAGAAATGCCGACCCGGGGAGGAACGAGCACATCGATGCACACGCTGTCCGCGGCAGAGCCACCAGGGCCCTGCACAGAGATGGAGTACGTCGTGGACGACCCGGGAGCCACCTCGAGAGATCCTGTACAGGCAACCTCGCCTATACCCTGGTCGAGGGTTGCCGCATCGGCGTGTTCAGATTCCCAGCTCAGGGTGGATGTTTCTCCGGCAATGATGGGATTGGGGTGTGCTGAAAGTGTGACGGCAGGCACCTGAATCACAACGATCTCGGCGCTGTCTTCAGCCACACCCCCCTCTCCGCTGACCGATATGGTGTAGCGCGTTGTTTCCGGTGGCCACACCTGCACGGACCCGTTGGGAAGAACCTCGCCGATGCCGTGGTCGATGATGCCCGTTATTGCGTTGATGGAACTCCAGCGCAGGACAGCGCCTTGGCCGGCGATGATCTGTTCCGGCAGAGCATCAAGGGTGACGGAGGGAACCTGGCACACCGCCACGGTTGCACTGCCTGACGCACTCCCACCCGGCCCCTGAGCGGTTATGGTATAGGTCGTGGTGATCTCCGGCGACACCAGGGTGTGGCCTGAAGGATCCACCGTTCCGATTCCCTGGTCGATCACCAGGGAATCGGCATGGTACGACTCCCAGCTCAGACGTGCCTGCTGCCCTGAAACGATGCTGCCCGGCTCGGCGATCATCTGTACTGACGGAGGGTGGAGCACGGTAAGGGTTGCCTGATCAGCCACAATGCAATCCGGGCCTGCCCCGGTAATCGTGTACGTGGTGCTCTGCTGCGGCGACACCACCATGCTTCCCTGAGGTGCGACCACTCCGATGTCCTGGTCGATGGCAACGGGGTCGGCATCATGGGATTCCCAGGTCAACAGGGATGATTCGCCTGCGATGATGACAGGAGGTTCCGCCGTGATGCTCACAATCGGTACAGGGCACACGATGAGCGTCGCTTCATCCGAAGCGGATCCTCCAGGCCCTGTTGCCAGCAGGGAATAGGTGGTGGTTGCGTCGGGACAGATCACGGTTGATCCCTCGCCGTTCGCATCCACGTTGCCCACCCCCGGTTCAATGATCACGGTATCAGCGTTGGACGAGTTCCACACGAGCGTGGCACTGCTCCCCCGGGTGATGGTTACCGGGTGTACGGCAATTTCTGCGGTTGGTCCGGGCAAGACCGGGGGAGACTGGCTGAGCGCCTCAACCGTGATGGTGAAGATCTGCGTGTCGGCGCCTCCTCTGCCATCGGAGATTCCGACAACACAATAAACGTCCCCGGATGTTTCGGGCACCCAGGAGATGCGACCGTCTTCCGGATCGATGTCCATGCCACCAGGGGCATCGACGAGGAGGTAGGTTATCGAATCGGTATTCGGGTCGGTGGCATTGACATCATAGGTGTACACAATGCCGGCAAATGCCCGGGTGATCGGCGGGGAGTAGATCCTCGGGTCGTAGTTCACCAGTGAGCGCGTGCGGACAGCCGTGGGGTGTGCGCTTGACACCTGCGAGTAGCACCACCCTCCCTGGCCGAGGGCACCCACGAGGTAGAGGTACGTGCACTCGTTTTCCGGGGGATAGTCGAGGTACGAGGCATAGCTCGACGTTGTCTCCCCGATTTTCTCGAAGGTGAAGGGATCTGCCTCGTGGGCCCGGTATACATCATAGCGCCCGGTCCCCTCCAGGTGTGTCCAGGAAAGCTGGACCTTGTCGTTCTTTGCCCTGGCAACGAGGGGGAAGCAGGGCACTACCGAAACAACGGCTGTGTCCGGTTCGGAAACGCCTGACCCGCACCCTGCGATGAGGGAAACCGTGTAGTCTCCTTCGGGAATGGTTACCAGGGGAGATGCCCCGTGCATGTTCCCGAAGGGACCATACCATGAATACTCGAGAACCTCCCCCGGACCAGGGGGAGTCGCCGATCCATGGAGAACTAGGCTGCTCCCCAGCGGGAGATTTTTCACCACGGCGACATCTTCACCTGCATCTGCCGTGGAAACGATCTCCTGAGCACTGGCACCGCTGGAGACCAGAAGACAGAACACGACAAACCAGATGAATCCCACCGAGGCGTTTACCACCGATCTGCCCACTCCGGGCGCACAAGGAACATCCTTGGACGTGTTGTTCATTGGAAAATCCTCCTCATTCTCGCTTCTTTGCTCAGCGAGGGTACACCATAGCAATGCAATCAGTGTTTCTGTGTTCTGTTCATAATGGGTAACGAGTTCTCCGGAGATTTCAAGGGGGGAGCACACATTTTTTTACCCATTCGAGCGCCTGCGTTTTCGTGTGAAGGTTTCAGCAAGGATCACTCCCGTTCCGAAGAGCAGCAGCGTGGCTGGTTCCGCCACCGGTGCAGGAGCGGCACGGGTCTCGAGGGTGGAAGTAAGGTAGATCGCCCTCGAGGAATCGGCATCTATCTGGGCCAGGGTGAACCCCGAAGAGGGTGTATCTTCGGACAGGACAAGGGTGATGAACACCGATTCTCCGGCGAGAAGGAACCGCTGCCAGCCGATAGCCATGGAGACGTCGTCTTCTGATCCCTGAACAAGATCACAGGAGTTTTCGAGCCACCCACCCAGGACATGGTCGTAGATATCTCCCCGGGTATAACCCGGCTCATCGATCTCCCAGATGAGACCCTCTGGAGGTTCCCCTGAAAAAGAACCATACTCGTTCCAGAACAGGTCAGCCGTTTCATCGATCTCATGATCGAAGAAAAAGATGAAGAAACACGCTCCGGGTTCTGCGGCTTCATAGGACAGGGTGATAGTCCCGAGCCCCTGGTCCCAGTCAAAACCCGAAGCATCCATCGAGCCCGTTACAGGATCACCGGAAAAAGCATCGACGATCTCACCGTTGATCGTGAACAGCCAGTCATACAGGATGGGGGCGGCGGTCACCGGCGAACCCAGGAAAACAAGACACACGAATACACTTTGAACAACCAGACATCGTTTCACTGTTCTGACCTCCTCTCATTGACTGATGATTTCAGGAGAGGATTACATAGCAATGGCGGCTTCCCATGCAAAATTCATACAATATTATATCATGTGAAAATCCAAGCAATTACTTTTTCGGCACGGTCATCTACCTGGGAAAAATGGAAAGAACTTTCTCCCTCAAGTGGAACTTCATTTCCCACAGGGCCTTTCCTGTGAGAATGACTCACGAGGTGGGCAGGAGGCAGCTTGGCTGCATCTCCCAATCCTTTCCTGCGAGGGTGCATCGTGAGGGTCTCGCGCCCGTTCCCCTTTCCGGATCAGGCGGATGAACCGGTAGACCGGAGAGTTCATGTGCGTCTATTTTTCCTCACAGTTCAGAACGGGGAGGCTGCATCCTCAACGCGTAGTGTTAACTGTCTGTCGTGTTCAATTGTTCACCGGCTGTACTGCTCATTTGCGTTGATCTTTTTTCACGCTTCTGATTAACTGAGCTTCTCCACGAACATCACCCAGAAAAGAGACTCCCCAAAGGAGAGGACCATTATGAAGTCACGTGCGCTTTTCGGTGTTCTGCCCATACGACTGTGTGTCATGCTCCCTGCTGTTCTCATGCTTGTCCCGGCATGCGCCACGGCGCCCATCACCGGGAGGTCGCAGCTGCTGCTCGTCAGCGAGGCCCAGGAGATCGCACTGGGGATGCAGGCCTATAACCAGTTTCTCTCAGAGGTCAAGATCTCCCAGGATCCACAGATCACGGCCATGGTGACTCGCGTAGGTACGAGGATCGCCCGGGCAGCGGACAAGCCCGCCTACAACTGGACGTTCACGGTGGTGGACGAAGACAAGACCGTCAATGCCTTTGCCCTGCCGGGCGGCAAGATCGTGGTGTACACCGGGATCCTGCCCTACACCAAGGACGAAGCAGGCATGGCCTTCCTCATAGGTCACGAGGTCGCCCACGTGATCGCCCGCCACGGGGGCGAACGGATGAGCCAGGCGCTCCTGGTTCAGCTCGGAGAGGAAGGCCTCAGGGTCGCCCTTTCAAACAAGAGCCCGGAGACCATTCAGGCGATAAGCCTTGGCTACGGCCTGGCCACCACCATCGGCGTGATGCTCCCCTTCAGCAGGACCCATGAGTACGAGGCAGACCGCATCGGGCTCATCCTCATGGCAAAGGCCGGCTACGATCCGAATGAAGCTCCAGCCTTTTTCGAGCGGATGCTCAAGGATTCGTCCAAGGCATCCCCTCCGGAGTTTCTCTCCACCCACCCTGCAGATGCTTCACGCATCCGCGAACTCTACGGACTGATCCCGGAGGCACTGCAGTACTACAAGAAATAGGCTCAGGCCTGTCCCCGCGGGTGCACGACGAACTGCGGCGGACACGATCCCCAGACAGGTCCCGTACCGGGGCCCCGGTCTCGCTGCCCTGGCATGACCCTCCCGGAGGGATGATCACTCCCGGGCACACCCCCAGACCGAGCATCACCCGCGGTGCAATCTCTCCTTTGACAGGCGAACGTGAATGTTCTATGGTAAGGTTATAGTTTCACTTCATGCTTAAAAGGAGCGCCCCGGTATGCGGCTGAAAATCGGTGAAATCGCGAAGAAGAGCGGGGTTCCCCCCTCCACCATCCGCTTCTATGTCCGGCAAGGCCTGCTTCCCGAGCCTGACAAGGTGAATAAAAGCATGGCATACTATGATGAGAGCTGCATCGAGAAGGTACGAGCGATCAGGCATCTGCAGGAAAAGAAATACTTTCCCCTGGCCGTGATCAAGAACATCCTGAGGAGGATGGATCAGGGCCTCGGACTCGAAGAGGCGGAGGCCATCGAAAACGCGGTTTTCTGCCCGGAACCCGATCCGGCGGAGAACCTCGTGGACAAAGCTGAATTCCTCAAGCTCACCGGTCTTACCAAGACAGAGTACACCAGGGCCATGGATCTCGGCCTCCTGATGCCCTATTTCCAGGAAAAGGGGCGTACCCTCTTCAACCCGGAAGACATCCGGTTCGGTCGAGAAGTCCTCAAGAGGCTCATAGAATTCGGTCATGATCTCAACCTGCTGGACTTTTACGTGGAACTCGGCAGAAAAATTGTCGAACACGAGGTCCGGTTCAGGAAGGAGGCGGTCAAGGGGAAATCTCAGCAGGAGAACATCCGCATCACCACGGAGATTTCAAAGATGGCGGATTTCCTGAGGAGCTACATCATGAGGCGGCTTTTCCAGCGCAGGGTGCAGACCACGATCCAGAAAAGCCTCAAGGGCTCCTCCTGAAGAGGGGCACCTGAGGGCAGTTTCTTTCCCCTGAACTGGGAAATACTTTTCCCGACTATCCGTTGTGTTCCGTGGGTCTTCCGGTAAGGTGCTGAATTTTCTCGGTGCGGATTCGTGCATGGATTTTGCTAGGGTTTCTCCGTCCTGTTCCGGCGTGACAACTACGGGCGTCGTGGATGAACAGATTGTTCATGAAATTCTGATCGTGATCGTGTATACTGAGTGCGATCCGACGAGGGGGCGATGCTACAAAGACGGGGGAAGAACGCGGGAGCACCGCTTCTTTTTTTCGTTCTTCATGCATCCCTCGATGCGTTACGACACGGGCCCCAGGAATGCCGGACGTAGCCGGCACCTCCGTGCTTGAGGGACCATGGGTCCCCGGGGAGGACGTGAACATGAAACAGCTTTCTGGGCACAAGACGCTCACCACTACCCTGATCACGGCACTCTTCCTGGTCGCTGCGCTGGGAATAGCCGGCTGCGACAGGGACCACGGTGGCCCCCCTCACAACGCCAAGGAAGGGTTTTTCATCGATGGGGCGTTGGCAGGCGTTGAGGGGATGGAGTATGTCACGGTGGTCTGGAGCGGGATCACGGACAGACATGGCAGGTTTTACTATCAGGAGGGCGAGAACATCACGTTTTCCATCGGCGATGTCGTTTTCGACCGCACCCGTGCCCGATCCATCCTCACCACGGTGGACATCGTGGGCGGGTCCGCAACATCGAAGCACCCGAGGGTGCTCAACATGTCGCGGCTCCTGCAGTCCCTGGATTACGACGGCGACCCCGCAAATGGCATCACCATCGAAGATTCCTTCAGGGGAGCCCTCTCAGGCATCAGCGTCGACTTCAGCGACCCGGACTTTGCCGATTCCCGGAACGTCAAATTTATCTTCGCCACGCTGAATTCGTTGGGGCTGTTTCCCGACGCGGAAGAACGGGGCCTCGTGTCGGCAGAAGAAGCCCAGATAAACCTTGAAGAGACGCTGGCCTACTTCGAGGAACTGAAAAGTCGCGAACCCGAGCCGGTTCCCTTTGCCGGGTGTATCCTCGCTCCGCTGGGTAACGTCGTCATGTTCGAGGGTCAGTCCATAAACTTTCAGGCCTCGGTATCCGGAGGTGAACCCCCGTATAACTACCAGTGGAAGTTAGGTGACGGGAAAACGTCCCTGGAAAAAGACCCGGGGTTTCTCAAATTTTCCCCGGGGACGCACACCGTGGAGTTCCTGGCACTCGATGGAGAAGGGGCAATGGCAAGCGACGTGAGGAAGGTGACGGTGCTCTTCCGCGAACTCGACCAGGGAGTTCCCTTTCCTGATCGACGGGATGAAACCGCCATCGTCTTCATCACCTCTCCTCCGAAAAACACGACTATCTCTGCAGGAGACAGGCTGAACCTGAAGGCAGAGATCAGCATGGGAAACCCTCCCTTCAGGTACTACTGGGTGATCGATGGACAGAGGAACTTCACCTATCTCCTGGACCAGAAAAACGTGGAATTTCCAACATCGGGAGAATACACCATCAGTATCTTCCTCAGGGACACCAACGGGGATGACTGGGTGGATCGTGTCAAGGTCACGGTGACCGAGTAGCGGGAGAGTTGAGACAGTGCCGTGGAACGCATACCGGACCGCTCCTTGCAGAGTATTTCCAAGAGAGGTGATCATGGCCACGGCGGTACGCATCCGGGGCAGCTCCCTACAGAGTACTACCAAGAGAGGTGATCATGGCCACGGCGGTACGCATCCCGGGTCGTTCTTCCGGGAGGCACTCGTGCATGACCGCGGTTTCCCGTGGTGCAGGGACAACCGGGTTTCAGCGGGTTAATATTTCTTGACAAGAAAACAAGTGTTTTTTATAAACCTTATAGTTTAACTTTAATCTTTAATTTTGGTTCGGGCGGCAGCGTTGAAAGTGCTCTCCCATATCCGAAAAGGAGTCATGTATGAAGACACGCATTACCGAGCTCTTTGGCATTCAGCACCCCATAATCCTTCCCGGCATGAGCTGGATCAGCACACCGAAGATGGTTGCAGCAGTCTCCAGTGCCGGAGGGCTGGGCATCCTCGCTACCGGGCCACTCGATGCCGAGCAGACCAGGGCTGCCATCAGGGAGATCCGATCGCTCACCGACAAGCCCTTTGGCGTGAACGCATCGCTCCTCTTTCCCGGGGCAGCGGAGAATGCCAAGGTGGCGCTGGAGGAAAAGGTGCCGGTGATCAATTTCTCGCTCGGCAAGGGTGACTGGATCGTGAAGGCAGCCCATGCATACGGCGGAAAGGTCGTGGCCACCGTGGTGAACTACCGGCACGCCAAGAGGGCACAGGACTACGGCTGCGATGCCGTGCAGGTGACCGGCCACGAGGCTGCTGCCCATGGCGGAGACGCGACCACGTTCTGTCTCGTCCCGAGCCTGGCGAGCAAACTGAACATCCCCATTATCGTGGCCGGCGGCGTTGCGGACGGCAGGGGTCTCGCCGGAGCAATCGCCCTGGGTGCGGACGCGGCCGCCATGGGAACCAGGCTCATGTCCACCAAGGAGAGCCCACTCCACGACAACTTCAAGAAGCTCTCCGTGGAAAAAGATATCTACGACACGGTCTATTCCACCCGTTTCGACGGACTCGGGTGCAGAGTGCTCAATACGTCTGCGGCCCGGGATGCCATCAGACAGGGGCTCAACCTGAGGAAAATGCTGGAGGCCCTGCCGAATTCGATGGAAATTTCCAAACAGCTCCACCTCCCCTACATCAAGCTCTTCATCGGGGTGCTCCTCTCCGGGTGGAAGAACGCCAGGCAGCTCGCCTTCATGGCAAACGCGTTCAAATCCATTCGCGCGGCCACTGAAGACGGTGACGTCTCCAGGGGTGTCCTCACGGTGGGTCAGGCAACCGGTCTCATCCACGACATCCCCACGGTGGCAGAACTCATCGATCGGACCGTCACGGATGCCGAGACCATCATGAAAGACCTTACCAGAATGGTGGACGGCAGGAAGTCGCTGACCCCGAAGAAAGAAGTGAAAAAAGCCGCGGGAAGACCGAAGAAGACGGCAAAACCTGCAGATCAGACCGCCACTGCACCGAAGAAAAAGGACGTGACACAGAAAGAAAAACCTTCAAGGAAGAGAGGCAGGAAGAAAGTCGAAAAGAGCTGAAAAACAACGCACCAGATCAAGAACAAACAAGAGCGGTTGCATCGCGAATGCGGTGCAACCGCTCTTTTCATGTCATGGCTGTTCGTGTACCGATCTCATGTCACGATGGTTCGTGTGCCGGCATTGACGACACGTGACGGCGAGGCCATACTAGTGAATGAGACTGCTTGCCTTTTTCAGGTGAGCGAGCGCGTCGTCGTGCATCTTTTCCAGGAGATCTCTGACACCCACTATTTCATGGATGTGGCCGATGGACTGACCGACCATGAGGGGTGCATCATCCACGCTTCCATCCTCCCAGGCATTCTTGATCCGCTGGCCGGCGATCATGGGGATAATGGCCTCGATCCCCTCACCTTTCTGTTCCGCCTCAAGCACCTCACAGATGATCCTGTTCTTCAGGGCCCTCCCCTGAAGACCCAGCGTCTTGCAGATCATGGTCGTGTCGTTTTCGTGTCTGTCGATGAGTTCCTGCTTGATCTTCTCGTGGACATCGCACTCCCTGGTGGCAATGAACCTGCTCGCCATCATGACGCCCTGGGCCCCGAGGGTCAGCGCAGCAGCGAGGGACCTGCCGTCGGCGATCCCTCCCACGGTCACCACAGGGATCTTCACGGAATCCACGATCCTGGGTGTGAGCACCATGGTGGTGACATCGTCATCGAGGGGGTGGCCGCCCTCTTCAAACCCCGCAGCATAGATGCCGTCGTACCCGACTTTTTCCGCGTGCACGGCATGACGAACGGAACCGACCTTGTGAAAGAGCTTCACCCCGGCATTCTTCAGCGCTTCCAGGTTCTTCATGCCCAGCGCCTTGTCCAGGGGGCTGCCCGAAACCTCGATGCCGGAGACACGCTCTTCTGCGCAGACGCGCACGTACATTTCATGATGCTCTTTGGTGATGCGCACCGAGGGCAGGATCGTAATGCCCACCATGAAGGGCTTGTCCGTCAGCTTCCTGACCTCCCTGATGGCGTTCCTGAACTCGTCTTCCGTCTCATAGTTGCCGGCGGTCAGATTCCCCAGTGCCCCTGCATTGGAAATCGCGGCACACAACTCCGGTTTGCAGAGCCACATCATGGCGCCGCAGATCACGGGATACTCGATACCAAACATCTCGGTGATGGCTGTCTTGATCATGTCTTCCTCCCCCTGTCCGTTTCAGTAAAGTTTAAAGTTGAACTTAATACTTTACAACTGCCTACCCTGCTCCCGGTTTTCTGTCAAGCCTTTCCTTCTGAACAGATCTCTTTTCACGACCGAGAGGGAGAGCCCGGAGGCGCGCCGCAGAAGACAGAGGCCCGGCACAGTCTCCTGACCAGCTGCATCTTGTCCTTTGAGCAGCCCTGTGCTAGGCTTTCGTGCAGGCACTACGCATCGAGGAGGTATCTGTTGAACTATCGATTTTCAGGATACGACTACGTCATCTTCGGCTTCAGCTATGTCTTCTTCTTCCTGTTCGTCTCAGACGCATACGGCACCCTTCCGTTCACCCTGCCTGCCGAGCTCCCTGCATGGATCTTCCTCGTCCTGGCTGTTTTGTGCAACCTGTGGGTGCTGCCGATCCCGGGTATCCACCCAAGGAGGCCTCCCGCCCCCGAGATTTCCGGGGTTCCCGGTCCGGCAAAGGAGCTTCCCGAGGGTGAAGCAGCACTGCCGGCCGAAAAGAAACCCCTCGCAAAAACCCCCAGGGAAAAACTCGAGCAGGGACTCGTCAAGACGCACAAGGGCTTTGTGGAGAGGCTCTCCTCGGTGTTCAAGCGTTCCAGCAGGGTGGACGAAGTTCTGCCGGAGCTGGAGGAGACCCTCGTGGGCACCGACATCGGGGTGAAGACGGCATACGCGCTCTTTGACTATGTGAAAAAGCACGCCGGCGATCTCTCCGGAACCGAAGCGATGCTCAAAGCGATCAAACAGCAGATTTTCTCCATCCTGGAACAACGCCAGGAGCCCCTGGATATTTCCGATGAAAAGAAACCCTTCGTGATCATGGTGACGGGGGTGAACGGCTCGGGCAAGACAACGACCATTGCAAAAATCGCCTACCGGCTGAAAAACGAGGGAAAATCAGTGATCATCGCATCGGGGGACACCTTTCGGGCGGCAGCCATCGAGCAGCTCGAGCATTGGGCTACCAGGGTTAATGCCGACTTCATCAAGGCACACCAGGGCGCAGACCCTTCGGCAGTGGCCTTTGACGGTCTGCAGGCAGCCATCTCCAGGAATCACGATGTGCTCATCATCGATACCGCGGGCAGACTCCACACCAAGGAGAACCTCATGGAAGAGCTGAAAAAGACCAAGCGCGTCCTCGACAAGAAGCTCCCCGGTGCACCCCACGAAATCCTGCTCGTACTCGATGCCACCATCGGCCAGAACGCCATCGAGCAGACCCGGCAGTTCAACAACGCGCTGGGTATCACGGGCATCGCCATCACGAAACTCGACGGGTCATCCAAGGGTGGCGTGATCGTGGGGATCGCCAACGAATTTTCCATCCCCATCAGGTTCATCGGTGTGGGGGAAGACATGGACGATCTCCAGTCCTTCCAGGCCGAATCGTTCGTGAACGCCCTTTTTATTGACAACTGAAGGTGATTCTTCAATAGTGGTGCGATGCTCAGAATTGAAAAGAACCGTCTGAAGCGGATCTTCGAGGCCATGAGGTCCAGGTCCATCTTGGTCATCGGTGATCTCATGCTCGATCAGTACATCTGGGGGCGGGTGGAACGCATCTCGCCCGAAGCCCCAGTGCCTGTGGTGGAAGTTCAGGAAGAACGCTTCAAGCTGGGCGGAGCGGGCAATGTCGCCAACAACCTGCTCAGTCTGGGTGCTGCGGTTCGTATCGCTGCGGTCACGGGCAGCGATACGAACGCTGAAACCCTGCTGGGCATCCTGAAGGATCTCTGCATCCCGACAGACTACCTGCTGCCCGACCCGACACGGAAGACCACGGTAAAAACCCGCATCATTGCCCAGACCCAGCAGGTTGCACGAATTGACAGGGAAGAACGGGCCCTGGTCTCCGGTGCCCTCGGGGAACAGATCATCTCCTGCCTGAAGGATTCACTCCATGACATCGATGCAGTCATCATTTCAGACTACGGCAAGGGGGTGGTGAGCAAGAATCTCATCAGGGATGCGGTGAAGCTCGCCCGGTCCCGGAAGCTGCCCCTGTCCGTCGATCCCAAGGAGAGGAACATCGCCTTCTACCAGAATGTGAGCGTGATTACCCCCAACGTCCGAGAACTGAGCTTCGGGGCGGGTATCAAGATCGAGGAAGAACACCACCTCCGCGAAGCCGCACTGAAGGTAAAGGCACTGCTGGGGTGCGACATGGTGCTCGTCACCCGGGGCGAGCACGGGATGAGCCTCTTTGAAAAAGACGGCAGCAGCACCGACATCCCCACCACGGCAAAGGCGGTCTTCGATGTCACCGGCGCGGGAGACACCGTGATCTCGTGCTTCACGCTGGCATGGGCCTCGGGAGCTACCCCCATCGAGGCCGCCGGCATCGCGAACATCGCTGCCGGCCTCGTGGTAGCCGAGGTCGGTGCAGCAAGTGTTTCGCGGGAACGCCTCTATGACGTCTGCAGGGAGGAACTCTGTGGCTGAGGCTGCTGTACCGAAAGAGGTCATGCTCTTCTGCAGTGTTCTCTACAACACCAGGGCCCCGGTGGAAGACGGCCTCGCATCCCTTGAGCAGCACTTCGGCCAGAGCATTTTTTCCGGTGATCCCCTCCCCTTTCCCTTTACCACGTACTATGAACCCGAGATGGGCGCCCCGCTTTCCAGGAGAATGATCGCCTTCAGGAGGCTCGTACCCAGGGACGCGCTGCCCAGGATCAAGCACATCGCCATGTCCATCGAGGACACGTTCCGGGAACGCGGGAACAGAACCATGAATCTCGACCCGGGGATCCTCAGCATGGAAAACATCTGCCTGGCAACCACGAAACCCTACAGCCACAGGATCTATCTGGCCGACGGCATCTGGGCGGAGATCACGCTCATGTACCGGAACCAATCATACACGCCCCTGGAGTGGACCTACCCGGATTATGCATCCAGGGAGATGATCGAGATGTTCAACACCATTCGGGAACACTACAAGAGGACCCTTCAATGCCACGAAGCATGACAGGATTCGGTCAGGCCAACGACCACGGATACCACGTGGAGATCAAGGGGGTGAATCACCGCTACCGCGATATCAGGGTGCGACTCCCGAAGGACCTCTCCTCCCTCGAGATTCCGGCCAGAGACCTGATCAGCAAAGCGGTCTCCAGGGGAAAAGTGGAGGTGAGCGTAAACCGCGACGCACGCCAGACGGCCCAGGAAAAAATGGAGATCAACTGGGAACTTGCCCGGAGCTACTTCCAGGATCTCTCACGCCTTGCAGAGGATTTCGGAGGAGAGGTGTGTTTCCGCGATCTCACCGTCATTCCGGGTGTCTTTTCAGAATCACAGAGAACCGTGGAAGAGCAGTGGCCGCTTCTGGAACAGACCCTGTCCCAGGCACTCGATGCCTTCAGCAGGTCGAAAGAAGCAGAGGGAGCGAGCCTGTATACCGACATTGCTTCCAGGGTCGATATCCTGGTCAGACTGAAAGAGGAGATGGAACGGGAGGCCCACACCATGGTGTCCCTGTACCGTGACCGTCTCAAGGAACGCCTGGACCAGCTCCTTGGTCAGAACACGGTGATCCTCGACGATATCCGTCTCGAGCAGGAGATCGCCCTCATGGCGGACAGGAGCGACATCACCGAAGAACTGGTCAGGCTCGAGGGCCATCTGACATCACTGCGCACGACACTGGACTCGTCGGATTCCATCGGCAGGCGCCTTGATTTCATTCTCCAGGAGATCAACCGGGAGATCAACACCATCGGGTCCAAGGGCCAGGTGATGGTATTGAGCCACGCCGTGATCGAGGCGAAAACAGAAATTGAAAAAATTCGCGAACAGGTTCAGAATATCGAATAACCAGGGGATATCGTTCCCCAAAGGAGTGAGGTAATGGGCAAACAGGATACAAAGCTGCTGAACATCGGGTTTAACAATGGAGTTGTTGCCTCCAGAATCATCGCCATCGTCAATCCATCATCGTCACCCATGAAGCGCATGAGGGAAGAAGCCAGGGAGAAAGGCCTGCTCATCGATGCAACCCAGGGACGGAAAACCAGGTCCATCATTATTACCGACAGCTCGCACGTCATCCTGAGTGCCATACAGGCCGAGACCATTTCCAACCGTCTTTCCGATGGGGCGGCATTGAAAGAGGTTGCAAGGGAGATCAGGGAGCAAGGGTGAGAATTTTCATATCCGGGCCATCCGGGGTGGGAAAATCCACCATTATCGCTGAAGTTCTCAAGCATAATCCAGATTTCATTCTCTCCATATCGTATACAACCCGACTTCCGCGGCCGGGTGAGCGTGACGGCAGAGACTACTTCTTCGTTCCCCGGGAAACCTTCGAAGAGATGCGCGCACATGGTGCGTTCCTCGAGTGGGCCGAGGTGCACGCTCATCTCTACGGAACCTCCCTCGAATGGGTGGATTCCCGGGAACGTGAAGGCCTCAACGTGCTCTTTGACATCGATGTACAGGGTGTCTCCCAGGCACTGGCAAAGGGATCTCCAGGACGATCCGTCCTGATCGTGCCTCCCCGGTGGGAAGACCTCTCGCGCAGGCTGGAAAACCGGGGGACAGAGGCTCCCGAATCGCTCTCCCTTCGCCTTGAAAACGCAAAGCAGGAACTCCTGCAGTGGCCGCTGTTCGATTACCTGGTCATCAACGAAACCGTTGCGCACGCAACGCACACGATCAACGCCATTATCCATGCCTGCAGAAACGAGAGGGATGAAACCATAAGGAGGTTGCCATGGCTTTCCGGGATCGCATAATCTTTGCCCTCGATGTCGGTGATCTGCCCTCTGCACGAAGATGGGTCCAGAAGCTCCGTACCCACGTCGGGTGGTTCAAGGTTGGCATGGAACTCTTTACCGCCACAGGGCCCGACATCATCTCGCTGGTCAAGGAGGGCGGGCTCAAGTGTTTCCTTGACCTCAAGTTTCACGATATCCCCAACACCGTCTCAGGCGCGGTCCGATCCGCCACGAGGATCGGTGCAGACATGGTGACCATCCACATCTCCGGTGGCAGGGACATGATCACCGCCGCCATGGACGCTGCCATCGATGAAGCGAAAAAGACCGGCACTCAGCGTCCGAACGTGGTGGGAGTGAGTGTCCTCACGTCGCTCAACGGGGGAGACCTGAGAGAGATCGGCATTGAGAGGCCGCCGGGCGAACAGACCATGCACCTGGCAAAACTTGCCTCGACCTTCGGTATCGACGGTCTCGTCTGCTCTGCCGATGACCTCAGGGACCTCAGGAACACCGTTCCCGAAGGATTTACCCTCATCACGCCGGGAATACGTCCCGCGTGGTCCCTCCAGGGGGATCAGAAGAGGATCGCCACCCCGAAGATGGCAATCGATGCGGGGGCAGATCTCCTGGTCATTGGAAGACCCATAAGCCAGGCACCCGATCCTGTCGAGGCAGTACAGAGGATCGTTGCAGAGATGGAAACAGGACAGTAGTGCAAAGCCGGCCGCATGTCCAGCTCACGTGTGGGCGTACACCGGTCCCGGCAGATGACGGTGGGTAGTGTCCGGAGAAAATGTTCTCAAGGTGATGTGTCATGAGAATCGGATTCGTCAGTTCGCTCATGTTCTCGCTGGGGTTCCACCTGATGATACTCACCAGCATGCCTGACCATCCCTGGATCCAGGACCATACGTCACCTCCGCCCAGCACCCTGTCAATAAGCATCGGTGCACTGCCCCTGGAGGAAGTCCTGACCCCTGTGGCACCGGAGAACCCTCGCGAGGCTGCATTTCCGCAAGAAGTGCTCAGCCGCGTCGATCAACCCACCCCGCTGCCCGAGACAACGGACCTCCCTGTCCAGCCCGAGAATCCTCCCGAGCGTGTGGAAACACACCCGAGCACAACGGAAGAATACCAGGTGGTGGCTGAACACACGACCGGGCACAGCTCTGAGGAAGACGTCTTCTCCCAGGCCATGCCCCTGAACAGGAAGATCCCCGATTACCCTCGATACAGCAACCTTCACCGCCACCAGGGTGAGGTTGTCGTTGCCTACAAGGTAGATACCAAGGGACTGGCCTTCGACATCACCATCAGGAAGTCTTCAGGCCACGCACGTCTCGACAGGGCCGCGGTCGAGGCCGTACGGCAAACACGCTTTGCTCCTGCCAGAAAAAATGGTGACCCCGTCGTCTCAGAGCGTGAGGACCTCTTCACGTTCATCCATCCCGGGGCATAGCGTGAAGCGAGACCTCTCTTTGCGATGACGCACCTTTCCCGGCAGGGAGGGCATCTCGACACCCGTGAGCCTCTCATGTTGACCGGGATGCCTGTACGCTTGTATGGTGCTGTCCATGACCATCAGAATCTGCGGCGGTCTCTACCGGTCGATCCGACTCGATTGCCCCGCACGGGGGGTGAGACCTACGACCGAGAAGGTGAAGGAAGCCATCTTTTCAGTGCTGGGAGCGGAACTGGTGGACAAGACCGTGCTCGATCTCTTTGCCGGGTGCGGGTCTCTGGGTATCGAAGCCCTGAGCCGCGGCGCTCGGCAGGCTCACTTTGTGGAACACTCACGCCACGGTGTTGACGTCATCATCAAGAACCTCACGAAGGTTGGCATACGCGAAAAGGCGCGTGTTACCAGGGCCGACGTACGATCCTTCATCAGAACCCCGTCTCTGGCATTCGACCTCATTTTCATGGACCCTCCGTACAACAAAGGCCTTGCCTCTGAACTGACCCCTCGTGTATATAGGCTGCTGAACACGGGAGGTATCCTGGTGGTGGAACATGCCCCGACAGAGCCCATCGAGAGTGCGGTATGGAAATCCAAACGCTATGGGGACACGGCGGTTTCTTTCCTTGTCCGGGGTGAGCCATGACTAAGCTCGCGGTCTGTCCCGGATCATTCGACCCCATTACCAACGGGCACCTCGACATTGTGAGGCGGGGCCTGTGCGTGTTCGACAAGGTGATCATCGCGGTGGGCCACAACCCGCTCAAACCCGATCTCTTCACCACGGAAGAAAAACTCGAGATGATCAGGAAATCCGTTGAAGGGCATCCGCACATCAGCGTGGACAGCTTCGAGGGACTGCTGGTGAACTATATCGAGCGCATCGGCGCATGTGCCATCCTGCGAGGCCTGCGCGTCATATCCGACTTTGAGCTCGAACTCCAGCTAGCCCTCATGAACAGGCGCCTGTGCGACCGAATCGAGACCTTCTTTCTCATGACCGACTTCAACAATCTCTTCGTCAGTTCCACCATAATCAAGGCCACGGCCTCTGCAGGTGGCTCTGTCAAGGGACTGGTCCCCGAACCTGTTCTGGAAAAACTCAAAGAAAAGTTCCCCTCCATGAGCATCCAATAATCCCCCAAGGGAGGACACCCATGAAGATTTCCCGACTCGTTTCCCGGATACCCGCTTCTTCGACTCTGGCCATCGATGCAAAGGTCAAGGAGCTCAAGGCCCAGAGCAGAGATGTAATTGGGTTCGGAGCAGGAGAACCAGACTTCGACACCCCGGAGAACATAAAGAACTCGGCCATCGAAGCACTGCGGAAGGGGCGCACGAAATACACCCCTGTAGGCGGGACCCCGGAGCTCAAAGAGGCGATCTGTGCCACCGTGCACAAGGACTACGGGCTCACCGTGGCACCTGACAACGTCATCGTATCATGCGGTGCAAAACACAGCCTCTACAACCTCTTCCTTTCCCTGTTCGAGGCTGGAGACGAAGTCATCTGTCCCGCGCCCTACTGGGTTTCCTACCCGCCCATGATCGAGATTGCCGGTGCAACCCCGGTGATCGTGGACACCAGGCCCACCGGCATGAAGCTGCTCGCTTCCCTGGCGGAAGAGGCCATTACCAGGAACACCAGGGGAATCGTGATCAATTCACCGTCTAATCCCACGGGAATGGTCTATGCCCGGGAGGAACTGGAGAAGATAGCCGACCTCTGCGTGAAGCACGACATCATCATCATATCCGACGACATCTACCAGAAGATTCTCTTCGACGGAGCGGAGTTCTTCAGCCTTGCCACCCTCTCGCCGGAGGTTGCCCGGCGGACCTTCATCATCAACGGGGCATCCAAGACCTATGCCATGACAGGCTGGCGCATCGGATACTGCGTGGGGGATGCGAGCGTCATAAAGGCAATGACACGCCTGCAGAGCCAGAGCACCTCGAACCCCACGACATTTGCCCAAGATGGCGCTCTCACCTCGCTGACAAGCGACCAGTCCCTCGTCGAGGAGCGTTGCAGAATTTTTCAGAAGCGCAGAGACCTCATGGTTACGAAGATTCGCGAGATCCCGGGATTCGGCATCACCCCGCCCGAGGGGGCCTTCTACGCCTTTCCGAGCATCGACGGGCACATGGACCGTTTCGGCGGTGCCACTGCGTTTGCAGAGTTTCTCCTGGACAAGGCCCTGGTGGCGGTTGTTCCCGGGGAAGGGTTCGGTGCCCAGAACCACGTGCGTGTATCCTTTGCCACTTCCGAAGAAACCATCGTCACGGGGCTCGCCAGAATCAGGGATGCTGTCTCCTCCCTGTAGATGGCTCACTCGAGCTGCGTGTCTCGGTGAGGTCTCGGAAAAGAGACGGTACGCCTCAAAGGGGGTCCTCGTCGCTCCACAAGCCAGTCAGGCGGTTCGAGGTTCTCTCCGGGAACGCATGCCGGGGGAAGAGCCTCCTGATATGCGGTATTCTCCTTCCTGCCCCGAGAATACAGGTTCCTGGAAGCGAGGCAACCGTGATTCAAGAAAAAAGTTGCTTCACCGATAGATGAAGTAGCATCCGATATGGGGAGGATCAGGAATGACCATGAATTCGGCAGGCTTCCAGGCTTACAGGAAAACACAGATCCAGACGGCTGACCAGGGAAGCCTCATTCTCATGTGCTACGACGGCGCCATCAGGTTCCTCAAGCAGGCACAGTCCGCACACAGCACGGGAGACCACCAGAAACTGAACCTCTGCTGTACCAAGGCCTCCAATGTCCTGTGGGAGCTTGCCAACAGCATCAACCTAGAGGCCGGAGCGGTTGCCGTCAATCTCCAGTCGCTCTACAACTACATGATCAGACGGATCGTCGATGCCCAGTATCATGGCAGAATCGAGGCCATGGACGAGGTGATCGCATACCTCAAGGAACTCAGGGACTCATGGGAACAGATCATAAAAAAACAGAACTGATGTCCTGCCTGAGATCGTGGCGTCAGATCATCAGGAAACAGGCTCGCTCTGTGGAGGCAACCAGCCTCGACGAACTCAGAGACCTCACCAGCCAGGCCTCCATCCTTCAGGCCCGCATCGAGGAGATCATCGGCACCAGCGCTCCCGGAACCATTGGGGAAGAAGCCATCACCCTCCTGGGTGACATTTCCGCCGAACACGCCGAATGTCTCCGCATGCTCCAGCAGGGAACCGACAAGCTCAAGAGCGACCTTTCTCGGCTGAAAAAGAACAGGGCATCGCTCAACGGCTACAAGCAGCAGCCTTCACGTCAACCCCGCATCATGAGCAAGCTCACATAGGGTTTCCCGGTCCTGACGAGTTGACAGAACAGCCCTTTTCACCTACTGTGCTGCCATGCACATACTCCTTTCGTCAGGGTCCCCGCGCAGAAAAGAACTCCTCGAGCTCATGGGTCTTTCCTTCGAGGTGAGGATTCCCACAACCCCTGAAGTGCAGCTCGCCGGAGAACGTCCTTCAGACTTCTGTGCGCGGGTCAGCGAAGAAAAGGCCCGGGAAGCCTCCCGGGAGCACCTCGACTCCCTGGTGATCGGCGCGGACACGGTGGTAGTACAGGGGGGAGAGATCCTGGGAAAACCCCGCGACCACGACGAGGCACGGAGGTACCTGGTGCAGCTTCAGGACAGCCGTCATGACGTGCTTACCGGGTATACCATCACGTACCGGAGAGAGTCCGTAACACGGGTGATCACGACAGCGGTGCACTTCAGGGCCATGACCGATGACGAGATCTCCTGGTACATCGCCACCGGGGAACCCATGGACAAGGCTGGAGCCTATGCGCTCCAGGGTGCGGGATCACTCTTCATCGACCGGATCAAAGGTTCATACACCAATGTCATCGGGCTTCCGGTATCAGAGCTGTACCAGGATCTGAAGGGCTTTGGCCTCAGTGTAGATCATATGAGGGGAGGAATGTTTGCATGAGCAGGTACATCATGGCAATCGATCAGGGTACGACCGGAACCCGCATCATGATCGTGGACAGGGATGGCCTCACAAAGGCAATGGTCTATTCGGAATTTCCCCAGATCTATCCGCGCCCATCCTGGGTTGAACACGATCCCGAGGTCATCTGGAACACGACGCGGACCGTGATGGCAAAGGCCCTGAAAACTGCCGGGGCTGATATCGGAGACATCGCGGGAATCGGCATCACCAATCAGAGGGAAACTACCGTTGTGTGGGACAGAGCCACACTCAAGCCCGTCTATAATGCCATTGTCTGGCAGTGCAGGAGGAGCGCACCAATCTGCGATGAACTGAAAAATCAGGGCTATGAAGACCTGTTCCGGTCAAAGACAGGGCTCGTGCTCGATGCCTATTTTTCCGGGACCAAGGTGAAGTGGCTCCTCGATGAAATCCCGGGACTGCGAGAGCGTGCCCGCCGAAACGAACTCGCCTTCGGAACCATCGACAGCTGGCTCATCGCACAGCTCACCGGGGGGACAGTTCACGCAACGGATTACACCAACGCCTCCCGAACCCTGCTGTACAATATTCATGAAAAGACCTGGGATGACGAACTCCTCGAGATCCTGGACATCCCCAGGGAACTGCTCCCACGGGTGGTACCTTCAGCCGGCATCTTAGGCGGGACCGATGCGGGCATCCTCGGCGCCTCTGTTCCCATCGCCGGGATCGCCGGGGACCAGCAGGCAGCATTGTTCGGCCAGGGATGCTTCGATCCGGGGCAGGCAAAAAACACCTATGGAACCGGATGTTTTCTCCTGCTGAACACGGGAGACGAAAACGTGCTGCCGGGCAACGGCCTCATCCAGACCCTTGCCTGTACCGGGGAGGGAACACCCTGCTATGCCCTCGAAGGATCGGTGTTCATCGCAGGGGCCGTCATCCAGTGGCTTCGTGATGGTCTGGGCCTGATCACGGATGCATCTGAAACCCAGGCCCTCGCACAGAGCGTGAGCGATTCCCATGGAGTGTACCTGGTTCCCGCCTTTGCGGGGCTCGGGGCTCCCCACTGGGACATGTACGCACGGGGCGCCATTCTCGGCCTCACCAGGAGCACTACGAGGGCACACATCGTCCGTGCGGCCCTGGAGGGAATCGCTTACCAGATCCAGGATCTCACCGGCGCCTTCGAGGAATCCACCGCCACGGCATTCACCGAACTGAAGGCGGATGGCGGAGCGAGCAGAAACGATTTTCTCATGCAGTTCCAGGCAGATGTGCTCGGATACCCGGTCGACCGCTCGGCCTCCATCGAGTCCACCGGCATGGGGGCAGCCTTCCTGGCTGGCATAGCAACAGGCATGTGGTCGCCCGGCGATCAGCTCCGGGACTTGAGAAAATCAGACAGGATCTTCCTTCCCACCCTGAGCCAGGAGAACAGGCGAGCTCTCTATGCAGGATGGAAAGAAGCCGTGGCCCGAGTGAAAACGGATTCCTAGGGTATGATTTTCTTCGAGTATCTCGGCAGGACCACTCTGAATTTCTTCGAACAGATCGGAGCCCTGTTCCTGTTCTGCTTCCACACACTCACCTGGATGGTCCGCCCTCCCCTGTACCTCCGCCAGTACGTCAAGCAGATGGAGTACATCGGCGTGAAATCATCAGTGGTGGTTGTGCTCACCGGACTCTTCACCGGTATGGTGAGTGCGCTGCAGACGTATCACGGGTTCAGCCTCTTCGGAGCGGAATCTCTGGTGGGGTCCACCACGGCCCTCGGCCTCTTCCGTGAACTGGGACCCGTGCTTGCCGCGCTCATGGTGACCGCCCGGGCGGGATCTGCCATGACCGCTGAAATCGGGACCATGCGCGTAACAGAGCAGATCGACGCTCTGACCGTCATGGCGGTGAATCCCTTCCAGTACCTCGTGATTCCCCGGATCATCGCCGCCATCATCATGATGCCCATGCTGACGCTGCTGTTCGACAGTGTCGGGCTCCTCGGGGCATATTTCGTGGGGGTGGGCCTGCTGGATATCGACAAGGGCGTGTTCCTGGCCCGGATCATGGAGTACGTCCAGTACAAGGATCTCTTTTCAGGCCTGGCAAAGGCACTCTTCTTCGGAGCGATCCTGTCCATCGTGGGGTGCTACAAGGGATACACCACGACCGGCGGGGCAGAGGGAGTCGGTCGATCCACCACCTATTCCGTGGTCATCTCCGCTGTGAGCATCCTGATCGCCGACTATATCCTCACGGCCATCATGTTCTGATCAGACAACCCGGGGAAGATCTCCTCACCCTGCCTGCGAAGCAGCGTCGGGGACCTGCATGACGATGGCCTCCACCGGGCACTCGAGGGCGCAGAACCCGCACCCGATGCACTCCTTTGCCCTGGCGAGATACGCGCAGCCGTGCGTGTTCTTCGCATCCCGGGCATCGGACATCGCCAGGCAGTTGACCGGGCAGACATCGATGCAGATGGTGCACGACATACAGGTTTTGCTGGATATCATGGGTTTCTTCCAGCGGGACCGTTTCACCATCTGGCACAGGATACCGAACTGGTCGAGAACAGCTCCCTGCGGACAGATGCGTCCGCACGCACCGCACTCGATGCACAGGGTCTCATCGATCCTGTGGAGCTTCTGTTTTTTTCCGCTGATCGCCGCAACAGGGCAGAGTTTCGTGCACGCCTGGCAGCCATTACAGGAATCAGTGATAGAAAATGCCATTGGATCTCCTCCCGTTGCCCTAGATGGCGTCGATGCCCAGCCTGACCAGTGTCTGGTCCAAAGGCCTGCCCGTTTCCGGATCCCAGCCCAACTCTGTCCAATAGTCACGCATCATCTTCTCGATGGCCACGGTCCTCCCCTTGTTGCCGCCCTGGGTCATGGGCGGCCTTCCCACCGCCCTGTCGGACAGTTTGAAGGACTTCGGATCGATCCCGTGCCTGATGTTGAAGGCCTGTCTGATCGTCTGGATCCGCTGGCCGATCTCCAGGTACTGCTCGGGACTCTTGTTCCAACCGGTGACGGCGTTGAGCCAGTCGAAGGTGGGTGTTCTCCTGACGCCCAGGAAGGTCCCGAAGAGGCAGAGCCCGGAACCATTGACCACGTTCATGTAGCTGCTGCACGCCGCCTCTTCCTGTGCATGCTCCCTGGTTGCGAGAAACTTCCCGTTCTTGTGATAGATCGCGAACGGCCACTTCCGGGGAAGCCCGGGGACCTTCTTCCAGAGCTGAAACATCTCGTAGTAGAGCTGTGACCCGGTGGTGTGCCGTCCCGGCGTGGGTTCCACGCTGTAGTGTACGGCAAACCCGGGGTCGCACCTGCCGTCGTGCATGGCGGGCTCCTGTCCGCCAGCATGGATGGCGTATGTGTGCGCTCCCTTCCCGATCTTTTCAGCTGCACTTCTGCTGCCGTCCGCGAGGATATCCCCGATACCCTCCCTGTTCACCATCTTATGGATCAACGCGATCATACCGGCGGTATTGCCCCAGGTGAGATCGATCCCCCCGGTATCGTCCGTGGTGAGGATCCCGTTTTCAAAGCACTCCATGGCAAAGGCAACCGTTGCGCCGGCTGATATGGTGTCCATGCCGGCACGGTTGAGGTACTCGTTGAGGTAGAAGAGGCTGTCGGTGTCCTCGTTCATGCACAGCCCTCCAAGGGAGAGGACAGACTCGTACTCGGGTTTGTGCATCCGGGAATACGCTCCTCCGGTAACCGCGCAGATGCCGCCACACCCCAGGGGACATGCATAACAGTGGTACTTCACCACCTCGTGGTTCTTGAAGATGTCGGGGTCTGCTGACTTCGACTTCTCCATGGGCCAGTCGATATTCGATCCTTTCCAGTTCTTGACGGGTGCGTCCCCCCACTCGGGAGACATCTGGTTCAGCCCGCTGGTGCCCCACTTTCTCAGGATCAGCTTGTAGATGAAGCCGTCCTGAACCATGGCCGTGGGGAGAATCCGAAGCAGCGCGCCGAGGTAGCCCATCGTGAACCCCGGACCCAGGGGAACCTCACGCTGGACCCAGGCATTACACTTCCTGCTCAGGGCATTGACTTCTTCCCGGTTGAAGACATTGATACGTTTCTTGCCGTCGAGAACCACGGCCTTGAGCCGTTTCGATCCCATGACGGCCCCGAGCCCCGACCTGGCGGCAATGCGCCCCTTGTCGTTGCAGATTCCCGAAATCAGGGATCGGTTCTCTCCCGCAGGACCGATCACGGCAACCCGCGCGTGGTCTCCTTCGGCGCTGAGGAGCATCTCCTCGGCCTGAACGGTGTCCTTTCCCCACAGGTGCGAGGCATCCTTGAGCCGGGCCCTTCCGTTCTTCACCAGGAGGTAGACCGGTTTCTCGCTGATGCCAGTGAAAAAAATGCCATCGTACCCCGATCGTTTGATTGCGGGAGACAGGCTTCCACCGCAGTTGGCATCGCCCCAGCCACCAGTCAGCGGCGACTTTCCCACAACCATCCACCTGCCCGCAAACAGGCTTCCGGTTCCCGTCAGCAGGCCGGAGACAAACCCGAGGATATTGTCCGGCCCGAGGGGGTCTGCCTGGGGTGGAATCCTCTGGTAGAGGATCTGTGCGGCCAGCCCCACACCCGAGAGGTAGTCCTCGTACACCTCGGGTGAAATCGATTCTTCCCGGATCTCACCGGATGTGAGATCCACAAACAGGATCTTTCCCATGTATCCCCGGCTCATACGTCCTCCTTTTGTGTGCAACAACATCAGGCGCGGTGATGCTCGCCCTGTCCTGCGGCACCAGGTGTACGCCCGTTCAGATCTCCTGCCTCTGTGTAGGAAAACCCTTCACTGAAAAAAATCTCTCGTGCCGGATGGGCTTCCCGCGTCCCGAACCTGACCGCTTCATATCCGTCAGCATTGAGTGCGCTCCGCACAGGAGTGCACCCATACTGCACTGAAGACCGGCTCTGTTCGGCGA
Source organism: Deltaproteobacteria bacterium (assembly GCA_011046135.1). Taxonomy (GTDB): domain Bacteria; phylum Desulfobacterota; class Desulfomonilia; order UBA1062; family UBA1062; genus DSBG01. The sequence goes on from DSBG01000004.1 coordinate 29,364, forward strand.
ACGCCTTGACATTTCCCCTCCTGCAGGACTATCATACCACTGTTTTACATTAACACCTTTGTCCAAAAGACAATTGTACGCACTAGGCCACAGGGAGTCAACAGGACATCACATGCGTTCAGAAAAACCGATGGGACTCGCCACAGAAAAACCATCTCAGGACAAAGCCCTGATCTTCGAAATCAAGGGAAACTCGCTGGACGACGGTCCGGGTATCAGGACCGTGGTCTTTTTCAAGGGCTGCCCATTGAGCTGCTTCTGGTGCCACAATCCCGAGAGCATGAACGCTCGAATCGAACTCTCCTATGACAGGAAAGAATGCATCGGCTGCGATTCATGCATCGATGTGTGCGACAAAGGCTCCCTGAGAAGGGACGATCCTTCCTTCATCACCAGGAGTTCCTGCACGCTGTGCATGAAGTGTGTGGAGGTCTGTCCCGGGGGAGCCCTCTCCCAGGTCGGGAGGTATCTGTCGGTGGAAGAGGTCCTCAAGAAGATCGTCGTGGATCTTCCCTTCTTCACGACCTCGGGAGGAGGGGTCACCCTTTCCGGCGGGGAACCCACCCTGTACATGCCCTACATCTCGAACCTGATGAGACAACTCCGGCATATGGGGGTCTCGACCCTGATCGAGACGTGCGGCCTCTTCAATCTCGAGACCTTCATGGAGCTCTGCTACCCCGTGTGTGACCTCATCTACTTCGACATCAAGCTCCTCGACGCCCAGGAGCACAAAAAGTTCTGTGGAGCCACCAACGACATGATCCTGAAGAATTTCATCCAGCTGAGCCGGACCTGTGCAGAAGAGAAGAAACACCTTCTTCCCCGGGTGCCCCTGATTCCCGGAATCACGGCAACGGAACGAAACCTCACGGCCATTGCTTCGTTCCTCAGGGAGACGGGACACGAGAAGGTCGAACTCCTGCCGTACAATCCTTTGTGGAGCGAGAAGCTGGAAAAGATCGGGAGCCGGCGTACCCTGGATGATCATGCTCCCATGAAGACCTGGATGGACCGTGATGACCTGAACCGCTGCAGGGCCATGTTTTCAGGATTCGAGATCATCTGAGATCATTTTTTCTCCGCAGAGCTCTCACCGCGATGAACCACAGGTTTTTCTTTTATCAGGATTGAGATTGGTGGGTCTGCACCTGAAGAACGCCCCCGGCAAAGGGCCACAGGTTCTCCTTTTATCAGAATTGAGATTGATGGGTTTGCACCTGAAGAAAGTTTTTGGCGAAGAGCCACAGGGTCTCCTTTTATCAGGAGAACGACACACTTTTTCTCTGGAGGCTCGTGTCGGGAAGCGGGAAAGGAATCAGGCCACCCGGCATGCTGGCCAGGGATCACGCATCCCGGGACACACCCCTTCCGGGAGGACGACCTCCACGGCAACGGGAAGGTGGTCTGACTGCCGGTAGGGCAGCACCATGGCGTGTGCGATGTGAATGCTTCGGGAGACCAGAATGTGGTCGAAATGCATCCTCGGACTCCAGCTGGGATAGGTGAGCATGTCCGCAGCAGGCATCTTCAGTTCGTTCTCGTGGATGAGGAGATTCATCTCCTCGCTGCCTGCGCTGCAGTTGAGGTCACCCATGACGATCACGTGGGGAAGTCCCCTAATGAGCCTGGAGAGAAACTCCACCTGTCGCATCCTCGCCTTTGCGCTCAACGAGAGGTGCACGAGCAGGAGCACGAGGGGGTCTTCCCTGGTTCCCAGATGGGCCATCAGGGCGCCGCGACCCGGAACCCGAGACGGGAGGGCATACCTGCTGAGCGAGGTGCAGGGGTATCTGCTGAGAATTCCCATGCTGTGCTGTGCGATCCTGCCCCAGTGTCTGTTGGTCTGATCATACCAGTGGGGAAATTCCGCCTGCTCGGCGAGGTACTGGGCAAAGTTTACATACCCGCCCCTGTGGCTCCCACTGTCCAGCTCCTGCAGCCCGACGACATCGAAGGACCTGATGATGTGAGCGATGTTGTTCAGGTTTTTCAGCCTGTGTCTGAAGGGGAGGAAATGCTTCCACCCATGGAGCAGGTAGTGCCGGTATTTCGAGGCAGCGATGCCCATGTGAACATTGTAGCTGAGAAGCCGCAGTCGTTCACCACCAGTGTCCGACGACCAGGACTGTGGGCCAACGGTCTTCATCTCGGGGGGAACGTCCGGTTCATGTGGATCGCGTGCTCTCTCCCGCTGTGTGATCGCTCCGGCAGGGAAAACCCTTCTCTGGAATCCGGGGGTGCGTGTTCGCTTTTCACAGGATTTCCTTTGTCGTGCAGTCTCGTGTCTCGCCTGCTGGGATCCTAGTCGAAGGACTCTCGAGATGCAAGGGCTTTCTGATAAAAAACCCCCGGAGGAGGATCGTTTTCCGGATCAGATCACAGACTGGATGTAGCGCTCCAACTCCTGCCTGGAGCGTGCTCCCGTAAGGGAATTCACCAGGGTTCCATCCTTGAAGAAGAGCAGCGTCGGGATGCTCCTGATGGAAAACCGCGAAGCGGTTTGCGGATTCTCGTCCACATTGATTTTCGCAATCTTGATTTTCCCGGCGTACGCTTCCGCGAGCTGATCGAGTATCGGGGTCACCGTTCTGCATGGCCCGCACCAGGGGGCCCAGAAATCCACGAGCACAGCCCCGGGGTATGCAAGCACGTCATCCTTGAATCCGGCATCGGTCACCTCGACGGGACGATGGAACACGCCCGGGGACGTGATCGGCCCGTGACACGTTCCGCACCGGGCCTGTTCCCCTGTGCGAGACGCTGGAATCCTGTTCCTGGATTTGCACCTGGGACACTGAACAATGACAGCCTCATGTTTCATGGGGTAGCCCTCCCCTTGATTTTCCCCTCAGCATGTCTGAGTGTTTCTTTAATAGGTGCTCATGATCACCTTTCCAAGGGGGAGAGCTGCAACACCTGGTCCCACAATTCGGCTTCTTTCAGTCGATCTGTATTGACACAAAAATCATGCCCATGATACACGCTCAGTGCATCATTCATTCCCACCAGTCCCAAGGCAGGGTTTGATTGCGACACAGGCACCACCTCACCACAGAACGATGGAACCAGGGAGGCAACCAGAGATGACAACGTTCAGAGGAATATCCATTGGAGACCTTGCCAGGGAAACAGCGGCGCTCGTTCCGGACAACGACGCCCTGGTGTATCCCGCCGCAGGGCTGAGGCTCACCTACCGCGAACTCCTGAAGAAAACAGAGGAAGTCGCCAAGGGGTTCATGGCCATCGGCGTAAAAAAAGGCGACCACGTTTCCGTGTGGACCACCAACCTGCCGGAATGGATCTTCCTCCAGCTCGGGCTGGGCATGATCGGGGCTGTGCTCGTGACGGTGAACACGAACTACAAGTCGAGCGAACTGGAATACATCCTGAACCAGTCAGACTCCACCACCCTGGTGATCATGGATCAGTATCGGGACACCAGCTTCTACCTCACCGCGAAAGAGGTGCTCCCCGAACTCGATACGAGCGTGAAGGGAAATCTCTCCTCTGAAACGCTACCGTTTTTGAAAAACGTCGTCTACATCGGAGACAGAGAGGAAACTCCCGGCATGTTCTCCTTCGATGAGGTGCTCGAGCAGGGGAAAACCGTCACGGATGCGGAACTGACCGAGAGAGAGCGTTCCATCCACTTCCACGACGTGGTCAACATGCAGTACACCTCCGGCACCACGGGATTTCCCAAGGGAGTCATGCTCACGCACTACAACATCATCAACAATGCGCAGATGGTGGGCGATGTCATGGGAATGACCTCTGATGACCGGCTCCTGATCCAGGTGCCCCTGTTCCACTGCTTCGGGTGTGTGATGAGCTCGCTCAACTGTGTCGCCCACGGCTCCACCATGGTGCTCGTGGAATACTTCGACCCCCTCAAGGCGCTGACCTCCATCGAGCAGGAGCGCTGCACCGCCATCAACGGGGTCCCCACCATGTTCATCGCCCTGCTTTCGCACAAGGAATTCCCACGCTTCGACGTGTCGTCGCTGCGCACCGGCATCATGGCCGGGGCCCCCTGCCCGGTGGAGACCATGAACCAGGTCAGGGAGATCATGCACTGTCCCGAAATCGTGATCGCATTCGGGCAGACTGAGTGCTCCCCGGTGATGACCATGACCAGGAGGGACGATCCGGTGGAGCTCCGCGTGTCAACGGTCGGAAAGCTCCTGCCCGGGATCGAAGGCAGGATCATCGATCCCGAAACTGGAACTGAACTCCCGGATGATGTGCAGGGCGAGATCGTCACGAGGAGCCCGTGCATCATGAAGGGGTACTACAAGATGCCCGATGACACGAAAAAGGCCATCGATGCCGACGGGTGGCTCCACACCGGGGACTTGGGCTCTCGGGATGCGAACGGGTACTTCAAGGTGACCGGCAGGATCAAGGAGATGATCATCCGCGGTGGAGAGAACATCTACCCGCGCGAGATCGAGGAATTCCTCCTGAAAAACCCCAAGGTCCGCGAGGTGTTCGTGGTGGGGGTGCCGGACAGGAAATACGGCGAGCAGCTCCTGGCCGTGGTCATCCTCAAGCAGGACATGGAGGCCAGTGCCGATGAGCTCGTGGAGTTCTGCACCGGGAAGATCGCCCGTCACAAGATACCGAAATACTGGGAGTTCGTGGACCACGTGCCCATGACCGCCAGCGGCAAGGTGCAGAAGTACAAGATCGTGGAGGAGTACGCCCTGGCATACGCGTCCTGAGGGACGGCTCTTCACGGCACTAGCTTCCCGAAGTGAGCACGCTCCTGGATGTGCCTCCTCAGGACAAGGGATTCGGATCACGCCCCTCATGCTTCAGCAGACTTTGGTCGCAGGAGATCTTTGAGGATCACCTTCGAATCACGCCCCACGTCCTGTACCCTGCGGGCATCAGTGCCGCATCACTGCGTGCCAGGAGTTCCCGGAGGCCCGTTTGCCGAAGCCTTGTTCGCTTCTGGGAAACAGCGATGGTATGGGAGAAGGCTCCGTTGGCTCAGCCCTGCGCGGCAAGGGTGAATCGCCACGCACAGTACCAGTCATCGGGGTGCGGGTCAGGCGGGCACCCGATGCATTCCACAACGATCCTGGGGTCGATTGCCCGGGCAAAGGACCGGTACTCCACAAGTCCTGTCGATTTGCATGGGTAATCCTGCAACCCCTTCTTCTTCCGGGTCGTCTGCACAATGCACTGGTTCATCTGAAAGACGATGCTCTCAGGCCCCTCGTCATAGATGGTCTGGACATTGATCTGGTGATACGGCCTGAATCGCAGGGCAGTCTTGAGGCCCCCCAGACCAGGGTTCTCTCCCAGGCCGAGGAATCTCTTGATGGAGAATCCCTCGAAGGTGCAGAACCTCATGACACAGCTTGCAGCGCAGCGCTCGGCATCGAGCATGGTGAATGCCCGCTCCACGGCCTGAAACCAGATGCCGTCGGCTGTCAGCCAGTTGGTTCCCAGCGCCTTGATGAATTGCAGCAGGGTTTCCCGTGGAAGAGACCGCAGAACATCGGGAATACCGTCCTTCTCCTCGAATCCAAGGGTCCGTGAGACCCTCCTCATCTGTGCCTGCAGGCTCTTTTTCCAGGCGTCATCGAGAATCTCGAGGGCCCGGTCCATACCGAACTGGTGTTCTGCTTCCCGGAAATAGAGTGTGTGGTGAACCAGGATCTGATGCATCATCAGGACACAGAGTTCTGCGAGTCTGTCCGTGGTGAGATCTTCGGGTGCAAATCCGTCTGTCATATCGTTGCCTCACAAGCATGTTATCAATTAGGAAATAGCGCTGCAATAAGGGAAGAGATCCTCTCAATTACCCGGGTCCCTGTGATTCAGCGGATTCCCCTGCGAGTTCCCGTTGTAAC
>DSBG01000027.1 GCA_011046135.1 Deltaproteobacteria bacterium
CAGATATACCGAACTCATCCTGCAGCGTTGGTATTCCACGAACTTTGCCTTCGCCCCATGGCCAAATGGCGGTTGCCTCTCGTTTCCCCTGTTTTCTCCTGGATACATTGACGCTGTGATCTGCGAGGATCTTCATGGACTCGAAGATGAGCTCTCTGAGAAAGGGGTCGTTGGGAAGAAAGTTGTCCACATACTCACCGATGATGTCATGGGGGGGGGTTGTCCTCAGGTCTGGGAACTCATATCCGTTGATGACCATGAGGTGCCGGTATTCCACACCAGGATATACCCTGATTTTCTCGTTGCTTCTCAAGAGTTCCTTGAGAGACTGAACGACCTGGGCCGCCTCGGTTGTGGAAATGTGGTCTGAGCAGTAATCTTCCATGATGTAGCCTGGTTCTCTCTGGGTCAGTGTTACAAGGTTGATTCTGAAGGCCGTATCCTGCTCGGACAGTTCCACCCCCATACTCGTTGCCTCGATGGGTGCCCTCCCTGAATAATACTTTTCAGGATCGAGGCCGAGAACCGTCATGTTTGCAACATCACTGCCCGGGGGAAATCCTGTCTTGATGGTTCTCACCATTCCCAGATCTCCCCGCGAAGCCAGCTTGTCCATGTACGGAATATATGCAACATCCAGCGGCGTTTTATCTCCGAGTTCCTTCAGTGGTTCGTCGGCCATGCCGTCGCCGAGAAGAATGATGCTTTTCAAAGTCGCTCCTCCCTCTGTAAACGCTGTTGCTCGATCACGAACTCACGCTGCCCCAGATACGACAGAACTGGATGATCGTATCGAATGCGTTTCTACTGCGTGTTTTTAAGCTTCTTGTCTTCAACCCGTATTACGACAGGGTCGCCATCGACTTCCTGCAGTCTGGCGATATCCTTGATCGCGCTCTTAACGTTGGATTCTTTCGCCTCGTGGGTCATCATGATCACGGGCACGTGGTTTTTGTCATCCGCATGGGCTTTCTGAATCACCGATACAATACTGATGTCTCTCCTGCCAAGTATCCCTGAGATCTTGGCCAGAACACCCGGTCTGTCTTGCGCATTGATTCTGATATAGTAGTTTGTGAGGATATCTTCGATGGGCATGTACGTTTTAGGCCTGGAGAGGTCTTTCCGGTAGCCGAGATGTGGAATTCTCCCAGCAATACCTGCACGGATATTCCTGGCAACGTCTGCGATGTCACTCACCACTGCCGATGCGGTGGGCATCATTCCGGCCCCTCTTCCGTAGAAGAGCGTCGAATCTACGATATCTCCCTTTACATAGAACGCATTGAACACACCGTCGACCTTGGCAAGAAGGTAATTGAATGGAATGAGCGTCGGGTGAACCCGAGCCTCAACGCGGTCTCCCCGGTCGATTGTCAGCGCCAGGAGCTTGATCTTGTACCCAAGTTCCTGTGCATACTGGACATCGAGGATATCAATATGGGATATCCCTTCGACGTACACACCGTTCATGTCGGGGGGAACACCGTAGGCAAGGCTTGTGACCAGGGCGAGCTTATGGGCCGCATCGATGCCTTCGACATCCAGTGTCGGGTCTGCCTCTGCGTATCCGAGCTCTTTTGCCTTGAGGAGCGCCTCGTGAAAGGTTGCACCGCTTTCGCTCATATCAGTGAGGATGAAGTTGCAGGTACCGTTGAGAATGCCGTAGATGAAGGTGTAGTTGTTGGCAACGAAGGCCTCACGCAGTGTCTTGATAATGGGAATTCCCCCGCCCACGGCCGCCTCGTAGTAGAGATCTTTTCCGTATTTGAGTGCATCTTCAAAGAGCTCTTTTCCTTTCGAGGCGAGAAGAGCCTTGTTCGCCGTTATCACGTGTTTGCCATTCTTCAGAGCATTCTTGATGAAGGTGCGTGCGGGTTCGATCCCACCGATGAGTTCGATGATGATGTCGATTTCCGGGTCATTGATGAGGCGTTCCGCATCGGAAGTGAGCATGCCCTCAGGGATTCGGATCCCCCTGTCCCTGGAAAGGTCCACGTCTGCAATTGATTTTAACGACAGGGAAAATCCGAGCCGATCTTCGATAAGCGCGTGGTTCTCGAGCAGCGTCTTCGCTACTCCAGTCCCAATGGTCCCCAGACCGATAAGCCCAATCTGTATTCGTTCCATGGCAGCTCCTGCGTTGCACTGTGCATGATGTCGTTGTCAAGTATACCTTGAAACACGCCAGAAATATAGTTGATTTCATCCGGGCGAATTCATCGTGTTCCCCTTGGGGCCTAGGGAGTTCCGGGAAGTTTTAAGCAAACCGAACCGATCGAGAAGTTCATGGGAACGGTAGGAACTTCTCACCAGAGGCCCTGCGAGAACAACGGGCAGACCAAGAGATTCTCCCAGGTCTTTCCACCTCTCAAAGTAATGTGGCTCCCAGAATCTTGCCACCGGAGTGTTGAGCCTGGTCGGTTGCAGATACTGACCGATGGTGACGACATCGCACGAGGCGTCACGGAGATGTTCGAGAAGTTCCAGGATCTCTTCTTCTGTTTCCCCGAGACCAACCATGAATCCCGATTTGACGATGAAGTCACCAGAAAATTTTTTTGCATGCGTGAGGAGAGAAAGGCTCGTTTTCAGACGTGCCCTGGGCCTCACGTGAGGGTACTGCCTCGAAATCGTCTCAACATCATGGCTAAAAATCTGGGGGTTCTGTTCGAGAACCATGTCCAAATGGTTCATGTTGCCAGAAAAATCCGGGGTGAGTACATCGATAGTGGCTGCCGGGAGCACCTCCCTGAGCGCACCCATGGTCCTCACAAAGGCTGATGCGCCCCCATCAGGAAGATCATCCCTGGTTACCGAGGTGATGACCACATGATTCAGTCCGAGGGCAGCTGCTGTAAGGGCAACATGTTCCGGTTCGTCTGGATTCGGATCTTCAGGGACCCCCTTCTTGACCGAACAGAAGCTGCACGACCGGGTACAGGTGTCTCCGAGGATGAGAAATGTTGCGGTGGGCAAGGAAAAACATTCACAAATATTGGGGCAGCGAGCCTCTTCGCACACGGTGGAGAGTGCAGCTTGACGAAGGCATTTTTTCATGTTCCTGAGCGTTTCCTGATCCCTTGAGCGCTTCAGCCACGAGGGGAGTCTTTTCGGGGGTTCGTCAGGTATCATCTGGTTCATCTGATTGCCCGGAGGATGTCTCTTGATCGAGCTCTTCGTATTTTAGTCGCATCAGTTTCCTGAGTTCATCGACCCGGGCAAGGGCAACTCGCTCCTGGGCTCTTTTGGCAAAGCCATTCCTGATGCCACAGACAAGGGCGGTGAAAGATCCCATGAGGAGAGAGATGAAAAGGAGCAGGTACAGCGGGAAGGTCTGTGAGGAATACCCGAAGAAATGGACTACGGCAAGCTGTTGATTCGAGAGGCCAAACAGGATTCCCGCGATCAAGACACCGATCAGGATGATGGCCTTGCCATACATCACGAGAGCTTCCCCATGATTTTTTCGCGGGTTTTCTCAATGTGCTCTGATATGATGTGGGTTTCGCTCAGAACAGGCATGAAATTTGTGTCACCGTTCCATCTCGGAACGATGTGAACGTGAAGATGGTCGGCGATTCCCGCTCCTGCCACCGTGCCGATATTGCATCCAATGTTGAATCCCTGGGGATTCAGAGATGACTGTATGGCAGAGACAATCTTCTTTACCATCTCCAAAATGCCTGTAAACTCATTTTTCTCGAGATCCAGCAGGTGCCCTATGTGGCGGTATGGGGCAACCATGCAGTGGCCGGTGGTATAGGGAAAACGGTTCATGATGGAGAAACAGTGCTTCTCGCGCAGGAGGATGAGATGATCGCCATCGGCCGGAGCACTGCAGAGTATGCACGAGTTCTCTTTTGGCTTTGTGATATACTCCACTCTCCATGGTGCCCAGATCGTGTTCATAGTCCGATAATATCTCCCTGTATTGATCCTCTGGTGATTGTCATTATACCGATAGATTTCGTGTTTGTAAATCGTGAGTCAGTGGGAGAGCCGGGATTGAAATAGAAGATTCCATCCTCCCTGCCGCAGAAACTCTGGTGGGAATGTCCATAGACGAGGGCATCGATATCCTGAAAAGATCCCCTGATTCGTGCACGGATTCCCAGGGGCGATCCCCATCCATGGATGATGCCGATGGTCACGTTCTCGATGAGGATCGTACGCATGGATGGATAGTGATGAGCCACGGACGCTTCATCCATGTTGCCGCATACGGCAAGCACTTCTTTACCGAGGGCATGAAAGGGATCGAGTACGCTTGCAGCTGTTATGTCACCTGCATGAATGATGAGATCCACATCATGGAACTGTGTTTTGGCAATGGTTTCAATGAGGGGGTCCGGCCCTCTCAGGTGGGTATCTGAGAGCACACCGATTCTGGTCATATCTTACAAAATACGAAAATCATCATGGGATCAAGGGGAGAATGACATCACAAGTATGCATCAGCATCGGGAAAGAGATTTTTTACATCGTAGACGACACATCCGTCTGCCTTGAGTCTCTCGAGATCGAGATCCCTGAACACGTCGTGTGCGACTGCGACCATGATGCCTTCATAGGTGCGGGTGAGGTCTTTTACGTCAGAGATCAGGTTGATTCCGTACTCGGAGTTTACCTCGAAGGCATCTGCGATGGGGTCGAAGACATCGACCATGCAATCAAAATCCCTGAGCTGATTGATGATATCAAACACCTTGGAATTCCTGATATCCGGACAATTTTCTTTGAATGTGACGCCGAGAATCAGAACTGTTGCGTCAGTGATACGATGGGATTTTTTTACCATGAGCTTGATGAGCTGGGTTGCGACGTATCGTCCCATTCCGTCATTGAGTCTTCGCCCGGCAAGGATTATCTGGGGGATGTATCCCATGCTTTCGGCCTTGTGCGTGAGGTAGTAAGGGTCGACGCCGATACAGTGTCCGCCCACGAGACCGGGGCTGAAAGGCAGAAAATTCCATTTTGTCCGTGCAGCCTCAAGAACATCCTGGGTCCTGATGTCCATTTTTGCAAAGATCATGGCGAGTTCGTTGATGAAGGCAATGTTGATGTCTCTCTGGGCATTCTCGATAACCTTTGCGGCCTCTGCCACCCGTATGGAAGGTGCGAGATGGGTTCCTGCCGGTATGATGGACTGATAGAGGGAATCGACAATCTTGGCAATCTCTCGAGTGGATCCGGAGGTGACTTTCTTTATGGTGGTGAGCCTGTGACGTGTGTCACCGGGGTTTATCCGCTCCGGACTGTAGCCGCAGAAGAAGTCGACGTTATACCTGAGCCCGGAGGTTTTTTCGATGACGGGAACACACTCTTCCTCGGTGGCTCCGGGATAGACCGTGGACTCAAAGATCACGATGGCCCCTTTCCTGATCACGGATCCCACTGTTGCGCTCGCCTGTTTCAAGAGGGCAAGGTCAGGCCTGTTGAAGATATCGATGGGAGTTGGCACTGTAACGATGAAGACCGTGCTTTCCCGCAGATCGTTCTCATCACAGGTCAGATGGAGATGTTCTGCAGCGTCGATCTCTTCGGGACGGACCTCCCTGGTTCGATCGATTTTCCGGTTCAGTTCACCAATCCGTATGGCATTGATGTCGAACCCGACGGTCGGGTAGCGTTTGCCGAATTCCACCGCAAGGGGAAGACCAACGTAGCCGAGCCCGATGACAGCGATATGATGTTCCATACGATTTACTTGCGTCCTCCTCTCACAGTCACAGTCCTTTCGTACTCATTCCACATATCGACCCGGATAATCAAATACTATATTCGCTTCTCGGGAGATGATCGGGGGAACCATCGGTTCACCCGGACCAATGCCGTGCAGTTTTCCGAAGCTCACGGGATTGTGCCCTGGGGAGTTGAGGGGGATCCTGTCCCGTCTGCCTGTCTTGACACCGTATGGGAAAAGCAATAAGAGATCTCACGAACAACAACGTGTTCCCATCGAGGGTGGATATGTCGAGAACAGTACAAAGGATCGGTGTGTTTGATTCAGGGATTGGAGGGTTGACGGTCCTGAAATCCCTGATGGAGCTGCTTCCCCACACAAACATGGTCTATCTGGGAGACTGTGCTCGTCTCCCCTATGGAACTAAATCTCCCAAGACCATCGTACACTACTCCCTGCAGTGCTCAAGGTTTCTCGCCTCAAAAGACATCGATCTGCTGGTTGTTGCATGCAATACCGCGAGCGCTCACGCGCTGGGCGCCCTCGAGCAGGAACTCGAAATCCCTGTGGTGGGTGTTATCGAGGCCGGTGCACGGGCTGTTATCGACTCGGGTGGCAGGAGGGTCGGCGTCATCGGAACCCCGACGACGATCAGAAGTGGTGCGTACGTTCGGATCATGCATGAAATTGAACCTGATCTGGAGATCATTTCCCAGGCATGTCCTCTCTTTGTGCCCCTGGTGGAGGAAGGATGGTTTCAAGACGAGATAACCGAGCTGGTTGCCAGGCGATATCTTTCCGGGATGATTGAAGCGCGGATTGATACCCTGTTGCTGGGATGTACCCACTATCCCCTTCTCAAGGGGATCCTCGGGAACATCATGGGCAGCGAGGTCCAGATCATAGATTCCGCATTCTCCATAGCACGGGTGGTGGAGGAGATTGTTGGTACACCCGCCAAAGATCTGACCCACGCAGAGGTGGTGTACTACCTCTCGGATCTCTCGCCGAGATTCATCGATATAGGAGAAGTCATCCTCGGTCATGAAATGAAGTATGTATATGACGTGGATCTTTGTGTATAATAGAGGCTATGAAGGGACAGGAAAAAGGAAAACGCCTCTCTCGTGTGAGAAATATCGGTTTTGTCGCACACATCGACGCCGGCAAGACAACCGTTACAGAGCGCGTGCTCTACTATGCGGGAAAAATTCATCGGATGGGAGAGGTACACGACGGACAGGCCACCATGGACTGGCTGCCGCAGGAGCAGGAAAGAGGCATAACCATAACTTCTGCGGTAACCACCTGCGCGTGGAAGAACCATGAGATTCACATTATCGATACCCCGGGGCATGTCGACTTCACCATCGAGGTAGAACGGAGTCTGAGAGTCCTCGATGGAGCGGTTGTCATCCTCTGCGCAGTGGGTGGGGTCGAAGCACAGACAGAAACGGTGTGGCAGCAGTGCAGGAGGTATCGGGTTCCTGCGCTGGCCTTTGTAAACAAGCTGGACAGACTTGGTGCCGATTATGCGGCAGTCATCGAACAGATCGCATCTCGTCTGGAAGTGACACCCGTTCCCATTCAGATTCCGTATTACCAGGCAGACACCTTCAAGGGCGTGACAGATATCATCACGTGGAAAACCCTCATCTGGGACGACGATACCCTGGGAGCAACCTACACGGAACAGCCCATACCCGAGGATGCACTGCAGGAGGCTCATAGAGCCAGGGAGAAACTTCTTGAAGTGTTGGCAGACTATGATGATGACATCACTGAACTGTACCTCAGGGGAGAAATCCCGGAGGAAACAAAGATTAAACAGGTTCTCAGGAAACTCGCCCTTGAAAACCGCATTATCCCGGTCCTTTGTGGTTCAGCCCTCAAAAACAAGGGGATACAGACCCTCATCGATTCGATCATCGAGTATCTGCCCGCACCTCCAGAGGTAATACCTCCCTCGGCACATGACAAAACGACCGGCGAGGTGGTGCCCCTGATGATGGATTCGGACGGGACACTGGTTGCCTATGTCTTCAAAGTCTATGTCGACGAAGGAAGGAGGATGGTCTACCTCAGGATTTACTCCGGAAAGCTGCGTGTGGGAGACGAAGTTTTCAACACTACCAGGGAGACTCGAGAAAAGGTCGCACGTCTGTTTGAAATGCACGCACATCACAAGCAGCGGATTGATCAGGCCGTAGCGGGAGACATTGTAGCGGCAGTCGGCCTTAAGGAAGCGAAGACCGGAGATACGATCTCCGAAGAAGGTATGGCCCTCGTCCTTGAACCCATTGTGATCCTCAAACCGGTGATATCGGTTGCCATCGAACCGAAAAACTCCGAGGCTTCGACGCGTCTCCAGCTTGCTACGCAGAAGATCATGGAGGAGGATCCCACCATCAAAGTCCACGAAGACCCCGACACCGGACAGGTCATCCTCGCCGGGATGGGAGAACTCCACCTCGAGATAGCCCTTGATCGATTCAAGACGGCTTTTGGGGTGGACATCAATGTGGGCAAGCCCCAGGTCTTGTACTGCTCTACCATTCATCAAACATCACGAGCATCGAAGGTCTTTGAAAAGGTCATCGGGGATACCCCCCATTATGGTCACGTAGTGCTCAACGCACGACCCGGGAAACGTGGAGCAGGAAACACCTTTTCCGTGGATTCCAGCCTTGACGGCGGAATGAGGGATTACGTGCTTGCCGGACTCTCTGAGGCGTGCCTTGCCGATCCGTTGACAGGGTATGAGGTTGTTGATATAGACGTAACCGTAGAGAACGTGGAAATTAATGAAAAAACAACAGGCCAGGGATTGAAGATTGCGTCCCAGATGGCACTGCAGGATGCAATCAGAAAAGTGGGATCCGTTCAACTTGAACCAGTGATGGAAATGGATGTGCTTACACCCGAAGAGTCTGTGGGGGAAGTCGTGGGAGACCTGAGTTCGAGAAAAGCGAGTATCGTCGGTGTGGTCATCAAGGCGAAAAGCCATTCGGTCAAGGCGTTGGTTCCCCTGTCCCAGACATTCGGTTATTCCACGGCACTCAGATCGCTCACCCGTGGCAGAGGGAGTTTCAGCATGAAATTCCACGGGTTTGACAGGGTCTAAATCTTGTGATGTTCAGACAGAGCCGATGGGTCATCGACCTGGTTGTTGTTACCCTGTTTCTCTGGGTGGCTGCGGGAATCATTGCGTCTATCGCAGGACAGATGCTCTACGAGTTTCCCCGTGAACGTACGGGAAAACAGGCGACTGCTCTTCAAACCACGAAACAATCTTCCCCGAAGCAGGCTTATGATATCATCGTGCAAAGAGATCTTCTCCAGGTTCCGAAAAAACGGCCGGCATCTTCAACCGAGGTGGTTATTGAACAGGATGTTGTCAGGCCTGTCGCCGAAATGGGACTGTCTCTCAAAGGTACGATCACTGGTCCGAAAGAGATCTCCCGTGCCATTATCGAAGAAAAGAACGAGCAAAAAAGCTACAAGATCGGTGAGAATGTCAAGGGGGCGAAGATTCTTGCCATATACCGGAACAAGGTAATCATGGATGTAAACGGTCAGGAACAGATGCTCATCGTGGAAGAACCCCGCAGTTCTTTGCAGGCGAGCGCCCCACGGAGAAGAGAGGCGAGGGCCCCCACGAGGCCTGCTGTACCTGAGCAGAGGGAAGAACGTCCTTCCGGGATGACCGATATCATGAGGAACCTCGATCAGTATATCGGCAAAGCCAGGGTGGTTCCCTATTTCAGGGAGGGCGAACCCTACGGATTCAGGGTGAGTAATGTCACCGATGAGGCGCTCATCTATGAACTCGGAGTACGCTCGGGAGATATCATCAAATCGGTCAACGGAATACCCGTACGAACGCCCGAGGATGCTTTTCTCATGTATCAGGAACTCCAGAATGAATCATCGGTGGAGCTTGAGCTCGAGAGACAGGGTCAGTCTACGACGATCAACGTGCCCTTGAGATAAGAGACCCTCTGGTAAGAGGATGGGTAGTACGTACGATGTTTGAAAAGTATTTCTCTCTCTCAGAAAACCCATTTAACCTCACCCCTGATCCGAAATTTCTCTTCATGGCCCGGCAACATCAGGAGGCTCAATCCTTTCTCGAGTATGGCATTCAGCAGCGCAAAGGGTTTGTTCTCATCACCGGGGAGGTGGGGACAGGCAAGACAACCCTGTGCCGCTCTCTCATGGCTTCGCTCTCGCCCAAGGTGCGTTCTGCCCTGGTGCTCAATCCCTCTCTCTCGGACATCGAACTTCTCCAGACCATCAATCAGGATTTTGGTATCAATGGGACTCACACCTCGAAAAAGACACTTCTTGATACACTTTATGATTTCTTGATCGAAACCTTTGTCCGCGGGGAAAATGCCGTGCTCATCATCGATGAGTGCCAGAATCTCTCTCCCCAGGTGCTTGAACAGATCAGGATGCTCTCGAACCTGGAGACGGAAAAGGAGAAGCTTCTCCAGATCGTCCTGGTCGGGCAGCCCGAATTGGGTACCATGCTCTCCTGTGAATCCATGAAGCAGATAAACGACAGGATCGTTTTGCGATATCACCTGTGGCCGTTATCCAGAAGGGACACGAGAGAGTATCTCTCCCACCGGCTCGTCGTGGCAGGAGCGAAAGGTGACGTTCAGTTCACGCCATGGGCTGTAAGGTGCATCTATGCGTATTCGAGGGGGGTGCCGAGGAAGATCAACGCAGTTGCAGAGAGAGCTATGCTGGTCAGCTATCTGAATTCAAGAAAACAGATAACCAGAGCCTCGGTGCGCACCGCCGTCAGAGAACTTCAGGGAAACTATGAATATGCGAACAACAAGCCCGGGTTTCTGTTTCCGGTGATATCAGGCATGGTGGCCGTGGTGATCATCGGCATCATGTGGCCTTCATTCTTCACGGACCTGTCTGATATCCTCAAGCCCGCTGTTGTCGCCACAGAGACAACTTTTATCGGGGAGGTCATGCCGCCTCTGGAGGAGACCTCTGGAGAAGGAGCTGTGCAGTCGATTCAGACACAGACTCCGTCGGCATGGGCGATTCCACACTATAAAGATGCGCTGGAGATCCTGGCTCAGATACCTGATGGACTCAACGGTCCCGACATCTTGAACCTTCATCCCATGCCAGATCACCTCAAGGAAATCCCCTATCCATCGATCGTCTCCGTGCATGGAGGATATTTTGTTCTGGTTCAGGCGGGTGATGAGTATGTAAGGGTTGTGGGAAAGGACAAGGCCGTACTCGAGATGCCCATGGAGGAGTTCATACCCCTGTACCAGTGGAATCTCATGCTCACCCACGCACTTGCGCTGAAAAAAGATATCTATACGCTGAATGATGAAGGGCCGGAGATTGCAAGAATTCAGCAGCTTCTTCTCCGCTTCGGCTATCTCCAAGGTGAGCCACAGGCAGTCTATGATCTCAATACGGCACGTGGTGTGGAAACGCTTCAGGAACGATTCGGTCTGAAGCGGGACGGTATTGTGGGCCAGGATACCATGACGCTCATTACCCTCCTGGAAAAGAGTGGACGATGAGCTCAATCTACGAGGCATTGCAGAGATCTCAGCAGGGAAAGCCTCCTGTGGCAGCTCCGGCTACCTTGACTGAAAAATCATCGAGGAACGTGGGCGTGCTGATTTCTGTGGCACTTTTTTCCATCGCACTTGTTGTTGCAGGGATCGTAGTTTTCGGGTTTTCGGGAGCAAAAAAAAACACGCAAGAACACAGGTTGATGCCCCCTGCCGTAGCAGTTCCCTCTTCGGAGAACTCGTTTGACGAAACAGCGAGTGCTGTGTTCCATGCAGGGGAAGAGCGGTCACTTCCCGGTGATGCAGAGACAAAGGCCCTGATAGAAGGACATGGAGATGTGGAAACATCCCTGAGTCTCGGCGCCGCGTTCTATGAGCGGGGGGACTATGAGAATGCGCTGCTCACCTACATGGAGGTGCATCGGTACTACAGGTCAGATATTAGATTGTTGAATAATATCGGAAGTGTGTTATTAGCTCTGGGAAAGGCTGAGAAGGCGGTTGAATTTTTCATGCAGGCACAGAAACAATCAAGTACAACGGTGGAGCCTGTATACAACATCGCGTGTGCGTATGCGCTCATGAAGAAGCGGGATGCAGCCCTTGAGTCCCTGCTGGCTGCCGTGGCCATGCATCCGGAAGTGGCTGAGTGGGCACGGAATGACCCTGATCTCTCTTTTCTTTCAGGGGACCCCGTGTTTGAGGCTATCCTGGAGAGGCACTGATCTACAAGGGGGAAACATGAATAGTCGACGGGTTATCGCTGCAGTGGTTTGTATGATCTTTCTCATCTCCGGTGAACTCTTTGGAGCCAGGCTTATCCCCGATGAACATGCCGACAGTATCCTCAAGGAGCAGCAGGCACTCCAGAAGAGGGAAATCAGGAGGCAGCAGATGCAGACCGAGACACCTTCGGTGCCACGTCCCTCCCAGGAGCCGAGGACGCCACCCGAGGAGATGCCGCCTGTGGAATCGTATGCAGAGGAGAACACGGTTCCCGTCAGTGTTTCCAGCGCCGTTGTTCAGGAGGATTCCACCAAGTACGTAACCCTGGATTTCGACGGTGTGGATATCAAGGTCTTCATCAAATTCATCGCGGATGTCACCGGCAGGAACTTCATCATTGATGATAAGGTCTCTGGCAGGGTAACCATTATTTCACCGAGAAAGATGGCCATCGATGAGGCCTACAATGTCTTTTTGAGCGTGCTTGAAGTCAACGGACTCGGAACCGTGCCTTCGGGGGAGGTGACCAAGATCGTCCGGGCGGCGGATGCCATTACCAAGAGTCTCGATACTGCCGTTGATCCCCCGACAATCAAGGACGACATGATGATCACGCAGATCATCCCCCTTCGGTATGCGGACGCAAACAATATGAGGACACTCTTCACCCCGCTCCTGTCCAAGGGTACCTCCCAGATTCTTGCCTATCCCCAGACCAATGTGCTCATCATCACCGACACCACGTCAAACATCAAGAAAATCCTCGAAATCCTCGAAATCATTGATGTGACGGGATTTGCAGAAGAATTGAGGATTATCCCCCTTACCTATGCCTCAGCAGCGGACCTGAGCGCCAAGCTTGGCGAGATCCTGCAGGAGGGGAGAACTGATCAGGTCGCTCGACTGCGGGATATCAGGAGACAGGATCTCGTTGCCGATACCTCAACCACGAGGATCATTCCCTACGAGAGGACGAATTCCCTCATTGTCCTTGCCCCCCCGCAACGTGTGGAGGATATCGAAAAGATCATCAAACGGCTGGACATTCCAACTCCGAGCGGAAAAGAAGACATTCACGTCTACTATCTCCAGTATGCTAATGCAGAGGAGCTTGCCAAGGTTCTCTCCGATGTTCCCACCCCTCAGAGCCCTGAGGCAGCCCCCGTGCCGGGAACAGCACCCGGGGCCAGAACCACTGCGACGGCGATGCGTACCACGACGAGTGCGAGAGACGAGATCAAGATTACCTCGGACAAGGAAACAAATGCACTGATTATCTATGCAGATCCCTATGCCTACAAGACCATCGTGGAAACCATAAAACGACTGGATATCCCCCGCAGGCAGGTCTACGTAAAGGCCCTCATTATGGAGATAAGTACCCAGAAAGATTTCAAGGTGGGCGTGGAGTGGACCTTTTTCGACGATTTCACCTATGATAGCGGTAACCGCACGGGCGGTGTCCTGGCAAGAACCGGGCGGAATTTTGTCACCGGGCCGGGAGATCTTCCCAGCGGAGCCCTCCTGGGTATCGTGGGAGAAGCAATCACGATCAACTCAAACGGCACACAGCTCACCTTCCCGAACATCACCTCCTTTATCAATGCCATGGCGGTAGATTCTGATGTCAACATCATCTCCACCCCTCAGATCATCACCATGGACAACAAGGAAGCGGAAATAAAGGTTGGCGCGAACATTCCCTATGTCACCAGGGAAGATACCGACACCACCAACATCAACAGAACGGTGCGCACCTTCGATTACCGCGACGTGGGTGTGACGCTGCGCCTGACTCCCCAGATCAATCAGGAAGGGAACATCCGGCTTGAGTTGTTCCAGGAGAGTTCGACCCTCGTTCCAGGACAGGGAGAACAGCAGTTCGCCCCGACAACACTGAAGCGATCGGCCAACACCACGGTGACGATCAAAGACGGCAGTACCATGGTCATCGGCGGACTCATCGGAGACACGCTAACTGTGGGGAATACCCGGATTCCGCTACTGGGAGATATTCCGCTTCTGGGTCACCTGTTCAAATCCACGGCAAAGAACAGGGAAAAGACGAATCTCTACATCTTCCTCACGCCTCACATCATAGACACTGAAGAACGAGTGGAAACGCTCTACCAGGAGAAACAGCAGGAGATCCAGACATCCACCTCTTCCAGCAAGAAGGAGAGGGTCTACGGGGACACGGTGCATGAAGATTCAAACCCTTGAGGGTGTTCTGCTGGACATGCACCTCATTGATGAGGTTGCTCTGGAAAAGGCGCGACAGGTCCAGCTGGACAAAGCCGTTCCCCTGCAGGAGGCGCTTCTCCTGACTGGAGCACTGAACGATTCAGATGTGCTCCAGGCCCTTTCCCGTCTCTGGGATATTCCCCTGGTTCAGATCATCTCTGAACTCGAGGTCGACCCTGCAATCCTTGATAAGCTCCCTGTTTCCTTTCTCCGCAGGTACTCCATGGTTCCCATCAAACATCAGGACAACACCCTGCTCGTTGCCGTTCATAATCCTGCGGACCAGGAGCCCCTCTTTGACATCACGAAGATTCTCTCGCTAAGAGACGTGAGGAGGGTACTTGCACCGAGACAGGAGATACACGCCGCTATAAACCGGCTCGTGGAGATGAAGGAAGAGAGCGCAAAGGATGTCATGGAGGATATTGAGGAAGAAGAGGATGAGATCCTGAAAGAACTCGAAAACATTCAGGATATCACCGTGATGGAGACAGAAGCCCCCATCATACGTCTGGTGAACAGACTCATGGTGCAGGCCTTCAGGGAACGGGCTTCAGACATCCACGTCGAGCCGTACCAGACAGACGTGAAAGTAAGATTCAGGGTTGACGGCATACTGCATGATGTACTCAGCCTTCCCAAGCGGATCCACTCGGCCGTGGTTTCCAGAATCAAGGTCATGGCCTCCCTCAATATCGCAGAGAAACGCCTTCCCCAGGACGGAAGGATTGGCATTAAGCTGGGAGATCATTCCGTTGATCTCAGGATCTCATGTGTTCCCACGGTCAACGGTGAGCGCGTAGTCATGAGAATTCTTGACAAATCCTCCGTGCTTCTCGGACTCGAAGAACTGGGGTTTTATCCCCAGGATCTCGCCATCATCGAGCGCCTGGTGAAGCAGGAGCACGGGATTATTCTCGTGACCGGACCTACGGGATCCGGAAAGACGACCTCGCTGTACTCAATGCTGAACCGCATAAACTCCCCGGACAAGAACATCCTCACCATCGAAGACCCAATCGAATACCAACTCAAGGGGATCGGCCAGATCCCGGTCAACACCAAGGTGGGTCTCACCTTTGCCTCCGGACTGCGTTCCATCGTACGGCAGGACCCGGATATCATCCTTGTGGGAGAAATTCGAGATCTCGAGACAGCAGAAATATCCATTCAGGCAGCACTCACCGGTCATCTCGTGTTTTCAACGCTGCACACCAACGACTCCTCCAGCGCCATTACCCGACTGATAGACATGGGAATCGAGCCATTTCTCGTGACCTCGTCGGTCAATTCCATCGTGGCCCAGAGGCTCGTACGAAAGATCTGTCCCTCATGCAGGCAGGAATATTTCCCCGAGAGCGAGAGTCTCCTGGAGATAGGCCTGTCAAAGGAGATGATCCACAAGGACGGGTATCTCTTCCGTGGTGCAGGATGCAAGGACTGTCTTGAGACAGGATACAAAGGACGCACAGGCATCTACGAAGTCCTGAACATGAGTGACACGATCAAGACCACGATTCTGAAGACCTCTGACTCGAACCTGATCAAAAAGGTCGCCGTCGAGGAGGGATTCCACACGCTCAGGGAAGATGGAGCCAGAAAGGTCGAGGACGGGATCACGACCATCGAAGAGGTCCTGCGGGTCACGCAGTAGTAATGGCGAAACAGAAGCGTATTTACCGCTGTACCTCCTGTGATGGCGTCTTTCCCCAGTGGATGGGAAGATGTCCCCAGTGCAGTCAGTGGAACACCCTCGTCGAAGACATTCTCGGCGAAGAGAGACTGGTTGCAGGTGCTCAATTGAGGCAGGACGTTCCGGTCAGTCTTTCAGAGGTGGAAATCACAGATCAGGCAAGGAGACCGTGCTCCATCGATGAACTCGACAGGGTACTCGGTGGAGGAATCGTTGAGGGGTCTCTCGTGCTGATCGGAGGGGATCCTGGTATCGGAAAATCCACCATGATGCTCCAGATGGCACACCGGCTTTCACTCAATGGTATGAAGATCCTGTACGTGAGCGGAGAAGAGTCAGCGGTCCAGTTGAAGATGCGCAGCACCAGGCTCGGGATCGATGCGAAAAACATCATGGTCTATCCCGAGGTCATTCTGGAACGAGTGAAGGAACAGATCACCTCCATCAGGCCGGACCTGGTGATCATCGATTCCATCCAATCCACCTTCTCATCTCAGATCGAGGCAACTCCAGGGAGCGTCACCCAGATACGGTACACCTCGGGTGTCCTCATGGAAATCGCAAAGGGGATGCATATCACCGTATTTGTAGTCGGTCACGTGACAAAGGAAGGGTGGATTGCGGGTCCAAAGATGCTGGAGCACCTCGTGGACACGGTGCTCTATTTCGAGGGAGACAGCACCGGGGCCTACCGGATCCTCAGAGCCGTGAAGAACAGGTTCGGAACAACGGGGGAGGTCGGTGTGTTCGAAATGAAAACCACCGGTCTCCATGAGGTGAGAGACCCTTCATCACTTTTTGTGCACGGTCTGGGTGGAGAGAGCGCTGGAAACTCGGTTATGGCAACGATCGAGGGAAGCAGGTCCTTTCTCGTCCAGGTGCAGTCACTGGTGAGCAAGACGACCTTCAGCATGCCCAGGAGGATCACCATAGGCTCGGACCTGACGAGGCTCACCGTGCTCCTGGCAGTACTGGAGAAAAGAGCGGGAATCTTTCTCTCCCAGTCGGATATCGTGGTGAATATCGCAGGTGGCATGAAAGTCAGTGAGCCGGCCCTCGATCTCGCCCTGGTCATGGCTGTGGCCTCGAGCGCACTTGACAGACCCGTTCCCAGGGCAACGGTCTGTATCGGAGAGGTTGGGCTCAACGGGGAAATGAGACCAGTCAATCACATGGAATCTCGGCTGCGGGAGGCTAAAAAGATGGGGTTCATTCAGGCGCTGATTCCCGAGCAGAATCTTGACACCATGGTTTCCGTTGTTGGGGTGAAGCTTCTCGGCATGCCCCATGTCCGTCTGGCCCTCGACGTGCTTGGATGAGAATCAGGCCGGATTCCTCTTCGGTAAGGATTTTTTCCTAAGAACCGTCATCCCCATGGTGCCCGGGAAGACCAGAGGGGTGCATTTATAACCATCCGGTCGGAAACCATGACATCAGAAACCATGACATCAGAAACCACATCAGGATTGACTTTTCCCTCATAAGAGCTACAATATCTGCAGGGTGCGACGGGAAGTATTCCCTTGACCGGAAACTCCCTAAAGACGATAGGATTGTCATGAGACGATACAATATCTATGCGACAGTCCCCTCCGTGGGCAAGTATGAACTCATCAAGGAAAATCTCTGTCCCTGCGGCATTCAGGAGGAGGATTACTGGAACGAATGCTTCACGTGGGAGGAGTTAAAGACCATTATTCCCTCCTTGAGGGCGAATGGATGGAAGGTGAGGGTAGAGCCCATCAGCGAGGAAGACTGCATTGGTAAAATGCATATATTTTCATTTACTTATGGGGTCAACCATGATTTCAAGCTTTTAAGAATCGAGGCACTTCGCATCATTATGGTTCGAGATTACGGTGTGCAAAAATCACAAAAACAACGTTTAGGCCCATTCAGGTATTGACACGGCCGGGTTAACGCATTAATAATTTTATGCAATTAGATAATTTTTCGTTGAACCATAAAAGGAGGTTCTTCTATGGGCACCTTGACCAAGAGCGGAATAATCGATGAAATCGTTCTCAATACGGGCCTCTCGCGGAAAGAGGCAAGTGATGGAATAGAAACCTTTATCGAGATCGTCAAATCAAACCTGGTCAAGAAGGAATCGGTCAGCATATCGGGTTTTGGAAAGTGGAAGGTGAGGGAGAAGTCGTCCCGCAGGGGGAGAAACCCCAAGACTGCTGAAGAAATCACGATCTCTCCCAGGTCTGTTGTGACCTTCTCACTGTCCAACGTGCTTCGATCGAAACTCACCAGCAAGGCCTGAATCAATCATCTCGCTGATTCCTCTGTGCGGGCTTTCGTCGGGGATTCCGCTTTCGGGGGATCGGGAATCAGAAACTCGTTCACGTGTCCTCCCCGTATGTTCAGGCGCATGCCGGGGATTTTATTCAGTCACGATTCAGACACACGACACAGAACGTCTCGGGTACAAGAAAGATGCCGGGGATGCGGGAAACCCGGTGAGGAACACCGGGTTGCGTGATTGAAGACCTGAGAAGATCAGCTGTCCCCGGGCTCTATGGCATCAGTGGGACACACGTCCGCACACGCACCACAGTCTGTACAGAGATCCGGATCAATAACATATTTATCATCTCCCTCGCTGATCGCGTCAACAGGACACTCATCAAGACAGGTTCCACATGCAATACATTCATCGGTGATTACATACGCCATGGTGCTCGTCTCCTTTCCCGGTTTCTCGCATGCTTGGTATACAACTTCTCCTGAAATGGCAAGTACTTTTTTCCTGTAACCATAATCGTTTCCAGGGCCTGTCAGTCCTGGCTGCTCGATGAAAAATACCGGATCGTTACACAAGGTGATGTCACGAAGATCGTTCATGTCTTGTGACATTCATTGACAGAGAGAGCCCCCGGACTTCTGGAGTCTTGACCAGTATCGGCTAGCGTGCGTATAAGTGATGTTCCATGGCTACTGATACTCAATCTATGCTCTCTGTCTTGCGCGACAGATCGTACTTCTTTGATGAAGGGATCTGTTTCGAGTGTCTCAGATGTGGTTCCTGCTGTACGGGCGAGCCCGGTGTTGTCTTTGTTGAAGAAGCAGAGAAAACCACGATAGCCGACTTTCTCGGGATATCGAGGCAGGTGTTCATTGAGCGATGCCTTTTCCCAATTGGTGACCGCCTCAGCATCAGGGAAACCGATGATTTCAGGTGTATTTTCTATGAGAACGGGTGCTCCATCTACCCCGTGCGTCCTCTCCAGTGCAGAACGTTTCCCTTCTGGGCACAGAACTTCAGGTCGAAGAAGGCCTGGAACGAGACCCTGCGCAGATGTCCCGGAATCGGCACGGGGCGGAGATACACAAAGAACGAGATCCTCGATCTCATTACCTGCAGCATGCATCTCTTCGAAGATGTGTCCGCCATGACGGTTTCTGGAGAAGATGCTCATGGTTCATCCGGCATGGAGTGCGCTGATTCCGGCATAACCTGGAACGTGTACAGACAAGACGACAACGGGCACACCTTCCTGGTCTCCGTGCATGGATCACGAAGCGAAGCGCTCCGCAGGCTTCGCGCATTCGAGAGAAAGACCCACAAGCAGGTATTCTGGGTGGAGCAGACCCCGAAGGAACAGGAGTCCAAAAGGAGATGACACGGGACGTCATGCGTCGTTATTGCACGGGAGAGCAGATTCATGGGGTATGAGGCCGTGATTTTCGATCTGGATGGCACGCTCTTGGATACCCTGACGGATATCGCCGATGCCATGAATGCCGTACTCATCCGATTCGGTTTCCCCACGCACACGGTTCAGACCTATCGGCGTTTCTTGGGTGATGGCCTGGAGGTTCTGGTGGAGCGTTCGCTGCCTGAGGATCGTCGCACCAGAAAAGAGATCGATCGGTGCGTGACAGGTATGAGGCAGGAGTACGCGCAACGGTGGTGGAAAACCTCACGTCCGTATGACGGTGTTCCTGAGATGCTAGACAGACTTTCCGCCGATGGTATCATGATGGCCATCCTGTCCAACAAGCTGGAGGTCTTTACCAAGCTCATGGCAAGGTCCCTGCTCGGATCCTGGACCTTCAAAGAGGTGGTGGGTCTCAGGCCGGATCTTCCCAGGAAACCCGATCCAACAGGGGCCCTTGAAATATCACGAGCATTGGGAGTTTCCCCTGAGCGGTGCGTTTTTGTCGGTGACTCGGGAATTGACATGATGACTGCTGTGAGGGCAGGGATGGTTCCTGCTGGCGTACTGTGGGGTTATCAGGAACGGGACACCCTCGCCGCGGGAGGAGCCAGACTATTCCTTGGCCATCCCCTGGAGATTGCAGAGTATCTTGCGTGCTGATTTGAGGCAAGACAGCCCTCTCGCGTGATTCTCCCCTGATGCATGTTTCGGTGCGGGCGAAAAGCACGGTGCTGCTTTCAGGATCTGATCTGCTCGAACCCTTGTGCAAGCAGGTTCTTCACCTGCTCGTGCCTCAGCCGATAGTACACAACCTTGCCGTTCTTCCGGGCCGAGACAAGCCTGGCCCTGCTCAGGGCCTTGAGCTGGTGAGAAACAGCTGACTGGTTCATTGCGAGGACAGCCGCGAGATCACCCACGCACAAGGGAGATGCGCACAGGGCAAAGAGAATCTTGAGTCGTGTCGCATCGCCGAATGCCTTGAAAAAAAAGGCCAGCTCCTGGAACAGGTCCTCGTTGCCCGGCAACCGTTGCTTGACCAGAGAAACGGTGTCAGGTTGAATCAGGCGCTGAGTGAATATCGTATCTTCCATTGACATATGAATATATGTTCATTTGATGGGTTCGTCAAGGTCTTTTCACTCTCTATCTTCGGAAAGCCCTTTTCATGTTTTTGACATTGACCCGTAGATCGGCATCGGGTAGGAACATGCAAGGTTTTCCGATGGTAGGTGTTCGTACAAGGAGAAAGGATTTTTGTGCTCGGAACCACAGTGAATACGATCTCGGTGCTTGCTGGTAGTGCACTGGGTATCTTTGCAGGAAAAAGAATTACCGAAGAACTCAAGGATATTCTCATGCAGGCCCTTGGCCTTGCCGTGGTTGTTATCGGTCTTCAGATGGCGCTCTCCGCTCAGAATCTCATTCCGTATGTTGTCTGTCTCCTGCTCGGGGGGATTACCGGAGAAGTGCTCGGCATCGAACAAGGCCTCTCGCGTTTTGCCGAGTGGCTCAAGTCACGGTTCAACCAGGGATCTACAACCTTTGTTCAGGGCTTCGTGACCGCCACCGTGCTCTATCTCACCGGCGCGATGATGATCGTGGGATGCATTCAGGACGGCACTGTCGGAGACTCATCCACCCTTGTATTAAAATCTCTGCTCGACGGGGTAGCATCCCTCGTTCTTGCTTCTACGCTCGGTATCGGAGTGGCATTTTCTGCCCTTCCGGTATTCGTTGTCCAGGGGTCACTCACGCTGCTCTCCGCGAAACTTCTCTTTCTCCAGAACCCCGACGTCCTCGCTTCCGTAACGTCCACGGGGGGAATGATGATCCTCGGTATTGGGATAAATCTGTTGAAGTTGACGCAGATACGCGTGGGAAATTTTACCCCGGGCCTCATCTACGCGATACTCTACCCCCTGGTTTTTGTATGAGCGCACCCGCCGAGAACAGCCCCGCGTGAGTACGGCCAGGTGAACCTGGAAAGGAGGAGGTATGGCATCGTTTCTTCTCAGGCCAGATGAGAGCATGCTGCTTGTCATCGATGTGCAGGAGCGGCTTCATAAGGTCATGGAATCAGAAATGAAGGATCTCTCTGTCAAGAACACCATCATCCTGCTCGAAGTGGCACGCGTGTACGGCATCCCCCTCGTGCTCACCGAGCAGTATCCCAGGGGGCTGGGAAAGACCATCGATGCCCTCGAGGTGTATCTCCGCGAGACCCCCCATCATGAAAAGCTCCATTTCAGCTGTTATCGGGATGATTCCATCCGGTCCGTTCTCGACGCACACACGCGCAACACCGTCATTGTCGCAGGGATCGAAACCCACGTGTGTGTGCTCCAGACCGTGCTCGATCTTTGTGAAGCCGGGTACCGGGTGTTCGTGGCAGGCGATGCTGTGTCCTCACGAAGGGCATCCGACAGGATCATGGCCCTTGACCTGATGGCACGAGCAGGGGCACTGGTGTGTTCCACCGAGACGATCTCCTTCATGCTCATGGAAAAGGCCGGGACTGACACCTTTAAACAGCTCTCTGTGCTCTTCAAAGAATGATCGTCATACAGGGGGCATGAACACGGGAAAGGCAGACCTGAAGGGTTGAGAAGACAAGATTTCTCAGGGTTGGTTGTCCTTGGGGATCTTCTTTTCCTGCAAGAAAAAACACCCGGTTCTGTTCGGGAGAAAGCATTATTAAGCCCTTGAAAACCATCTGTCTTGTATGCTAAAGGGCTGACCAACACACACGTCCCTGTCACTAAAGCGGGATCCCGGTGTCCTCACCAGAGGATTGGACCTGTAGGACGGAGGAAAAAACCGAGGAGGAAGTACAATGTCAGTCGTAACAATGAAGCAGCTCCTGGAAGCAGGGGTGCATTTCGGTCACCAGACCCCACGATGGAATCCCAAGATGAAGCCCTATATCTTTGGTTCAAGGAACGGGATTCACATCATAGACCTGCAGAAAACAGAAAAACTCTTTGAAAAGGCCTGCGATGCTGTCAGGGAAACGGCAGCTAACGGCGGCAAGGTTCTCTTTGTCGGCACAAAAAAGCAGGCACAGGACGCCATTGAGGAAGAGGCACAGAGGGCTGGTGCATTCTATGTGAACTATCGGTGGCTTGGCGGTACCCTGACGAATTTTGCTACGATACGCAAGAGCGTGGACAAGCTGAAGTGGCTTGAAACAATCATAGACAATGGAACGATAGAAGACTATCCGAAAAAAGAGCAGATCAGCATGAAGCGTCATAAGATGAAACTCGAGCGATCTCTGCGAGGCATCAAAAACATGAACGAGCATCCAAACCTGCTCTACATCGTGGACCCATCGAGGGAATATATCTCGGTGATGGAAGCGAAAAAACTGAGGATCCCCATCGTTGCCATCGTTGATACGAACTGTGACCCGACACTGATCGACTATGTGATTCCCGGCAATGACGATGCCATCAGGGCAATCCGCCTCTTCAGCTCCAAGGTGGCGGATGCCGTGGAACAGGGCAATGCACTCTACCATGAAAAACTTCAGAGCTCCCTCAAAGAGGAACTCCCCTCAGAGGAAGAGGCCGGTGAGAAGGAACGTGCCCCGCGGGAATCCTATGGCAAGGATCTCGAAGGTGATATCGAGATTATTGTGAAAGAAGGGGCTGAGCCCCTTGACAGTGAACGTGACGGCGAAGAAGACCTGGATGATTTCCATGACGAAACTGAAGAGGAAGACATCCTGTAGCAAACAACGGAGGTGAACAGTGCAGATAGCATCGGATGATGTGAGAAGGCTCAGAGAGAAGACTGGGGTAGGAATCATGGACTGCAAGAAAGCGCTTGCAGAGACGAACAATGACTTCAATAAAGCGGTAGAATATCTCAGGAAGAAAGGTATTGAGGTCGCAACCAAGAGATCAGGGAGACATGCATCGCAGGGAATGGTCGGGTCGTACATCCACCTGGGGGGAAAAATCGGAGTCCTTGTCGAGGTCAACTGTGAAAGTGATTTTGTGGCGAAATCCGATCAGTTCCTCGCCTTTGTGAAGGATCTTTCCATGCATATCGCGGCCGCGAATCCCTCCTGGGTTGTGCCGGAAGAAGTTCCAGCGGAAATCCTGGCCCGAGAGAAGGAAATTCTGGGCGAACAGGCCCTGAAATCAGGGAAGCCGGAAAAGATCGTGGAAAAAATCGTCGAGGGGAAACTCAAGAAGTTCTACTCGGAACAGTGTCTCATGGAGCAGGCCTATGTCAAGGAT
The DNA here is from genome assembly GCA_011046135.1 of Deltaproteobacteria bacterium. GTDB lineage: Bacteria > Desulfobacterota > Desulfomonilia > UBA1062 > UBA1062 > DSBG01. Next base: position 23,832 of record DSBG01000027.1, read on the forward strand.
CCAGACAAGACTATTCGTCAGCTCCTGGATGAACTCATGGCAAAGACGGGAGAAAAGTGTGTTATCAGGCGTTTCGTCCGGTATCAGGTGGGTGAAGAGCAGTAGACAGTGTCTCTGAGATACAGGCGCATACTCCTCAAGCTGAGTGGAGAGGTTCTCGGTGGAAAAGCGGGATTCGGCATTGATCCCGAGGGACTGAAGATCGTAGCTGCACCGGTACGGGTAGCCGTGGAACTCGGTGCCCAGGTAGGCCTTGTCGTCGGAGGAGGAAATATATTCCGGGGCAGTGATCCGAACATAGTTTCTGACAGGGTGCCTGCCGACTACATGGGTATGCTGGCAACCATCATCAATGCCCTCGCAGTTCAGGGCGAGCTCTTGCGTCAAAGGCTGTCATGTATTGTCATGAGTTCTATCGTGATACCGCAGGTGACGCTCCCCTTCGGAGCAAGAATGGCCCGGGATTATCTTGAAGAGGGATACGTGGTCGTATTTGCAGGCGGAACCGGAAATCCCTACTTTACCACGGATACGGCTGCAGCGCTCCGTGCGCTGGAAATCGAAGCAGACATCCTGATCAAGGCAACGAAGGTCGGTGGCATTTATGACAAGGACCCCGTGCTGTTCGATGATGCCGAATTCTTTGCCGAGCTTGACTATGATATGGTTCTTGAGCGAAACCTGAAGGTTATGGATTCAACAGCAGTGAGCTTGTGCAGAGACAGCAATCTGGAGATGAGTGTTCTCGATATACATGATGAGAACAATATAAGACTCCTGCTTACGGGAAGCCCTGTTGGTTCTATCGTTGCGGCCAGGAGGAGGGTGGTATGATTGATGAAATCATCAATGACACGAAGAATGATATGGAAAAGACCGTGGATGCAATGAAGCACTCCATCATGAAGCTGAGAACGGGAAGAGCGTCCATCGGGATTATGGATGGGATCATGGTTGATTACTACGGAACCCAGACACCGCTGAACCAGCTTGCAACCCTGGCTGTACCCGAGCCGCGGCTTATCACCATTCAACCCTGGGACAAGGGCGCGGTTACACCCATCGAGAAAGCCCTCCTGAAGTCGGAACTCGGGCTGACCCCAAACAATGACGGAAAGATCATTCGCGTACCCATACCGCCTCTGAATGAAGAACGACGAAAGGATCTCGTGAAACTGGTGAAGAAGATGGCCGAAGACTTCAGGGTCGAGATCCGGAATCATCGTAGGGATGCGAACACCCTGCTCAAAGAGCTTGAAAAAGACAAAGAAATCAACAAAGATGAATTGAAAAATTCTCAGGACAAGGTGCAGGAGAACACGGGCCTATACATAAAAAAGATCGATGATCTGCTCTCTGCCAAGGAAAAGGAAATCATGGAGATTTGAGAGATCATCCACGTGGGGCGTTCCCAGCACTCTCTCATGGAATCCCGGGCAGGTTTTCTCATATAACAGCCAGAATACACGAACCAGTCCAGAGTATGGAGGATGCCAAGGAGGAGCATCAATGAATCCAAAGAAAGAGGACACGATGACTTCCCGGTTTATGATGTACTTTAAACCTCAGAATCTCTCTGAACTGAGAGTGATTTCCCGCATGCTCAATATTGCAATGGTGGATTTTGTAGGAGCTGCCCTCGAAGCCTATGTTTTTAAGAGAGAGAGCCAGATCGGTGGCACAGTTCCCGCCAGGGGACAGAAGCGGTATGTCGGTCCGCGCAATGACACTTCTGACAAGCGAACCCGGTATGTCATGCGTCTTGACAAGGAAATCGTCGAGAAGGTGAGGGATATCGCGTTCATGGATAACAGAAGGTTCACTCATGTGTGTGATGATGCCGTGGCGAATTTCATCAGGTTCACCAAAGAAAGAAAGAACTACAAGAATGTATGGACCTCCCGTTCAGATGTAGAGGCTGTACGTGGAAGAAAGAGTGTTCGCTCCAGCAGGGAGATTGCGTCGCTCCTGGAAGAATACAAGAAACTGGGATGAGTGCACAGACAGTGTAAGCCCTGCACTCACCAACCAGGCATGCACTCACCCTGAGCGGGGCACGCCGTTCGCCGTGCTCTTCGTGGTGTAAAGCCGACATGCTGATTATCCATGACCGGGGAGTAAATGATGTGGCCCGGTGGTTCAGGGCCTCCTTTGGGGGAACGCTCTGGTGCATCGCCCTCTATACCCTCTATGGATATTTCCTCGTACGCCATCACGCAGGCCTCATTTCCTCCGGGATGGAGCTTCTCATCTCCTTCGGGATGACCCCCCTCATAACCCCCGGTGATGACGATCTCACGTCAATGACCCACCTGCTGGGAAGCGCTCTGTTTTTCGGCTGCACCCTCGGAGTTCTCAACGCACTCGTGAATATGGCTGCATCCGTACGTGTCTTCACTATTGGAATGCTCGGGAAGAGAGACGCGATTCTCTACCTCGTTCTGGGTGGAGTCTGTTCCTATTTTTCATACAGCAGGGAATTCCCCGTTCTCTCCCTGATATTCGGATTTTTCTGCCCCCTTGCATTTTTTCTCCCCTGGATAGCAATCATGAGAAAGGCACGTCAGAGGAAGCGCTCCCACATGAGGTGGCTTGTGTTTCTGGGCATCATGTGCTCACCCTTCCTCTTCCTGGCCGCGGCAGGATCGTCCTCGTATGAAACCATACGGGATTCCCTGCTGTTGACGCGCGCTGGGCAGAGCCTTTCTGCTTTTTACTATACCCATACCCCCCTTGCCGCACATGTCATTGCACCTGTTGCCTCTCGGGACCAGAAGGTGATTGCAGTGAGCTCATCAATCGGCAAGATAGGACCTCTTCCTCATGGCACGCTGTGGATTCGAGCCAAAGACCCCTGCAGTGTTTCAGGCAGCTCCCTCGTCCTGAGCCGGGAACCCCTTGCATGTCAATCCATAGTGATCGAGGATTCGCACGCAGCAAACCAGAACAACCGCATCTTCAGGGAGTACGGCACGGCCTTCGATCACAACAGAACCATACGATCAGCTATCGGCCTCTTTCTGTTCAAGGGGCCTGTTTTTCTGATACCCCTCCTTTTTCTTGCATGGCTCTCCCTGTGGATCGCAGACGTTTTTGAGCGGTCCAGGGTGCTCTCTTTTCTCATGATCACCGTGTATATCCTCGCCTTTCTTCCCGCAGCCCACACCCAGGTGCTCAGAGGCCGTCTTGTGCTGGACCCTGAGAGGATCCACGAGTACATCCTCTCAGAACATGAAACGAAGCGCTACCTCGCCATCACCACGTACCCGGAGAGCTTTTCCGTTCAAGAAATCTCACGGTACGCCCAGGACAGCAGTGCGAGAATCCGCATCAATGCCCTGCTCGCAGCGGCCCAGCACAAGAATCAGGGTTACTTCGCTCTGTTTACCCGGGCACTGAAAGATCCCCAGCTGAATGTCAGGACAAAGGCCTGCTGGGGCCTGGGTTTGATGGGTACACAGCAGGCGCTCTCCGTTCTCGAGGACGTCCTCGTGCATGATTCATCCTGGTATGTGCGCGGATATGCACATGGTGCCATTGGCCGCATCCGTCCTGTTTCCCGTGTCGTGGAAATGCCCTGAGACATACTGTAGGCGAGTAGTATTCGAGCACGGTCTCACCGGGTGTCTTCCCTGTGGCTCAGTTGTTATTTCATGAGTTGTGTGCTAGGCATCACCCATGCGTACCTATCCCGAGTGTGTGGCCTGTCTGGTGAGGCAGGCTGTTGACCTCACCTTGAACAATGTCCCTGAACATGAGCAGCACGCTGTTTTGAAGGTGCTCGTAACAGGTATCGCCAACGCTGATTTCTCGTTGCCACCACCCATGGTTGCCATGGAGATGTATGAACTGCTCAGGACCTGTACCGGAATCGAGGACCCCTACGCTGCCGCAAAGAATGCCTCCACGCACAAGGCCCTGGGATATGCGTCAGAACTATCGGAACTCATTGCTCGCAGTGCAGATCCCCTCGACACGGCCATGCGCATTGCCGTTGCCGGCAACATCATAGATTTTGGGATCAACTCGCCTGATCCCGGGCGCATCCATGAAACCGTATCCAAAGCCCTGCACGCGTCCTTTGCCATTGACTACAGCCCGGAACTCAAGGAGAGGCTCGCGCTGGGGGGCAACGTTCTCTATCTTGCAGACAACGCAGGCGAGATTGTTTTTGATCGTCTGTTGATTCAACAGATCGGGCCGGAGAGGGTAACCTGTGCCGTGCGTGATATGCCCGTGATCAACGACGCAACGCTCTCTGATGCGACACGATCAGGACTGAGCCAGATCTGCAGGGTGATTACAAGCGGTTCCCGTGCACCGGGAACTCCTCGCCAGATGTGGACAGACGAATTCAGGCAGCATTTTCAGGAGGCAGATGTCGTGATCTCCAAGGGGCAGGGGAACTTCGAGACCCTTTCGCACATAGACCGGGATGTCTTTTTTCTCTTCATGGTGAAGTGCGGGGTCATCTCCCGGGAAGTCGGTGCTCCCCTGCACAGCTTCATTGCCTTGAAACAGCCGGAAAAGCAGGATGGAGCTCCCTGACTGGAGAACGTTCTCCTCAAGAGAACCTCCCGTGACTGTCTCACACAGTTCTCTGCATCCCATACTCCTGGGCACGGGAACACGAAGCTCCCATGCCTGTTTGACCCAATCATGAGAACACCGTTGTGCCCAATTCACGCTTGACTTTCTTCCTTGACTCCCTAGTGTATCTAAAAGAAAGCATGCGAAGGGTTGCAACGACGAGAAATCGGAGAGCATAAAGTCAGGGCAGGGGGTTATGTTCGAGTTCCACATCTCAAGACAGTCACGGAACAGATATGAGTTCGACGATACGCTCTTCTCGGTGAGGGGAACCGTTGTCTTCGCGGAGTACGCTGTTGCTGCGCGGTTTGCAGAAAAGATGAACCAGATGAGAAATGCGTCTCAGCACCCTGATCTCTCGGTGTCTGCAGGAGATGTCTATGCCATGGGCCTCATCGACGAGATCCTCCACCTCATGGTTCAGATCTACCGTGAGAACGTACGGCCCACCATTCTCGCCGATGCCTACTCCTGGGCGCAGACACAGGTCGGTGATGTAGAGTCCACCCTGGCGCTCTTTGCCGATCTCTTTCCGAGTACTAAGGTGTACCGAGGTGAGGTGTCTCCTCCGGCCTCCATCAGGGGAGAAACCGGAGGAATTCCCAATACCGAGATCAGCCTGGAAGAGATGCTCATGCTCTTCCTGGCAAACGAGAATCCGGCGTTTTACCGGTACCGGGAACTCTTTGATGACGCTCCTCTGGTGAAACAGAGCAGGTACCCGGAGATCCTCAGGAGTCTCGAGGAGTTTTTTTCATCCCAGCCCCCCATGGATCCCTCCGGGCAGACGCTGCTGGATCTCCTGAGGGCTCCTGCTCGGGCAGCTCCGCATTCGCTCTACGGCCAGCTGGAGTACATCCGCACACACTGGGGTGGTCTTCTGAAAGACCTGCTCGTGAATATACTCAAGGGCATGGATTTCATTCAGGAGGAGCGAAAGCGGTTTGGTGCAGGGCCTGGTCCTGCACCTGTCCCCTCGTTCAGCCTCAAGGACCTCGAAGACATTGAACGATTCAGCCTCGATGATGACTGGATGACCAGGCTCGTGCTCATTGCCAAGAGTGTCCACGTGTGGCTGCACCAGCTCTCGAAGAAATACGCCAGTGAGATATCGAGGCTCGACCAGATCCCAGACCAGGAGCTCGAACTGCTTTCGCGATGGGGAATTACCGGGTTGTGGCTCATCGGAATCTGGGAGAGAAGCCCTGCCTCCCGGAGAATAAAACAGCTGACGGGAAACCCCGAGGCACTCCCGTCTGCCTATTCCATCTATGACTACACGATCGCCCATGACCTTGGGGGAGACGAGGCCTTCGACGTTCTCAAGACGAGGGCTCTTCGGTATGGAATCATGATGGCGACGGACATGGTGCCGAACCACACCGGGATTTTTTCCCGGTGGGTGATCGAGCATCCCGAGTGGTTCATCCAGCTCAAAGGCAGTCCCTTTCCCTCGTATAGCTTCAGCGGAGAAGATCTCTCCGGGGACGATCGCTTCGAGATCAAGATCGAAGATGGATACTGGGACCAACGGGATGCGGCCGTTGTGTTCAGGTGGAAGGATCGCCACACCGGCGAGGAGCGATTCATCTACCACGGCAACGATGGAACCGGTATGCCCTGGAACGATACGGCCCAGCTCGATTTCCTCGAAAAAGAGGTGCGTGATGCCGTGATCAAAAAGACCATCGAGATCGCCAGGCGGTTTTCCATCATACGGTTCGATGCAGCCATGACCCTGGCAAAAAGGCATTTTCAGCGGCTGTGGTACCCGCTTCCCGGTTCAGGGGGTGATATCCCCTCGCGTGCCGCCCATTCCGTCTCACCCCAGGAATTTGAGCGTCTCTTCCCTGTCGAATTTTGGCGCGAACTCGTGGACCGTGTTGGTGAAGAGGTGCCGAACACCCTCCTCCTGGCAGAGGCATTCTGGCTCATGGAAGGGTATTTTGTCAGGAGCCTGGGCATGCACCGGGTGTACAACTCTGCGTTCATGAACATGCTCAGGGAAGAAGAAAACAGCAAGTACCGTGATGTGATGAAGAATGTCCTGCGGTTCAATCCCGAGATTCTCAGAAGGTTCGTGAACTTCATGAACAACCCGGACGAGGAATCTGCAGCAACCCAGTTCGGAAAGGGAGACAAGTATTTCGGGGTGGCGACGCTCATGGTGACCATGCCGGGGCTTCCCATGATCGGGCATGGCCAGGTGGAAGGGTTCTCGGAAAAGTACGGCATGGAATATGCTCGTTCCTACTGGGAGGAGGCCCTCGATGAGGAGCTGCTGAGACGTCACGAGCAGGAAATCTTTCCCCTCCTGAAACTGCGGTCTCTCTTCAGCGGGGTTGCACAGTTTGTCCTCTACGATGTGGTAACGAAAGATGGTCACGTCAACGAAGATGTGTTCGCCTATTCCAACAGGGAAGGTTCACAGCGGGTGCTGGTGGTCTACAACAATCGGTACGCACGGGCATCGGGCGTTATTCAGCGATCGGTGAGCATGAGCACGCAGTCGCAGGGGAAAAGGCGCATTCTCCAGAAAACCCTTGCCCAGGGTCTTGATCTCAAGGATGAAGAATCCCTCTTCTACCTCTTCACGGACATGAGAAGCGGTCTCGATCATGTCCGCTCCTCTGCCTCGATGGCGGCAGAGGGCCTCAGTGTTGAGCTCGATGCCTACCAGACACAGGTGTTCATGAATTTCCGGGAGGCGCGGGACCACGATGGACAGCTTGCCCGTCTCGTCGAAAGGCTGGGTGGCCGTGGCATACCCGACGTTGTGGAAGCGCTCAGGGAGCTGTCCCTGGAAAAGGTTCTCACTCCTTTCAGAAGGCTCGTCCATCCCGAGGTCTTGAGGGGGGTCGTTGAAGCAAAGGAAGTGGAAGATGCATTCAGAGACCCCTGTCGGGCCTTTCTCTTAGCTGCAGCAGAGCATGCTTCTTCATCAGAGGATACAGAGAAAATTCTCCGGGAGATGGAAGCGCTGCTCTCTGCCGTTCTCAGGCTCCAGGAAGGACCCAGCGAACCCGGAGAGAAGAAGCGCCGGAAAGAAGGTTCTTCCCTGATCAGGATTCCCGCGGAGAGCACCCCGTCCCTCGAAGATGTGAGGATCCTGATGATCTGGGCCCTGGTGAGTAGAATGGGCGTGCTTGTCTCCGAGCGTGAGGTACCTTCTGCCAGCAGGGCGCTCATGAACGAGTGGATGCTCACCAGGGTGATTTCCGAAACGCTCGGAACCCTGGGCGCTGATCATGGCCGCGCCTCCCGGGAACTTCTCCTGATTCAGATCCTGACCTCTCACCAGGACTGGTACGAGCGTCTGGTACAGGATTCGGTATATGTCTGGGTCAGGGAATTGTTCTCAGACAGCGACGTGAAGGCATATCTCGGCATGAACTCCTTTGATGAGCGGTGGTGGTTCAACCAGGAGTCATCAGAAGACCTGCTTGCCTGGCTTTTTACCATCTCCGAAGTTCTCCTGTCTGCCGGGTTTTCTTCCAGGATCACTGCTCGGCAGAAGGGAAAGAGACTCCGGATTATCAGGAGGCTTTCGGAACTCGCCCGGGAATCGGGATTCGACGTGCAAGAGTTTCTCCGGGCAGTCGGGCGCTCTTCCGAGGGTACCTGAACTCCACCACGGGGGTCAATGAAGGTCTGGCTCTTGTAACGTTTGGTGAGCAGAGGACGGCCGGGTTTCTGATCCCAATGGATCATGACCGCGGCCTTTTTCTGATACGGCTGCAACGCATGATATTTCCGGTTGTTTTGATGGCAGAAACTGTGCTACGAAGCCGCCGATAACGAACTGAGACTCAAGGAGGGTGCCTATGGGCAGATTGTTCGGTACAGACGGTATCAGGGGAGTTGCAAACATCCACCCCATGACAGCGGAGATGGCCCTCAGGATTGGTAGAGCAATTGCCTACGTATCCCGCCAGCGGGGCCACACGCCCCGGATCCTGATAGGAAAGGACACCCGCCTTTCGGGCTACATGCTGGAGAACGCCCTGGTATCAGGCATCTGTTCCATGGGAGGAGACGCTCTCCTCGTGGGTCCCATGACCACCCCCGGGGTCGCCTTCCTCACGGTGAGCATGCGCGCAGACGCAGGGATTGTGATCTCGGCATCCCACAACCCGTTCCAGGACAACGGGATCAAGATCTTTTCCCGCAATGGGTTCAAGCTTCCCGATGCCAAGGAGAACGAGATCGAGGAACTCATCAACATGGATGACCTCTCGAGCCTGCACGTGGAGCCCCATTCTATGGGCAAGGCCTACCGCATCGATGATGCCCGAGGCAGGTACATTGTCTTCCTCAAAAAGTCTTTTCCTCAGGACTACTCCCTCGAGGGCATGAAGATCGTCCTCGACTGTTCCAATGGTGCGACCTACAGGGTCGCGCCGGAGACCTTCTTCGAGCTTGGTGCTGAGGTGATCACGCTCTTCGACGCCCCTGACGGAAAGAACATCAACAAGGACTGCGGCTCTCAGCAGCCCCAGGTGCTGGCCCATGAAGTTGTCAAGAACAGGGCACACGTGGGGTTCGCCTTTGACGGGGATGGAGACCGGGTTATTGCCGTGGATGAAAACGGAGAGGTGCTCACCGGAGATCAGGTCATCGCCCTGTGTGCCGCTGTCATGAAAAAGCAGGGAACGCTCAAGAAGAATCTTGTGGTCAGCACCGTCATGAGCAATATCGGCCTCGGTCTGAGTCTGAAAACCTTTGGCGCCAAGACCATCGCGACCAGGGTTGGTGACCGGTACGTTCTCGAGGAGATGGTGGCCAAGGGCGCTTCCATCGGCGGTGAGGATTCAGGTCACATCATATTCCTCGACCACCACACCACGGGAGACGGGATCATCTCGGCTCTGCAGGTGCTCAACGCCATGAAATACGAAGACAAGCCCCTTTCCGAGCTCGCGAAGATCATGAAGGTCTACCCCCAGAAGCTCATCAATATCGACGTCACCTCGAAACCCGACCTGAGTACCATACCCGAGATCGCGACCGTCATTCAGGAGGTGGAAAAAGAGCTTGGAAAGAGCGGCAGGGTCCTGGTGAGGTATTCCGGGACTCAGCAGATGTGCCGGGTGATGGTGGAAGGCCCGTCCGAGAAGGAGACGGAAAGCTGCTGCAGGCGGATTGCAGATATCATTACCCAGACCATCGGGTGAGTCACACAGTCTGGAAGGAGTCTCTGAACGGAGTGAACAAGGTTTCTTGATAGCACCCGTTCACAGACCAAGTAAAGAGGAACGAACAGATGAAGCAGGCTTGCAGAGAAGCGGTCGGCACGCTCATCTCCCGGGGCGTCAGGATCCTGAATCCATCCACCGTGGAGATCGACGAGACGGTCAACCTCGAGAGAATATCCCCTGAGGGAGTCGTCATCTATCCCGGGTGCAGGATCGGGGGGAGCAAAACCCTCATCATGAAGGGTGCACGGCTCGGAGGGGAGGCTCCGGTAACGGTGAAGGACTGCCAGATCGGACCGGATGTCGAACTCAAAGGAGGGTTTTTCTCCACGTCTGTTTTTCTGAACAAATCCAGCATGGCCTATGGGGCGCACGTGAGGGATGCATGCATCCTGGAGGAAGAGGCGAGCGGTGCCCATTCCGTAGGTCTCAAACAGACGATCCTTCTGCCCTTCGTGACGCTGGGGAGCCTCATCAACTTCTGTGATTGCCTCATGGCAGGGGGAACGAGCCGGAAGGACCACTCCGAGGTGGGGAGTTCCTACATCCACTTCAACTACACGCCGAACCAGGACAAGGCCACTGCTTCACTGATCGGGGATGTCCCGCGCGGCGTCTTTCTCAACCAGAGGCCGATCTTTCTCGGGGGGCAGGGGGGGCTCGTGGGCCCTGCTCTCATCGGGTTCGGAACCGTTCTCGGTGCCGGCATCGTCTTCAGGGGGGATGTTCCGGAAGGGGGAATGCGGATCATGGGCGAGGGACCAAGGGGATTCTCCCGTGAGTTC
>DSBG01000026.1 GCA_011046135.1 Deltaproteobacteria bacterium
ACCATCAACAAGGCCCTCGAGACATTCTCAGAAGAGGATTTCGGTGGGCTCGTGCCGAACCTCACCTACACACCGGAGGATCACGGTGCATCGTTCACGGCACGGATCGTCCAGATTCATGAAGATGGCCGGTTCACCCCGCTCACCAACTTCTTTGTCCCCGGTAAGGAAAAGATAGAACTCATAGACTGAGGGGGATTTTATCGTGAGGGCATTCCGTGGACAGCCGAAGATATCTTCCGGTGATGGAGCTCAGGGAAAATCGGCAGAACTCGTCATCAGGGGCCTGAATCTCGCCTTTGGCGGGATTCAGGCACTGAGGGACATCGACCTGCAGGTCAACACCGGCGAGCTGTTCGCTTTGATCGGACCCAATGGTGCCGGGAAAACGAGCCTGCTCAACTGCATCACCGGGTTCTACCATGCCAGCAGCGGGAATATTACCTTCAACGGTCGCTCCATCGTGAATCGCCACCCCCACGAGCTCACCCGGATCGGTATCGGGAGGACCTTCCAGAACATCGAGCTCTTCCCCGGTATGACCGTGCTCCAGAACATGCAGCTTGCTCGCCACATCCACTACCGGTACACGCTCCCGGGTGCTGGCCTCTTCCTTCCCTCGGTACGCAGGGAGGAAGTCCGTCACCGCGCTATCCTGGAAGAGATCATCGACTTCCTCGAGATTCAATCGATACGCAGGGAACTCGTGGGCTCCCTTCCCTACGGCATGAGAAAACGCGTTGAACTCGGCAGGGCCCTGGCCCTTGAACCCAGCCTGCTGGTTCTGGACGAGCCGTTTGCCGGGATGACCCTCGAGGAGAAAGAAGACATGGTCAGGTTTCTTCTGGACCTCCACGAAGGCTGGGGCCAGACCATGATCCTTGTGGAACATGACATGTCCATCGTCATGAGCATTTCGCAGCGGATCGTGGTGTTGAATTTCGGTGAAAAACTGGCGGAAGGACTACCCGAAGAGATCCAGAATCACCCGGATGTAATCAAGGCGTACCTCGGTGAGACAACGGATCTCGGGGTGGAGGCCCATTCATGATGGAGATATTCCGCTCTTCAGCTACCCCTTACTGCAAGACCGTCGCTGATGGCCTTCCCTGTACCCTGTCTGTGAAGAACACCTGGGTTCTGCGCAGGTCACGCGCCCCGATTGCTGGGGCCAGGATCAGGATACGAGGACGTTTTTTTATCAGGACCGATCGATGAAAAAGTATTCCTTGCAGACTTCACTGCCACAGGACATCCTGGATTCCTACACCCAATGCACTCTGCCACAGATCCTTGCCAGTCAGGCCGGACATCTGGGAAACACACAGACAGCCATCAGGGAGAAGGCCTACGGTATCTGGCAGGCCTTTTCCTGGAAGGACTACTTCTCATACGTCAGGGACACGGCGATGGGCCTCAAGGAACTCGGACTGAAACGGGGAGACAACACGGGTATTATTATGGATAACCACCCGGAATGGCTCTTCAGCCAGCTGGGTGCGCAATCGCTGGGATCGGTGACCCTGTGTCTCTTCACCTCAGCGGTTTCCACAGAGCTCAGTTCAGCCTTGAACCGAATTCAGGCCAGGATCGTCATCGTTCAGGACCAGGAACAGGTGGATAAGCTCATCGAGGAACGGCACAGGCTCCCTACCGTGAGAAAGGTTGTGTACGTTGATCCCACGGGCATGCGCACCTACGCCGACAACGACTGGCTCATCAGCTTCAGGGACCTCCTCGAGCTCGGCAGCGCTCTGCTCCGGGAACAGCCAGAATCTTATGACCATGAGCTCTCCCAGGGAAAGATTGACGACATAGCCCTCATGATTATGACCTCAGGCACAACGGGCATTTCCAAACTTGCCATGCTGACACACCGGAACCTCTCAGCCATGGCCCGGAGATGGATCGAATCGGAACGGTATCCCCTGGGCTCGAACTGGCTTTCCATGAGTCCCCCCGCATGGATCGTGGATCAGATGTGGGGGACCGGTGTATCGCTTCTGGGAGGACTGACCATGAACTTTCCCGAGACAGGCCAGACCGTTACCAGTGATTTCCGCGAGATCGGACCGAGCACCATCATCACATCGTCACGGTTCTGGGAAGACCTCGCTTCCCGGATCAGGGTAAAAATAGATGATGCCGGGTCCGTGAGGAAAGCCATCTTCTCGGTAGCGGAGTCAATCGGCAGGGCCTGTGAGGAACGAAGTGCCCACAAAACACGCATCCCTCTATCCCTGAGGTTCCTCAACACCCTCGCCGAGCTGACGGTGTTCCGTCCCCTCCTGGATCGCGTCGGCTGCTCACGGTTCATCAGTGCATACACCGGGGGGCACCCCATCAGCCCCGATGTCATCAAGTTTTTCCGGGCGGTTGGCCTGAACCTCAAGCAGTGTTACGGCATGACGGAGACCTGCGGGATCTTTCAGATTCAGGAAGACGGAGATGTGAAGCCTGAAACCGTGGGCAAGGCCCTGCCCGGGATCGACATACAGATCTCTGACGACCAGGAGGTGCTCATCTCTGCGGACATCACCTTTGCAGGATACTACAACGACTTCGAATCCACGGAGGCCGCCTTCGAAAACGGGTGGCTGCTGACCGGAGATGCCGGATATTTCGATGACGACGGCCACCTCGTCATCATCGGGAGGAAACAGGATATCATCCGTGACAAGCAGGGTCATGCCTTTTCTCCCGACTTCATAGAAACCCGCCTCAAGTTCTCACTGTTCGTCAAGGAGGCGGTCATCTTCGGAGAGGGACGGCCCTTTCTCACCGCGCTGATCAACATCGACATGGGCAACGTGGGAAACTGGGCGGAAGACCGCATGATCCCGTATACGACCTATACAGATCTCTCCCAGCGTCCCGAGGTGGAAGACCTGATCCTTGGTGAGGTCCGCGCAGTGAACGACCAGCTCCCGGACCCCATGAGGATCAGAAAGTTCATCCTCCTGTACAAACTTCTGGATGCTGATGACGAGGAGCTCACCAGGACCGGAAAAGTACGCAGGCGGTTCGTGTATGGTCTCTATCTCCCGCTGATAGAAGCAATGTACACGGGACAGGACGAGGTGAACGTGAAGGGGAAGATCCGCTACCGGGACGGACAGATCGGCATGATCGAGACGCAAGCGAGGGTTATACACGCCACATGAGCATTCCCGGCGATGAGGGCGAAACAAACGGAGGAAGGCGATGGACTTTTTTTTCCACCTGTTGATTAACGGCCTGAGTATCGGCCTTCTCTACGGCCTCTCGGCCATGGGATTTGTCATGATCTTCAAATCATCGAGCGTCCTGAATTTCGCCCACGGTGAACTCATGGCCATCGGGGCCTTTCTCTTCCTGGTCCTGGTTTCCTGGGCTCATGTTCCCATCCCCGTGGCATTTCTCATCACCCTGGTCGGCAGCTTCGTCATCGGGTTTGCGGTGGAGCGGGTCTTCCTGAGGCCCCTCATCGGAGAACATCTCATCTTCGTGATCATGCTCACCGTTGGGCTGGCCTCGATGTTCAAGGGATTGCTCCTGTTCATCTTCGGGGGAAATCTCTACATCTATCCGGACTTTCTCCCGTCCAGCCTGGGAATTACCATCAACACCCTGGTTATTCCACCGGTTTATGTAGCATCATCCATGACCGGGATCATTTTTCTCGTACTCTTCGGGCTGTTCTTCAAGTTTTCCTCACAGGGGATCTTCATGAGATCAGTGGCAGACAACCAGACGGCTTCCCTGTCGCTCGGGGTCCACGTCAGGCGGGTCTTCGCACTCTCCTGGGCGATCGCGGCACTCGTGGCGGCCATGAGCGGAATCGTTCTGGGGATCATCAACGGCACCAATGTCCACGAGATCACCTCCATCGGTCTGAAGGTATTCCCCGTGGTCATCCTGGGCGGACTGGACAGCATCGGCGGTGCCATTATCGGAGGCATCATCATCGGGCTCCTTGAGACCTTTACCGCCGGGTACATATCACCCGCACTCCGGGATGTGATCCCCTACATCATCCTGGTCTTCATCCTGCTCATCAAGCCCTATGGCCTCTTCGGCCTCGTGGAGATCGAGCGTGTCTAGGCACCGAGGTGAGCGATGAAAAAACTCCAGTTTCACCCCTGCGGTAATTTCAAGCAACGCTACGAAGAGGAGCTCCGCATCTTCGAGACCGATTTCGGCAGGCTCTGGCTCATTGTCGGGGCACTCGTCCTCTTCGGTATTGTTCCCTTTGTCAGCAGTCCCTACCTGCTCTACGTCATCAACATGACCGGTATCGCTGCCATCGGTGCCATGGGGCTCAACATCCTCATCGGGTACACGGGCCTGATCTCCCTGGGACACGGTGCCTTCATCGGTGTGGGGGCCTATGCGGGAGCCATCCTCGCGACGCGGCTCGGATTCCCTTTCTGGCTCGCGATTCCCTCGGCAGGACTGATCACCGCCGGGGTAGGTATGATCTTCGGTCTCCCTTCGGGAAGACTCAAGGGCCTGTATCTGACCATTGCCACCCTGGCAGGGCAGATCATCATCGAGTACGTGCTGCTGCGCTGGGAGAGCCTCACCCGGGGAACCATGGGCATTACGCTGCCCACCGCCTCCCTTCTCGGCATGGAGCTGATCGATGACAGGGATTTTTTCTACGTGATCTATGTCGTTCTCGTGGCGGTCACCTTCATCACGGTGAATATCATGCGTACCCGCTATGGCAGGGCCTTCATCGCGATCCGCGACAACGACCGGGCTGCAGAGGGCATGGGCATCCCCATCTTCCCGTACAAGCTCCTCGCGTTTTCCATCAGCTCGTTCTACGCGGGCGTTGCCGGTTCGCTGTGGGCGTACTACATGATCAGCATCACCTCAGAGCCCTTCTCCCTCTCGCTGTCCGTTGAATACATCGCCATGGTCATCATCGGCGGCCTGGGGAGCATCCCTGGTTCCATCTTCGGGGCGGTATTCATCATCGGCTTGAACGAGCTCCTCAGGTCTGCAACTGATCTCTTCATGAGCATGCCTGTTTTCAGGGGATTCGGGCTCAACCTCGCATCGTTGAGAGAATTCGCCTTCGGGCTTGCCATCGTCCTGTTTATTCTCTTCGAGCCGAAGGGACTGGCAGAGATCTGGCGCATTATTCGTTCCAACTTCAGGCTGTGGCCGTTTTCCTACTGAGGCGTGAGAGGGGTTGAGATGAAAGACGCAACGGTACTGCAGATCAACAATATCTCAGTGGTTTATTCCGACGTGATTCAGGTGCTCAAGGGTGTGTCTCTGTCCGTCGAAAAACATCGCATCGTGTCACTCCTGGGGAGCAATGGAGCAGGGAAGACAACAACCCTGAAGGCCATTTCCGGCCTGCTCCATCCGGAGAACGGCAAGGTCACCGAAGGGTCCATCATCTACGATGGGGTGCCTGTGCAGAACTCCTCCCCCGAGGAGATCACGAGGCTCGGCATCATCCAGGTTCTTGAGGGGAGACAACCCTTTAAGTATCTCACCATCGAAGAAAATCTCAGGGTCGGCACCGCCATCAGATGGACGAAGCCCTACAAGAGGGATCTTGAAATGGTCTACCACTATTTTCCCTCCCTCGTGAAACGACGGAAAACCCTTGCAGGATACTGCAGCGGCGGAGAGCTTCAGATGCTCGTCATGGGCAGGGCGCTCATGGCTCATCCCAAGCTCCTGCTCCTGGATGAACCCTCCCTCGGGCTCGCACCGCTCGTGGTGAAGGAAATCTTCAGGATAATCGCTCGCATCAACGAAGAACAGGGAACCACCATCATCCTCGTGGAGCAAAACGCAAACATGGCCCTGCAGATCGCCCACTACGGCTATGTCATGGAAAACGGCAAGATTGTCATGGAAGGGATCTCCTCCGAGCTCCGGGAGAATCCGGATGTGAAGGAATTTTACCTCGGAGTCGGTGCTGGAGGCGTTTCCAGATCCTACCGCGATGTGAAATCGTACAAGAGACGAAAACGATGGCTGTAGCAGGGTACAGGGAGCATAGATCAGTCCTCCAGCAGGGCTGCACCGAACCCCGTGGAGGAGAAGAGAATGAGCCCCGCGGATAACCCGTCACCGGGGGAGCAAGGAGCAGGTGTGAAGACGTACTACGATGAACAGGAAACCAGATCGAGAGACGAACGTGAAGAATCCATGAACAGGGACATCGCCGAGATGGTCCGCCTCGGGTATGAACGTTCATCCACGGTGAAAAAGACCATGGACGGGCTGGGGATGAAACCATCCGACATTCAGGGGACACGGGATCTGGTGAACCTTCCCGTCATATCGCGGGAACAGCTCGTGGAGCTCCAAGCGATTACCCCGCCCTTTGGCGGGCTTGACGATCCCGGCGCAGAGATCGAGAGGATCTTCATCTCTCCGGGCCCGGTCTATGAGCCTCATCTGGGCTCTCACGACCCCCTGTGGGCACGGGGGTACCAGGCAGCGGGATTCACGAAAGGCGACGTGGTGATCAACACCTTTTCCTATCACATGGTGGCAGCAGGACTCACCTTCCACGGCGGCCTCACCCGTGTGGGCGCAACGGTGGTTCCTTCGGGAGCTTCTTCCACGCAGCAGCAGGTCCAGCTCATAAGGGATCTCGGTGTGACCGGGTATACCGGAACCCCGAGCTTTCTGATGGCCCTCATCGAGAAGGCTTCCGAGATGGGTCACGACTTCGCCAAAGACTTCACGCTCAGACGGGCGAGCTTCGTCGCAGAGCCGCTGCAGCCATCTCTTCGGAAACGATTCGAGGAGGAGTTCGGCATCGACACCTACCAGATGTACGGTGCCACCGAGGTGGGAGATATTGCCTACGAGTGCGGAGAAAAAAGCGGCTGGCACCTGTGTGAAGAGGTGTTCGTTGAGATCGTCGACCCGGTGACCGGCACACCCGTACAGCCTGGGGAACTGGGGGAGGTTGTGGTGACCCGCCTGAATTCCATTTTCTTCCTCTTTCGTTTCGGAACAGGAGACCTTTCGAGGATCATCGAAGAGCCCTGCCCCTGCGGAAGAACCGCACTGAGGCTCGACGGAATCGCCGGCCGGGTGGGCGATGCCGTCAAGGTCCGCGGTCTGTTCGTGGCACCGAGCCAGGTGGGAAACCTTGCAGCACAGTTTCCCGGGATTGCTCTCCAGCTCCTCATCGAAAGGCAGGCCCACCGTGATATCCTCACGGCGAGAATCGATCTCCGTGACACCATGATCGACCGGGGAGAATTTTTACCCCGTTTCGAACGGATCTTCCAGGAGGTGTGCACGGTCAAGGTCGACAAGGTGGTCTTTACCGAGCCCGGCAGCATCCCCGATGACGCCAAAGTCCTCCAGGACACGCGTGAGTGGAAATAACCCATGAACAGATCCGGGCATACTCCCGTCTGATCATCCTCGGGTGAATAAAGGAGAACGCACCCAATTTATTCTGGATGTGAATACTATTGCCCAAATCATTCTCTCATGGTATTTCTCTATCCTCGAGCAAACACGGGAGGTTGTTTCATGTCAAAGACCATCCTCATCTACGGAAAGTCAGGCTGACCGTATACCGACAAGGCCAGGTCGGTCTACGGGGACACGGCGACATACATCGATGTCACGAAGGATAAGGCCAGGCTCGATGAAATGCTCAAGCTCTCCGGAGGCAGGCGTGTCGTGCCGGTCATTGTGGAAGGAGACAAAACCCAGGTTGGCTATGGAGGTACCTGAGGGGTATGATGGCTCATCGGTGATGAGCAGTTCTGTCGCGTATCAGTTGACCCTGGGGACGAACAGATCCTGGAAAATCCGGAGAAATCCCGAATCGGTCAGGCTCGCCATGAAGTCACGGACAACGGTACAGGGATCGTTCTCCCGCACATACCCCTGTGTGAGCCGATCGAGATGATCGGTGAACACGGGAGAATCCATCCTGTGTGAGAGAACATCTTCCTTGAACCTGCCGAACAGAAGCCGGTACATGGTCCTTATCTTGGTGGATTCCGCCTTGACCCCTGCATTGAGATAGATCTTCTCATAGTTGAATTCTTTCAGCCGTTTCAGTGCGGAAAATATGCGCTCGGAATACATGATTCCTTCATCCGTGGAGTGGGTGATGAGGTCTGCCACCAGCGAATAGACGATCTTTCCGTTGGTGTCTCCCAGAACGGAGGTTACCTCTTCAGGAAGCTCCTTCCTCGTGATGATCTTCAGAACGATGGCGTCTTCTATGTCCCTCCCGATGTAGCTGATGGTGTCAGCCACCCGTACCAGGCATCCCTCCATGGTCATGGGTGCCGGATTGCCTCCGTCACGAATGATGCCGATCTTCCTGTCGAGGTCGTCAAAGGAGGCTCCTGCCTCCGGGGAGAGTATCTGTTCCGTCATTTCCCCATTGTGGCACAGGATGCCATCGAGCACCTGCATTGTCAGGTTGAGTCCGGATCCTGACTTTTCGATCTTCTCCAGGGCCTGGATGGCCTGAAGATTGTGCCTGAACGGTCCGATGCCCGCCTCCATGCAGAGTTCGTTCAGGTAGTGCTCGCCATCATGACCGAAGGGCGGATGACCGATGTCGTGACCGATGGCAATGGCCTCGATGAGATCATCGTTCAGATCCAGCTTTCTCCCGATGGTCCGCGCAATCCTCGAGAGGAGCTGGACATGGATGACCCGGTGTGAGATCCCCTGGTGACCGACGAGGTAGAACACCTGAGTCTTGTCGATGTAGGAGGTGTACGCCTGGGAGTGGAGAATGCGATCGACATCGATGGAGAACGCATCCCTCATGTCGCCCCTGCTGGTATCTTCCGATTTTCTCCTGATTCCGTGAACAGGGAGCGTCTTTTTCATTGCTGTGCTGTTATCTTCGAGAATTTCGCAACTTTGTCAAAGAGATGTACGAGCGTGTTCAGCAACGCGATGCGATTATTCCTGACCTCATCATCCTCGCTCATGACGAGAACCTTTTCAAAGAACCGGTCGATGGGATCCTTGAGGCCGGAGAGCAGTTTGAGGGCCGATGCGTATTCACCTTTTCCGGCATGATCAATGAATTGCGCCTCCATTTCATCGAACGCACGGAAAAGATCTTTTTCCTCCTCCTGCAAGAGCAGGTCCTGTCTCACCAGGTGACCTGCTTCGGTCTTTTTGAGAATGTTTTCCACACGCTTGCTCGCAGAGCAGATGGAGGGGAACCAGGGCTCTTTCCGCACCTGTTCGATGGCCTGGGCCCGCGTAAATGTGTCCACCGGATCGTCGAAGCTCGTGATGACTGATTCGATCGTGTCTCCCGAAATGCCACGAGCCTGGAGAATGGAGACGAAGCGGTTTTCAAAAAAGGTGATGACGGCCTGCTTCACCTCGTCGAAGGGTTTTACCAGCTTTTCCTGAAGCTGCGCGAGGGATTTCTCAACGAGCCACACAATGGAGAGGCGATATCCCTTCTCCAGCAGGATGTTCTCGATTGCTATGGCCTGCCTTCTGAGGGCATAGGGGTCCGAGGTTCCACTGGGGACCATTCCGATGCCGAAGAACCCGCAGATGGTGTCGATCCGGTCAGCGATACCAACGATATTGCCGATCACCCCTGACGGGAGCTCATCATCAGCAGAAGCGGGCAGGTAGTGTTCGCGTATGGCTGTTGCCACTTCAAGATCGCGACCCTGGCGGATCGCATACTCTCTGCCCATGACCCCCTGGAGTTCGGGCAGTTCGTACACCATGAGGCTGTTCAGATCTCCTTTGCACAGAGAAGCGGCTTCTCTGACCTTGTGAGTTTTCTCAGGCGCTATTGTTTCTGCAAGAGAAATCGCAATGATCGTAAAGCGTTGCACTTTTTCTGCGGAGGTTCCAAGGTCCTTGTGGAAGATCACGTCTTTGAGTCTGTCCGCATAGGTTTCAAGGGGAACCTTCAGGTCTTCGGTAAAGAAGTACTGCGCGTCGTCGAGCCTTGCCTTCAGCACCCTCTCATAGCCTGTTCTCACCACCGTTTCGTCCTTTGGCACGATATTGCTGACAGCGCAGAAATAGGGCACCAGGACATCCTCGTCGGTTGCAGAATACAAGGGGAAGTAGCGCTGATGGTGCTTCATGACCGTAACGAGCACCTCAGGCGGCAGAACCAGAAACGCCTCATCGAACGATCCGACTATTACATGCGGGAATTCAATGAGCCCTGCAACCTCCTCCAGGAGATCCTCGTCCTTCACGACAGCTCTTATCTCGTGAGCCTTCTGCACAACCTGAGCCCATACCAGTTCTTTGCGTTTCTCGACATCAGGGATGACGAAGTACGATTCGAGGATTTCCTCATAGTGCTGTGGATCGCTGAGGGTGATGGATGCCGACGACATGAACCGGTTCCCGCGGGTCGTATCCGAAGCTGTGATCGAGCCGAATTCCACGGGGAGCACGGTGCTCCCGAAAAGCGCCAGCAGCCAGTGTACGGGTCTGGCGAACCGAACACCCGGATTCGACCATCGCATGGTCTTGGGAAAAGGAATGGCTGAGATCATTTCCTGGAAGAGATCCGGAAAGACCTCGCTGATAGGCTTGCCGGGTATTGTCCTGGTGATGCTGAGATAGTCTCCCTTTGGCGTGGTCTGAATGACAACATCGGAGATATCCACCCCGGCAGAAGCGGCAAAACCAAGCCCGGCCTTGGTTGGATTTCCGTCTTTGTCGAAGGAGATATTTTTCGGTGGTCCCATCCGTGTTTCCAAAGTGTCAGGCAGCGTCGGCGCCAGACCTGATATCCTCACGGCGAGCCTTCTTGGCGTGCCGAAAAACTCTATGGGACCGCTGGACACGTTGAGTGTCGAAAGTTTCTTTTCAAGAAAAACCTTCATGGAATTCAATGCCAAGGGAATAAAGCCCGAGGGGAGCTCCTCGCTTCCTATCTCGAAGATCAGGTCTTTCGTGTTCATGAGGCCTGGTTCCTCGCATGGAGTTCATCAAGGTAGAGCTTGGCAGATTGCCTTGCCAGTTCCCTCACCCGCAGAACGTAGGACTGACGCTCGGTGGTGCTAATGGCATTGCGTGCGTCGAGCAGGTTAAAGAGGTGAGAACACTTGAGGCACATGTCGTAGGTGGGGAGACACAGACCGGCTTGCGCCGTCCTCCTCCCTTCTTCCTCGTAGAGCCTGAAGAGCTCGAGCAGCATCGGAACACTGGCGTGCTCGAAGTTGTACTTCGACCACTGGACCTCGCCTGCGTGGTGGACATAGCCGTAGGTGACATCGCCTTTCCAGCTGATGTCATAAACCGAGTTTTTATTCTGGAGATACATGGCAATGCGTTCGAGTCCGTAGGTGATCTCGGTGCACACGGGATCCAGGTCAAACCCTCCCACCTGCTGGAAGTAGGTGAACTGCGTTATTTCCATGCCATCCAGCCACACCTCCCATCCGAGACCCCACGCACCGAGCGTGGGAGATTCCCAATCATCTTCCACGAAGCGGATGTCGTGCTCCAACGTGTCGATTCCCAGATGCCTGAGGCTGTCGAGGTAGATCTCCTGGACCTCCAGGGGAGATGGCTTCAAAATGACCTGGTACTGGTAGTAGTGCTGGAGGCGATTGGGATTCTCACCGTAACGGCCGTCCGTCGGCCTGCGAGAAGGCTCGACGTATGCCACATTCCAGGGATCAGGCCCCAGAGCCCTCAGGAATGTGGCAGGGTTGAAGGTTCCTGCCCCCACCTCGAGATCGTAGGGCTGTGCGATCAGACACCCGTACCGTGACCAGAAATCCTGCAGATTGAGTATTACTTCCTGAAATTCCATGGTTCCCCCATGTATCATTGCTTCATATCGAGGTCAAGCAGCTTTGCCAGGAACGTCCCGCTCTTCAACGGTTTCTCGGAGATAGCGGTGCATACCTGAAGCAGGCACCGTGAAATTTCCCGTTGCGCCCCCGACCTCACCGAGAGCTTTGCAAGTACCTCATGATTGAGGGATACCCCTTTCTCCAGGCACGCATAGGCTTCGGGCGAAAGTCTGGAAAAGGGACCGAGGGCTGCTCCAGTGTGTGAGTTCGCCGCACGATCGTGGAGGTCGATCCCGTACCCGAGGCTCCTGAGGATGCTCAACAGGCCGATGCTCCAAACCGGGAACCAGTGTCTGGATTTCTCCATAGTGGAAAGGGCTTCCCTGAGGCAGACAAAGGTTTCCGGGCTCGGGTCCTGGGGCCCGAGGTTTTCCCGCACGATCTCCAGGAGCACGGATGCGTGGGCAAAGAGCGCGAGATTTTCCCTGATCCCGAGGTTCGCTGTTTTCAGTTTCGCCGATTCTATGCTTTGGAGTTCCATGCCTTTTCTGGAAAAGAGGTCGAGTACGACTTCGCAGAACGGTTCAAGCGTGCCGGGAAAACGCTTTTTGCTCCGCTTTGCCCCCCGTGCAATGGCATTGATCATCCCCTGGTCACGCGTCAGCGCGCAGATGATCTTGTCGGATTCTCGAAAATCGATGCTGTGAATGATGATGGCATCCGTGCTCTTGCTTGGCATGAACAATCAGAAGAGGAATATCGCCGAGATCATCAGATAGCTTCCGACCGCAAGGACATCCATGGCAGTGGTCACAAAGGGACCAGAGGCTACGGCAGGATCCTGATTCAACTTGTAGAACATGATCGGCAGGAACGTTCCCAGAAACGCTGCCAGTGCCATGGAAAACATGATGGAAAAGCCGATCACCAGTGAAATCCTGAGGTCATCGGGAAACATGATAAAGGCAATAGCCCAGAGCATAAATCCGAACATGAACCCCAGAACAAGGCCCACTCCCATCTGCCTGAGCAATACCGCGAAGAAATTTCTCTCAGACGTAACGCCGGTGGCGATTCCCCTCACGACCAGGGCGATGGACTGCGTGCCGACATTGCCTCCCATGCCCAGGATGATGGGCATGAAGGCTGCAAGGCCAACAATCTTGCTGAGGTCTTCCTCAAATCCCCGTATCAGAACCGAAGCGAGCACCCCGCCCAACCAGCATACGAACAGCCAGGGGATCCTGGTGGTGGCATTCCTGACGATGGAGGAACTCAGCAGGTCTTCTTGTGCACCGGCGAACCGGAACATGTCTTCAGTTGCCTCCTCTTCCATAATATCCACGATGTCATCGATAGTGATCCGGCCGAGCAGCATACCTTCCTCATCAACCACCGGCATGACGACCTTGTCATACTTGCTGAAGAGACGGGCCACCTCTTCCTGGTCCATGGTTACCGGTACCGTGAGGGGATCGATATCCATGATCTGGGAGACCGCTGTTTCCGGCTTTGACAGGACAAGCTTCACCAGGGGAACGGTGCCCACAAGAACACCCTTGCTGTCGACCACATAGGCCTGGTGAATGTTGTCGATCTCAGTATGAACCTGCCTGATCTGGGCAACCACATCATCCACGGTTGTGTTCGGATGGACACTGACGAGCTCCCGCTGCATGATTCCACCCGCACTATCCTCAGGATAGCTGAGCAGCGCCTTGATTTCTGACGACTCCCTGGGGCCGAGAGCCGCGAGAATCCGCTCCGCTCGTTCTGCGTGAAGATCTCCCAGCAGATCAGCGGCATCATCGGAGTTCATGTCCTCGACGATGCGGGTGAGCTCGGTATCACTGATGTCATCCAGCACATCCTCCCGGCTGTCCTGAGAAAGCTCGGAAATGACATCGGAGGCAGTTTCCACATCCAGAAGCAAAAAGAATTTTCCCCGGG
Organism: Deltaproteobacteria bacterium; assembly: GCA_011046135.1. GTDB lineage: Bacteria > Desulfobacterota > Desulfomonilia > UBA1062 > UBA1062 > DSBG01. The sequence continues at coordinate 13,704 of DSBG01000026.1, forward strand.
ACTCCTCATCCAGGGACTCGATGAGGTCCGCGATCTCTACGGGCTCCAGGTCATAGAGCATATCAATGATATGGAACTCCCACCCCTTCTCGATATACTCTTTCAGCAATTTTACACTGGATGGATTGACCGGCATCCCGCTCACCTCACGTGAAGGACTCTCTCTCGTGAATTACTAGAGAAAATCAGAGACCTGCTCAGGGAAACATGGGGCGCTCTGCATAGACACAACTGCATAGGGCTCCACGCTCGTCTGCTGTTGTGGAGCCCTGCACTGTTTCATGGTAACCCCAAAGATCACTGCGAGGAGAAGGATCACCACGGCAGTCGCGATGATATACACAGCGTTCGTTCGTTTCGGATACCCGAAATTCCGATAGGGTTTTTCTGTCTTTTCGCTGGCGACAAGAGCCTCTTCAAAAAGGTTCAGCAGTTCCTCTTCGTTCAGGTCGAATTCTCTGCTGATCACCTGGAGAAATCCCCGCACAAACGCTTTCGGCGGGAGCATGTCGATCTGATCGTCTTCGAGAAAGCGCAACGTCTGGGCAGGAATCTTTGTCCGCTCTTCGATGTCTTTCAGATCAATTCCCCTGTCTTCCCGCTCCTTCCTGAAATATTCTCCCAAGGTGAGCTTATGTTCAGACATTGCCCCTCCCCTTGCTTTCACTTAGCATGACCGACAGACACTGGCAAGGCTGAAGAGCCTGCCAAGAAGAAGAGATTGACTCTTTTGTCTGGAAAAAGGTAGCCTGTCATCCCCGAGAACTCTTGGAGCACGGAGATGAATCACTCAGTTGGCACAGAGCATCCCGAAACAATGCGATGGGTGATCTCAACAGAGAAACCCGGGCGTTTGAGAAACCAGCTAAAAAGGATACATGCTTGAACAGATACGATACGATGCTCCTCAGTCGTGTGGCGAGACCGGGAAGGTACCTTGGAGGCGAAGTCAACGAGATCCTCAAAGATTCTTCCGAGATCACCGTTCGTTTTGCCCTTGCCTTTCCCGATGTCTATGAAATCGGAATGTCCCATGCAGGAATCAAGATCCTCTACCATATCCTGAATTCCATGCCATATGTCTGGGCACAGAGGGTTTTCGCTCCCTGGCATGATCTGGCCACAGAACTGAAATCAAGGAAGATCCCCCTGGTGAGCCTCGAGGAGAAGCGCCCCATCAGGGATTTCGATGTTCTGGGCTTTTCACTCATGTACGAGCTCTCGTATACCTCGGTAGTGAAAATGCTCAGGCTCGCCCAGATACCGGTTCATGCCCGTGATCGCACGCACAGAGATCCCATCGTGATTGCAGGAGGAACCTGTTGCGTAAACCCCTGTCCCGTCCTTGAGTTTTTCGACCTCATCGTCATCGGTGACGGCGAGGACGTCGTCAGTGAAATGGCTCGTGTCTGTGAGGGTACACGCAACAGAAATGAGCGCATCGCCGCCATGAGCAGGATCGATGGCGTGTACAGACCAGGGGAATCGAGGAGGCCGACTCGTCGCATCCTGGGTGACCTCGACAGCCATCCCTTCCCGCCAAGCACCGTTGTTCCCCACATCTCCATCGTTCATGACCGGATCGGTGTCGAGGTTGCCAGGGGTTGTACCAGAGGGTGCAGGTTCTGCCAGGCGGGCATGATCTACCGTCCATACCGCGAGCGATCTTTTCCCTCGGTTGTGGAATCATACCGGCGCGGTTTGAACTCCACAGGATACGACACGCTGGCCATGCTCGCTCTGTCCGTCACAGACCTGTCCTACCTCAATGGCCTGATAGCATCCATTCATTGCCCGAGCAGAGAGGTTTCTGTCGGTATCCCTTCCCTTCGGGTGGATGGCATTACCGAAACCGTTGCCAAAATCATCGCATCGGCACGAAAGCCCGGCTTCACCATGGCTCCCGAGGCAGCTACAGAAAAACTCAGGAGCATCATCAATAAAGGCAACACGCAAGAAGATCTCTTCAGGAGCGCCGGAATCATCAAGTCCCTGGGCTGGAAATCAATGAAGCTGTATTTCATGGTAGGCCTGCCCTGTGAAACCGACGCCGACATCGATGCCATCGCCCCTCTTGCCCGCTCTCTTCAGAATATTTTCAGGGGGAACATCACCCTCAGCATCTCTGCTTTTATCCCCAAACCATGTACTCCCTTCCAGTGGGAAGGCCAGGTCTCCCTCCCCCGACACCGTGAAATCCTCGCCCTCCTGCAGCGGGATCTCCGACACAAACACCTTTCCCTCAAGTGGCACGAACCGCAGCTCTCCTTCCTCGAGGGTGTCTTTGCCCGGGGTGACGGCAGGCTTTCTGAGGTGATAGAGCTTGCCGAGATGAATGGCGCTTACCTCGACGGGTGGGGAGACTCCCTCGACATCAGGGCGTGGGAGAAGGCGTTCGAGGCCACAGGCGTAGACCCTCAATCCTACCTGGCTCCCCGAAATACCGCCCAGCAGATGCCCTGGGACTTCATTGACATGGCCCTTGACAAGAACTTCCTCATCGAAGAACGCGATCGCGCCTATTCCCTTCAGTCGACCCCGGACTGCAGGCAGTCAGGCTGTACCGGGTGTGGAGCGTGCTCAGACGAGCTGAAAAATATCGTACGGGGAGAGAGCGACCCTGTTCCTCTTTTCTCTGAACTCACGCATCAGGAATCAGTGCCCTATGTAATGGGAATAACAAAGCAGGATGCAATGCGTTTTCTCTCTCCAAGAGAATTTTCCGAAATGATCAAGCGCGCACTCCGCCGGGCCGGTCTCGATGCCGTCTATTCCCAGGGATACAGCCCGATCATGAAACTCAGCCTCTCTCCTCCCACCTCCTTCGGGATAGCCTCTACCAGTGAGTATTTCCAATGCGAATTCAGGATCGAGCACGACCCCCAGATGCTCATTCAGAAACTGAACGAACATCTCCCGCAGGGAGCGGTTGTCTTTTCCTGCACCCAGGACCGCCTTCGGAGTCCCCGTGCAGCAGTGTATACCGTACGCAAACCGTTTATGCTCACCCTTGATGAGGATACACTCATCGAGAAAGATGGCAAGACGCTCAAGGCAACCGATTTCGTTGTATCCTGGGATGACCTGTCCCTCACCATTGCCTTTCTCGAGGGGAGAACCATCTCTCCGCTTCTCATCCTCAACCAGTGCAGCGATGACCAGTACGTGCCCGAAGATATTCTCAAGATCGAGACGCTTTTTTAAACCGCCTGTTCGATGGATCCTTCAGAAATAATCGCCTTCTGGTTGCCGTGAAGAACCTGGCTCCTTGATTACGTAGGGCACAGCCATTATCATAAAGAAAAAGCTCCTGTTCTCGTGTATGAAGCTCGAGAACAGAGGGATCCAAAAATCGTACGGAGAGAAGCTCTCAATGTAAAGAGATCCGCAATGAAGAAACGATCAATTAAAAAACCCTGCTGCGATGCACACGCCAACGAAGAAGGTCCTGTATACAGGGACCCTGTATGTTCCATGAGCACCCGGGATAAGAACACGTTTCTGACCCTGGAGCACCAGGGCAACTCCTACTACTTCTGCAGTAAGCACTGTCTCGAGGCGTTCCGGGAAGATCCCGACCGTTACATCGATTCAGCAAAGGCAGAGACAGCCGAGAACAAGGCATGCAGGACCTTCACCTGCCCGATGCACCCGGAAATACACGCTCCTTCCTCTGGCGCGTGCCCAAGGTGCGGTATGGCTCTGGAGCGGGAATCCCCTGACCTGCATCTCTATCCCGAAGCAGCGATGTGGACCTGTCCCATGCACCCGGAGATCGTTTCAGAAGAGCCCGGATCATGCCCGAAATGCGGAATGGCCCTGGAACCTGTGACCCCGCCGGAAGAAGATGCGATCAACCCCGAATATGCAGACATGAGGAAGCGTTTCTGGATTGGGCTCATCTTCACCCTTCCGGTGTTTTTCATCGCCATGCGGGACATGCTTGGGCTTTCCTTTATCGAAACTCTTGCCTCCGCAAAACGTCTGGCACTTTTCGAGGGGATTCTTACAACGCCGGTTGTGCTGTGGGCAGGCTGGCCCCTCCTTCAACACGCCTGGCAATCCCTGGTGAACCGAAGCCTGAACATGTTCACCCTCATCGGACTCGGAGTCCTGGTTTCTTACGTCTACAGCCTCGTTGCCCTGCTGTTCCCCGGAATCTTTCCCGTTTCCTTCAGGATCCGGGAAGGGCTCGTGGGCGTCTACTTCGAGGCTGCCTCTGTCATCGTAACCCTTGTACTCCTCGGCCAGGTCATGGAGCTCAAAGCCCGCAGCAAGACCGGGGAGGCCATCAAATCCCTGCTTGGACTTTCACCGAAACAGGCACGAAGGGTAAACCAGGATGGATCGGAGGAGGATGTGCCCATCAACGAGGTGCAACCGGGGGATCGTTTGAGAATAAGACCCGGTGAAAAGATACCGGTGGATGGAGTCGTCATGGAGGGATCGAGCAGTGTTGACGAGTCTATGCTCACAGGAGAAGCGATCCCCGTGGAAAAAGAACCCGGAAGTTCTCTGGTGGGAGCAACCATAAACGAAAGCGGAACACTTCTCATGGAGGCTGAAAAGGTCGGTGCCGAAACGGTTCTCGCACAGATCATACGCATGGTATCCCAAGCCCAGAGAAGCAGGGCCCCGATCCAGAGAATAGCCGACAGTGTCTCGGGGTACTTCGTCCCCGTTGTGATCCTTGTCTCGGCGGTATCCTTTCTCACCTGGGCACTGATCGGCCCTGAGCCCAGGCTGGCCTATGCCATCATCGTGGCAGTTTCGGTCCTCATCATTGCCTGTCCCTGCGCACTCGGACTGGCAACACCCATGTCGATCATGGTTGCCATGGGAAAGGGAGCGAGCCTCGGCGTTCTCTTCAGTGATGCCGAGGCCGTTGAGATTCTGCGGAAGGTGGACACCCTGGTTGTCGACAAGACCGGGACCCTGACCGAGGGGAAGCCCCGGCTTGTGGAAATGATCCCTGCTTCCGGGTGGGACGACCATGATCTCCTCCTGTATGCGGCGAGCCTGGAACAGGGGAGTGAACACCCCCTCGCCTCGGCAATCATCTCTGGAGCAACCTCCCGTGGCGTCTCTCTCTCCTGCAGAGGACTTTTCTTCCCATGCCGGCATGGGTGTCAGCGGGAAGGTACAAGGACACGCTGTTGCGGCAGGAACGGCCAAGCTGCTCTCCAAACTCGGCATTGACCCGGGTGATCTTGAAGAAAAGACCAGAGACATGCACAATGCAGGTCAGAGCCTGGTGTATGTTGCCATAGACAACAAGATCTCGGGAGTATTTCGTATTTTCGATCCCATCAAACAAACTACACCGGCTGCAATCAAGCGCCTTCATGACGCAGACATCAGGATCGTGATGCTCACTGGAGACACCGCCTCCTCAGCACGCTCCGTTGCCCAGACCCTCGGGATCGACGAAGTACAGGCAGAGATCCTCCCGCAGGACAAGGCATCAGCGGTTCGACGCCTTCAGGAATCTGGTCGGATCGTTGCGATGGCCGGCGATGGGATCAACGATGCCCCTGCTCTGGCTCAGGCCCATGTGGGTATCGCCATGGGAACCGGTACCGATGTGGCCATGGAAAGTGCGCATGTTACCCTGGTCAAGGGTGACCTCATGGGCATTGCCAAGGCACGGCTCTTGAGCATCGCCACCATGCGCAATATCAAACAGAATCTCTTCTTCGCTTTTGTCTACAATGCACTGTGCGTGCCCGTAGCCGCAGGAGTTCTCTATCCCGTGCTCGGTCTTCTGCTCAGCCCCATGATCGCTGCTGCGGCCATGAGCTTCAGTTCTGTTTCCGTGATAGCAAATTCTCTTCGCCTGAGAACAACGAAGATTGGATAGTGCATGGTTCAGATATCATCTCTCACCCGAATTCATGTTCCGGTGCACAGACCTGCCTGCCTGTGCATGAAACAGGAGACGCCTGAGGGCCTTTCCGCTCCGTAGAGGGAGCCTGTAATGGTGCAGCGCCCTGAATCACCACGTCAGAAAAGCTGGATCAATCCTCAGGTCCTGCTTGTTTTTCTTGCCTTTGTGTCTCTGACCATCATCATCTGGCTGAACGAACTCATCGATGTTCCCCACCTCCTCCTCGGCGCACAGAAAACACCGTTCAACTGGCATGAGGCACTCTTCGAGACGTTCCTTATCGTCGTAATCGGTTCCGTTTCCCTGTATCTCCTTTCCAGGTCTTTCAAGCAACACGAGCTGGCCCGTGAAGACATCTTCAGAGAAAAATCTTTTTCCCACATTCTCCTCCAGTCGTCCCCCTCCTTTTTCGTGGCCATTGACACTGAGGGAAAAACGACGATGGTCAACGACGAGTTTATCCGGGAAATCGGCTATACACGAGAAGAGCTTATCGGCAGGGATTTTCTGACCGCACTGGTTCCTGCATCCGAGCATGTTGCCCTTGCCCCGTTTTTCAGGGCCCTGGCACGGAAGGGAATGGTCTCGGTTATAGAGAATCATGTTGTGGCAAAGGACGGCAGAAAGCTTCTGGTGGAATGGAGGGGGCGTCCGGTCTTCAAGGAGAACGGGGAGTTGGATTTTCTTTTCGGTGTTGGCACCGATATCACCGAACGAAAGAAAATCGAAAAAGAATTGAGGAAATCCCGCGAACGCATGAGAACTCTCCACAAGCAGGCACAGGATCTCCGCGAGAGGGAGCGAGCCCGGATCGCCCGTGAAATTCACGACGAACTCGGCCAGGTCCTGACTGCGCTGAAAATGGATCTCTCCATGCTCAAAAAGAAGCTGCCACCGGAGCAGACGTCTCTGAACACGAAACTTGCCGGCATGATCTCGTCTCTCGAGACAACCATCGAGACCGTGAGGAGAATCATCACTGATCTCAGGCCAGGTCTCCTGGATCACCTGGGTCTGTTTGCGGCCATCGAATGGCAGGCACGTGATTTTGAGAAGAGAACCGGGATTACGTGCACCCTCTTCATCGAACCCGAAGAGATCATGCTGGATCCCGAATCGACCATTTCGCTGTTCCGCATCTTCCAGGAGGCGCTGACCAATGTCGCCCGTCATGCCGAAGCATCGGAGGTCACTATCGTGATACAGGAAGAGCTTGATTCTCTGAGCATGACGGTGCAGGACAATGGTAAGGGTATTTCAAAGAATCAGATTGATAATCCAAGAACCTATGGATTAATGGGAATACGGGAACGGGTCTATTTCTGTGGAGGTACCGTTGTCATTACCGGAGAGGCAGGGAAAGGAACAACCCTGAACGTGAGCATCCCCACTATGGAACAGAGGACAGCCGATGATACGAGTACTGGTAGCCGATGATCACCCCATAGTCCGTGAAGGAATCAAGCAGATCCTCGTGGACATCGATGACATAACGGTTGTCAGCGAAGCGGCCAACGGACAGCAGGTTCTGAATGCAGCATGGAAGGAATCCTGCGATGTCATCCTGCTGGATATTTCCATGCCCGGCAGGGATGGGCTTGAAATCCTCCAGGAATTGAAAAAACACTTCGCCAAGATCCCGGTGCTCGTCTTGAGCATGTACCCGGAAGAGCAGTATGCCATTCGAGTCCTGAAAAGCGGTGCCGCCGGATACCTGAGCAAATCGAGCGCGCCCGAGGAACTGATTTCCGCAATTCGAAAGGTGGCATCCGGGGGAAAGTATATTTCCCCTGCCGTTGCAGAACAGCTGACCTTTGAACTCGACAGGGACCCTGCTCGCCCAGGACACGAACGTCTCTCGGACAGAGAATACCAGGTGCTGCGCATGATCGCCGCGGGCAAAACCATCACTGAAATTGCACAGGAGCTGTTCTTGAGCGTCAAGACAGTGAGCACCTATCGCTTGAGAATTCTCCAGAAACTCAATCTTAAAAATACTGCAGCCATCGTGTTGTATGCGGTGGAGCACAACCTGAATCACTAGGCTGCCCTTTGGAGGGTGATCATCCTCGTGTGTTTTTTTCTCAACAGTGTCGGGTTCTCATGCCAAGGAAAACACTCGTCCCTGCGCACAGCGATATCCGGAAACTCATTCCTGGTACAGGATTATTTTGGATACCAGTGAACTCTCCATGAAAACCTGAAGAAAAGAGCCGGGCGGCCGCCCTGTAAGAATGTTCTTACGCTTTCCCGGGTCGACCACCTACAGAGTTATGAGGGATAGTCTTATTTTCTTCGTGACAGGTCTGTGCTTTTATGATAGGAACAACAAGTGTTGTTCTGACCTCCTTTACGCCAGAAGAGGGGGCAATTCCTCTCGTGCTTTGTCCCAAAACCTTATCTTCTTCTGGCATTTTTTTGTCTGCACCTTCCGGCTTATTTTCCCAGATCGTTATCCACGGGCACAGACCAGAAGAGCGCTCCTATTCGGGCGGATACTCCCTGATCTTCGAGGGAACCTCGAGGGCGGTCAGGGCTGCCTCCAAGAGGGCTTCAAGCTCATTCTCTCCGGGATATATCCTGACCCGACCCAGAAATCCCACCATCTCGCATATCCAGGTCGTGAACATCTCTGACGCCGCAAGGCCTCCGGTGAGCACAATACTGTCAGGATTTTTCCCGAGAACTGCAGCCATGGCACCGATCTGTTTGCCGACCTGGTATGCCATTGCCCTGTAGATCACCCTGGCCTGTTCGTCTCCTGACGTGATACGACGCTCAACCTCACGGGCATCTCGCGTCCCCAGGTGGGCAAAGAGCCCGGATCCCCCAACAAGGAGGTTCCGAGCCTGCTCCTGCGTGAGTCCCCGATCGAGCACATAGTCGATGAGCTGCAGCGTGGGCATTTCTCCCGCTCGTTCAGGGGTGAACGGCCCTTCGGAAAGACCATGGGTGGCATCGACAACCTTGCCCTGCAGGTGAGCCCCAACGGTAGTTCCTCCGCCCATGTGTGCGACGATGAGACAGGAATCCTCGTAGGCCCTGCCCATCTCCCTGCAGACTCTTCTCGCACACGCCTTCTGGTTCAGGGCGTGAAATGCGCTTGTCCGGGGTATGTCCGGCAATCCTGAAACCCTGGCGAGATCTGAAAACTCGTCGGTGCTGGGGGGGGTCGACGATGATCGCATCTCTTCCGAGCTTCCGGGCAAGCTCAAAGGCGATGAGCGGTCCAAGGGCAGAGGCGTGTTCTCCGAAACGCCCGCTCAAGAGATCATCGCACATTGCCTCATTGACGCGATACATGCCGGAGGGAACAGGCCGGAGAAGCCCTCCCCTGCTCACAAACAGATCGAGCCTCTCAAGAGAGACCTCGCAAGAGGAGAGAACGTCTTCTATGCTCTGTCTCCTGAGGGTACGTTCCTCCAGGATTCCGGATCCTCTCTGTGATTCATGCTCCAGTGTTTCCCTGAAGAGCTCTTTCTTTCCCCGGAACACGGCGATCCTCGTCGTGGTGGAGCCGATATCGAGCACGAGAACCTCAGGCATAATTCACCCCCTGGCGAGAGAGCAGGCTGGAAATCGCAGCAGAAGCGAGCCTGCCCGATGAGGTATCGTAGGGCATGGGAACGATCACGGGAACGGGAAGGCCTGCAATCATCCCGCAAAGCCCCATTCGACCGAAGCAGGAGAGAAACTGGATGAAGCTCTGCCCCGAATGCACGTCGGGAACCAGAAAAATGTCCACATTACCCTCGAGGAGGCTTGTGATCCTTTTCCGTTCGCACGCCTGTCTGCTCAGGGCACAGTCAATATCAAGGGGACCTTCCACGAGGGTATCGCCGAACTGGTGTCTCTCAGCCATCTTCGACAGCACTGCGGCATCAACTGTCGAGGGGATCGAGGGATTCACATACTCCAGTGCAGCCAGGGCCACCACCTTGGGGGTCTCGCTTTCCAGACGTCTCGCCACGCTCAGTACCGTGTTGAGGATTGCGATCTTGTCTTTCAGATCCGGTTGGGGGTGGATGAGGGTATCAGCCACCATAAACGACCTCTTCCTGTGAGGATCATCGACCCAGGTGATGTGGCTGGCGTTGGAAAAAAGTTGTGCAGTGTGCCGGTTCTTCCGCAAAGCCTCCTGCAGGGGCCTGCCCCGGCCACCCTCCATGAGGATGGCCGAAGGATCCCGCAGCGCCTCGTCGATGGCCTTCTCACACGCGCGTTTTCTGTCAGGTTCATGTACGACCTCATAGTAACGCGTATCAAGGTTCAAGTGCGCGAGGGATCTCTGGATCTCTTCTTCATTGCCGACGAGCATTGGTACAACCATCGGGCACAAGGTCGGGAGCATCTCCAGGAGCCCATCATCATCTGCCGGAGCACAGATCAGCAGCGGCTTGTATCCTGCGCGGAGAGCTTCCTTGATATAGCCTGCAATCCTCTTCATGGAGACATCCCCCGAAGTCGGCGGGCCACGACCACCCCCAGTGCAACCTCTCCCACGATGGCCTGGTGAGTGTCTGAGCGGGAAGGGATGATGACCGGGCCCCGGGAGGTCATCACCAGGGACCGTCTGGTGACATCAAGGATGAAGTCGAGCTTGGAGAGGATGTTTCCCGCATCGAGGTGGGGAACCATAAAGACATGCGGCAGGAACGGGAGGCTCCGGTCAGACCCCGAGATATCCATGAACTCTTGGGAAGGATAGAGCTCCCACAGAGAGGCTGCTTCGAGAACCTCACACGGCCCGAAATCGCCGCGATCCGCATCTGCCTTCAGCATGGATCTGTCACCGGATTTTCCAGCACCGTCTTGCCAAGTACCCGATGCAGAGAGGATCATGACTCGGGGCGCTGGATATCCGAGAAGCCTCATGAGAAAGACCGACTCGGCCAGAATCCTTTTCTTGGTCTCATAACCCGGGGCGATACTCACCCCGGTATCGGTAATCGTGATGAGGTGGTCCGCTCCCGGAACATCCCAGAGCGTATTTACACTGATACTTTTTCTGCCTCGTATGAGTTTTTCATGGTGGATGATGGAGCGATATACGAAGGAGGTGGGGATATGACCCTTCATGGCGATGTCGGCCTCTCCATCGAAGAGGAGCTCGATTCCTTTATTCGCCACTGCCTGGAGATCGCGCTCTTCATGAATCTTAACTGAGGAGAGATCAAACTGAACTTCCTGGGCCACCCGGCAGATCGTCTCCCGCTCTCCGATGAGGATCGGGGTTATATATCCCAGATCCCGGGCAATCTTGATAGTGCGAAGAAACTCCTCCTGGTCCGTGGCAAGGGCGGCCAGTCTGACCGGCGTCCCTTCACGGGCAATGGCATCGATGTGAGAAAAATTCCTGATCATGTCATGTGCTGTGGCATATCTCCGCCAGGAAAGCCGATGGGATTTGGAAAGACTCCCGCCCGTACATGGCCCGAACTCGCGCCCAGGAAAGAACAACGTCACGTCGGGCCCGTGTGATGCCGACATAGAGCAGCCGACGCTCCTCCTCGATGTCCAGAGAGGTGTCCATCGACCGGGAGTGGGGGAGCAGCCCCTCTTCAACCCCGAGAATGAACACGTGATCGAATTCCAACCCCTTTGACATGTGGAGCGTCATGACACTGACTGCATCGCCCGCATCGACATCCATGGCGCTCATGAGGGCCTTCTCCTCAAGATACCTCGTGAGGTCTGTCTGACCTGAGGCGCTGGACATGAGCTCCCTGATGTTCATCAGTCTGTCGGGCCCGTCGAGCTCCCCTTCGAGGGAGCGCTTTATGCCGGATCTCTCGATGATCACCTCGATCATGTCGGCAATGTCGCTGCCTGCTCCTCCGCTCGAACAGACCTGCACAAGGGAAAGGAACTCTTTCAATCCCCTGGCTGCCGCTCCCCTGACCACGGAATGTTCGAGGGCTTCCTTCAGAATCAGTGCCGTCGGCTTGCCCCGGCTCCGGGCAAATCGCTGCAGTTCGGAGAGTGTCTTCTCTCCAATACCCCGTGGCGGGGTATTGATGCACCGGGAGAGGGCTTCTTCATCCTTCGGATTCGCGATGATCCTGAGGTAAGCCAGGACATCCTTGATTTCTCTGCGCTCGTAGAACCTGATGCCGCCGTAGACCTTATACGGAATTCCCCTGCGAACAAAGGCTTCTTCCACGAGACGCGAGAGAGCATTGATCCGATAGAACACCCCTATCTCTGCAGGACTCTTCCCCGATGCAATCAGCTCGTCAACCGTGTGGGCAAGAGAGGCCGCCTCCTGCTCGTCATCATACAATTCCCGAATCTCCAATCCCCTGCTGCCCTTTCCCCTGGCAGCCCTGAGTCGCTTTGGCTCGCGGTACAGGTTGTTGGCGATCAAGGAAGAGGCCGCCTCAAGGATATCCTCTGTCGATCGGTAATTCTGTTCCAGGATGATCACTTCTGCCCCGGGAAAATCATCTTTAAAGCGGAGGATGTTTCCCACATCGGCACCTCGCCAGCCATAGATGGACTGATCGTCGTCTCCGACCACCGTGATGTTGGCCTCTTGTGAAATGAGCTGCATGAGGAGGGTGTACTGGGCCGTGTTCGTGTCCTGATACTCGTCGACGAGGATGTGCTGAAAGCGATTCTGATAGCGCGAACGGACAGGGGGCATGGCGGTGAGCACCGAGGACGGGACCGTGAGCAGATCGGCAAAATCAAACACGCCGAAGTCCCTTTTTTTCTGCTCATACAGGGCAATGACCGGGAGGGGATCGAATCTCAGACGGTGAGGAATCTTGCTGATGTCACGCAGCGTATCCCTGCTTATGTTGGCAATCCAGGCAATGGTTGCATCGATACCTCGTTCTGTCTTCAGATTCAACTCTTTCATGCACTTGGCGATCAGCGACCGCTGATCCGCCTCATCGTAGATCTGGAACGACCTCGTATACCCCACATGATGGGCTTCATGCCTGAGGAACCATGCCCCGAAAGCATGGAATGTGCCCGCCCACACACCGCTGGTTTCTGTACCGAGAATTCCTCTCAGGCGGGTTTTCATTTCCTGTGCCGCCTTGTTGGTGAACGTGAGACAGAGGATATCTGACGGGACAACCCCGTTCTCGATGAGATACGCCGCCCTGTGGACGATGACCCGTGTCTTTCCCGATCCGGCACCGGCAAAGATGAGCAGGGGGCCTCTCTCGTAGCAGACAGCCCTTCGCTGTTCTGGGTTGAGCCCGTCCAGGATTGCCGGTCTCACCTACACGCTCCTGTCCACGATCTTGTCTCCCTCGCTCAGGGGTTTTCTCACCAGCTCTCCGGGATTCGGCACAAAGGAAGTCTTCATGACGAAGATTTCGTTGGGACGGATCCTTTTCAGGGGCACGCCCTGAGCAGTTGCGCCGTTGAGCACAAAGCTCTGGCGGAGACCGGAACCAGAGAGCCATTCAAGCTCCATTCCTTCGATGAGCGGGTTCCTCGCCTCGAAGGTTGTCTCGCCACCGTTTACAGAGAGCACCTTTGCCGCGAGGTGGTGGGTGTGGGAATAACCCTTGAAGTCGTAGTTCATACCGCTTGCATCGGGTCGCCCAGTGAAAAAGCCGGTGAAATATTCCCGGTTGCTGATCTTCCCGATCTCATCGAGCCACACGCTCTGCACCGTGAATCCATCGGGATCCTTCAGGAACGAGTCCCGTGCGCTCCTGTAGACGCTGGTTGCCGTGGCCACGTACAGAGCTGTCTTGTTCCTCCCCTCGATCTTGAGGCCATCCATACCGAGCCTCATCACCTCACCCATGACGGGCAGGAGACAGAGATCCCTCGAGTTGTAGAGATAGGTGTACCCGTCCTCCTCCACCACGGGCATGTAGGAGCCCTGCCTGGTTCGCTCAAGGAGAGCATAGTCCCACCTGCAGGGCTGGGTGCACGAACCGCGGTTCGCATCCCGCCCACACAGGTAACTGCTGATCAGGCATCTCCCGGAAATCGAGATGCAGATACTGCCATGGACGAAGATCTCGAGCTCCACGCTACTGTGCCCACGGATGTACCGGATCTCATCCGAGGAAAGTTCCCTTGCCAGGATCACCCGGGAAACCCCAAGCTCTGCCCAGGCATTGATCGCATGGGCGTTGATCGCATTGGCCTGCGTGCTCAGGTGCAAGGGCAGTGACGGTGCGATCCGCCGCGCCATGTGCAACACGCCGATGTCAGAGACGATCATGGCATCGACTCCGCTATCAGCAGCAGAAGACATGATCTCTCCAAATCGCACAAGCTCTTCGTCATGAGGGTAGGTGTTGAGGGCGAGGTAGACCTTGACTCCCCTGGCGTGGGCAAAGGACACCGCTGTTTCAAGCTCATCGGGGGTGAAGTTCCTGGCCCCGGAACGCAGGTTCGTGTCACCCCGAAGCCCGAGGTAGACGGCCTCAGCCCCATAAAGGCAGGCGGTCTCGAGGGTCTCCATGCTTCCTGCAGGGGCAAGTATCTCGGGGATCTGCATACCAAGGCTGGGTATAACGCAACACCCCCTCTTGCACAAGGCTAAAACTCCTCATCGGAAGCATCGTGAAAGAAGAGCTCCTCTGTTCCCAACCCCCGGCATCTCCCTGTTGTTCAAAAAGATCGAAACCCTTTGCTGCATCAGGGTACTCAACAGCATGAAGCCCACCGTAAGCTCTCATGGCATGCACCAGAACGCCAATAAACACCACCGGCACGAAGGGTTTTTTACCCTTGACTCGATGAGTGACTGCGTTTAAGAAAACCGCATGCCCCCGTAGCTCAGGGGATAGAGCACAGGATTCCTAATCCTGGTGTCGCAAGTTCGATTCTTGCCGGGGGCACTGATTTCAAGCCATTCAAATAGAACACCTCGTTCTCAAGGAATCTCTCAATGCATAAATTGTTGCCCAACTATTCTTTTATAATTTTACCTCAGCACATGAGGTGTTCAGGCATGAGAAAGGGGGATCGGACAGGAAGACAAGGAAGATCTTCCAGCCGCCTAACGCCAATATCGGAGAAGAGAATTTACAGACAATATGGGACTTGACTTCAGACAAGCGGGGACATGAGGCATGCTGCAACAACTTATTCATCATTTTGAGCATCTTCTCCCACATTCTTTGCATCTGCTTTTTTGGGAGAAGAAATACCGGTGAGCACTTCAATGCTCTTTAACGCATCGTCGAGTTTTGCCTGCGCCTTTGCAGCGCGTTTTTTGGCTTCTCCAACCTTTTCCTGTGCCTGAATGAGATTGAACCGAACCTTTTCGATCTCTTCCTGCTCTGCATTGGAAGTCTTCAACTCTTCCAGGGTACGTTCAAGGATTTTGGCTTCCTGTGAAGCTTCGTGGACGAACCCCGACACGTTTTTCATCCGTTTCTTTGCCTTTTCCAGGATATCCATCGCCTGAACCAGTTCTCCATACATCCCCTCTTCAGGTCCTGCTTCCAGGTCGATGTCCTCTGCTGCAAGCACGAGCGCCACGATCGGCAGCCGGGCCAGAAGGTCTTCGACCTTGCCACCGAAGGGGTCGAAAATCTGGCTCTGCCTCAGTTTGAGGGGGAGAAAGACCATGGCTGCATCCGAAGACATGGAGGCGACTGTCCCGGCATCGGCTTTCTCTATGACCTCGATGGATGCCTGAATGCGGATGTCGGAGAGCATCTGCTTGAGGAGCGAGACAACCTGTTCGGTGCTGTGGGAGTTCCTGGACTCGGCCCCGGCATCTTCATGGATATCAGATCCGTTCTTCTCCCTCTGCTCTGGCGTTCCGATGGCCAGCATCCTGATCTTTGCGTCCTCCCAGCCAGAAGAGCGCTTCATGAGGTAGGCGAACAGGAGCATGAGACGGCTCGTCGAATCACCGAACCACCACACGTCGATTCTGCAGTCTTCTGCTTTCATGGATTCAAGGGTACTCCACTCATGCTCCTTGGAGTCGAGGATCACGATGTTACACCCAAGCCGGAAGGCAGTGCGAAGATACAAGCCGAATTCCCGTTCCCTGATGGCAAGAATGCCGCCCGCGAGTTCGTCGAGCCAGTTCAGAACGACCGTGTTTGCCCGCATGGGACCGACACCGTACGACTGAATCAGGACATGGATTGCATCACGTGCATCAGGGGCAATGATGACGAGGGGAAACGCCTTGAGTTTGTCTTCCCTGAGGAAGGATCGGAGGTCTTCTTCAGCATTCTCTTTAACCCTTATCATTCTCAGCCCGGAGCCTTCCTTGATTCTGACCACTGTTGTCATTCCACTTCCACCCTCCAGCCATGAAGAAAACGTCAGGAGCCGCTGACGTCTTTTGGGATCATCAGAGAAAGCAAGGATCTGGGGTCTCCAGTCCCTGGGATGTTCCGGTTCTGCTGCTGCAGCAATGAGATGATCACGAACCCGCTGGAGGTGATAGGACCGCTGGGAATCAGCCCACCGGGACGGAGTATCGTGCTGTTTAATATACTGGTAAATACCAAACAGGGTTGCACACGCTATCAGTGCAGGTGTGACATCGATGGCAACCATGACGATCAGGCATGCAGCTGCCCCCAGAAGGCTGAGCCTCAGGTCGTAGAACCTGAACCGGGGGCGGAAGGACGGGCTCTTGGCCCGTGCCTCGTAAAAGGTTGCGTAGTTGAGCAGCCCGTAGGAAATGAGGAAGAACATGGACACGATGGGGGCAATCACGTTCAGGTTTCCCAGGGCAACGGTGGCATAGGCGATGCCGAGGGAGAGAAGAACCGCCCTGCGGGGGTTGTTGGCAGGGCCGTATCCTTTTGAAAAGGTATTCAGGATAGGGAAAATCTTGTCACCGGCCATGGACTGGAGGATGCGCGGGGCCCCGAGGAAGGATGCCATGGCGGAAGAGAGCGTTGCCGCCACCACACCTGCATCGACAAGGAATCCCAGCGATGCGATGCGTTTCATGGACGCATAGTCCTGTGTGAGGATATCCCGGGGAGCGGCGCCAGCGAAGAGGACCGCGGCACAGAAATAGATCACCATGGAGATGCCCACTGCCGCGAACGTCCCCAGAGGAAGGCTTTTCCCCGGGTCTTTGAGATCCCCGGACATGCTCACCCCCTGGGTGAACCCGGTCACGGCCGGGAAGAAGATGGCGAAGATGAGCCAGAAGTTCATGGGTGAAGGTGGGCCCGAGAGATTCGCTGTCAGAAGAGCGGGTTCGAATCGGGAGAACCCGCCTAAAAAGAACGAGAGAATGGCAGAGAACAGAATGGCCATGACCACATACTGGAACCTGGTCGCCCAGTCTGCCCCGAGCCACGCGAAGATAAAGAGCGTGGATATCGCACCTGCAGCGATCACCTGGGCCGGGAGTCCCGACGAGAGGCCGAGCATGCCCGAGACCGCTTCCCCGAACCCGATGCAGTAGAAGGCGACCGAGATCGATTGGGCGAGGAACAGCACGATGCCGATGGCGCCTCCGAACTCGATTCCCAGGGTCCGGGAGATGAGGTAGTAATCACCGCCGCCCTTCACCTTCATGTTCGTCGCGATTGCAGAGAGGGAGAACGTGGTGAGGATCGAGATGGCATTGGCCACAGCGATGATGACGATGGCCTTGACGAGCCCTGCATTGCCTACAACATAGCCCAGCCGGAGGAAGAGGATGATGCCCAGGATCGTGAGGATGCTCGGGGTGAATACCCCGGGGAAGGTTCCCATGGTTGCCTGTGCATGATTCTCAGGTGTGCTGTTTTTCATGGCTTTCATGGCCACTGATCTTCCCCCTCACGAGGTGTAACTATAAGAACTATGCAATACTCTCAACTCAAGAATGATTATAATACGGGAAGTGGGGGAAGACAATAAATGGACCTGAACGTTGAAGCGCATTCTTCAGTAGAATGCTTCTTGCTTCAGCATCTGATCTGTATCCTGAGTTAGGTAAGCTCCTACGATGTCCTATCCTTGTCCGATAATCCCTGCTTTCCCACTGGTATTTCAATTCTCTGGATCTCGGGCCGGATTTTTTCGATAATCGTGGCATGGTAATGCTCTTCCTGCTGCCCTCGGAATAAGCTGTAACACATGATCAGCAACACAATGGTGAAGGGCAGGCCTGTGGCAATAGACGCGCTTTGCAGGGCGGCCAGGCCTCCACCCATGAGCAGTACCGCGGCGCACACTCCTTCCATGACTCCCCAGAATATTTGCTGGGGCACCGGAGAATCGAGCTTTCCACCGGAAGTGAGATGATCGACCACCAGAGAGCCGGAATCAGAGGAGGTAACGAAGAAAATCGTTACCAGTACTATGCCGACAAAAGATGTTATTGTTGTGAAAGGAAAACTTTCGAGCATCACGAAAAGTGCGGTTGAAACATCTTTGCTTACGGCGCCGACAATGTCAGCGGTTCCGGTGAGCTGAAGCCAGAGCGCCGATCCGCCAAATGATGACATCCACAGAAATGAGAACAGCGTCGGAAAAACCATGACGCCCAGGATAAATTCACGCACGGTGCGACCCTTGGAGATTCGCGCGATAAACATTCCAACAAAGGGAGACCACAATATCCACCACCCCCAGTAGAAAATGGTCCAGGCATTATACCACCTCATGTACATACTTCGTGTGTTTTCTATTGATTGACGGAAGAAGAACTGTTTGTCATGCAGAACTATTCCAACTCTCATATAACCATGACTACAAAACAGCATCATAAGATTCCAGGCTGAAATGTCAAATCACCTATGACACGAAAAATATGCCTGCTTGACTAAGGTCAAGTACGTCCTGCCATTTTACGGGTAGCCTAAGGAGAGAATATATCCAAGGGGGGGAGAAACGACATGTTCTGTATTCAGTGTCAGGAAACGGTGAAAAACCAGGGCTGCACAGTCAGGGGTGTATGTGGCAAGACAGAGGATACGTCGAATCTCATGGATCTGCTCATCCATGTGCTCAAAGGGGCTTCTCTGTACGGAGAGAAGGAAATTGAAAAGGGCTCGTTCGACCTCGTCTACGGCAGATTCTTCTCGGATGCGCTGTTTGCGACGCTTACCAATACGAATTTCGATACATCGCGCATAACCGATTATATCAGAGAGGCATTCAAGGTCAGGGACGATCTCAGGATACAGGCTGGAGATGAAGCTGGTGACGTGATCCACGACGGCGCTGTCTGGTTCTCGGACAATGAAGAGGATTATCTCGCCAAGGCAGCCCAGGTGGGTGTCCTCGCCACGAAGGACGAGGATGTCCGGTCACTGAGGGAGCTCCTCATCTACGGACTGAAGGGGATCGCGGCCTATGCACATCATGCCATGATTCTTGGCTTTGAGGATGAGGAGATCTATTGTTTCCTGGTAGAGGCTCTTTCTTCAACTACCAAGGAAACATCCGTTGACGATCTCGTTGGCCTCGTTATGAAGGCAGGGCAGACCGCTGTCACCAGCATGGCCCTGCTCGACAAGGCAAACACGGAGACGTATGGCAATCCTGAGATCACCAAAGTTAACCTCGGGGTCAGGGGCAATCCCGGTATTCTCGTTTCCGGGCACGACCTGAAAGACCTCGAGGAGCTCCTGGAGCAGACACAAGGCACAGGCGTGGATGTCTACACCCACGGTGAGATGCTGCCCGCGCTCTCGTATCCATTCTTCAAGAAGTACGACAATCTGGTGGGCAACTACGGTGGGTCTTGGTGGCACCAGCGAGAGGAATTCGAGACCTTCGGCGGTCCTATCCTCATGACCACCAACTGCATTATACCGGTCAAGGAGAGTTATGCGGATCGCATCTTTACAACCGGGACCACGGGCTATCCGGATATAAAACACATACCGGACAGAACGGTCGGCAATGCAAAGGATTTCTCTTCTCTCATCAGCATGGCCAAGACCTGCCCGGCTCCCAGGCAGCTCGAGCAAGGCGAGATCGTCTGCGGGTTCGCCCACAATCAGGTACTGGCCCTGGCAGACAAGGTGGTGGATGCTGTCAAGTCTGGTACCATCAAACGCTTCGTCGTCATGGCTGGCTGCGATGGGCAGCAGAAGGCCCGAAGTTACTTCACCGAGGTTGCCGAGAGCCTCCCCGAAGACACTGTGATTCTCACCGCAGGATGCGCCAAGTACCGCTATAACAAGCTGAACCTCGGCTCTATCGAGGGCATCCCCCGCGTGCTCGACGCAGGTCAGTGCAACGACTCCTACTCGCTGGCCGTGATAGCACTTAAACTCAAGGAGATCTTCGGGCTCGACAACATTAACGAGCTTCCCATCTCCTTTGACATCGCCTGGTACGAACAGAAGGCCGTGGCCGTGCTTCTGGCTCTCCTGCATCTCGGCATCAAAGGCATCCGCCTGGGCCCAACACTTCCGGCCTTTCTCTCGCCGAACGTTTTGAAGGTTCTGGTGGAGAAATTTGATATCAGACCAATTGGTGATGTCACAGCAGACATCGAATCAATAATGAAAGGGAGTTACTAATAAGTGTATAATAGTATAGACTCATTAAGCTGCCGCATAAGCACATTCGGGATGCCGGAAGAAGCTCTTGATTATCTCCGGCAGTTTCTGG